>CAZSWN010000013.1:27294-32543 GCA_964611135.1 uncultured Coxiellaceae bacterium | reverse complement strand
TTCGGTGAGATTAATCGCCTCTTTTTTTATTGATTCTACTGAATGTTCGGCCGCTATCACTTCGATGACGGAATTGAGTAATTCTAAAAGTTGCTGACCGGCACTATGGATCATCTGCCCATACTGTTGTTGCTCCTGTTGCTCCATTTTTTTATCGACTTGAATACTCGCAAGACCAATAATCCCCGCTAAAGGGGTACGCAGATCATGGCTCATATTCATGATGAATTCAGTTTTTGCTTTGTTGGCCGCTTCAGCTTTTTCTTTCGCTATAATTAATTGTTGCTCAAATATTTTTTTATC
This sequence comes from uncultured Coxiellaceae bacterium, assembly GCA_964611135.1. GTDB lineage: Bacteria > Pseudomonadota > Gammaproteobacteria > Diplorickettsiales > Diplorickettsiaceae > Aquirickettsiella. The sequence goes on along the minus strand of CAZSWN010000013.1, from coordinate 32,240 downwards.
GGTTATATCTAAGGCAACACCTAACATTCCAACAATACTATTCTCTCTATCATATAAGCGATTTTTCTCAGTTCTAACGACTATATAAGATCCATCAGCACGCTTAAGAGGAAGCGCATTTTCGGTAATTTTTATGATCCCTGTTTCCATTACTTCTTTATCTTCTTTTTGAAAGACTTTAGCCTCTTTTTTACCCCAATTTATTTCTAAATCAGTTTTTCCATACAAGCTTTCCCTAGAAAGCCCCGATAGTTCGACCACATTTTTATTAAATCCAACATATTGATGTTGTTTATTTTTCCAATAAATAAGCCCTGGCAAATTAAAAATGATATCTTCCAAAAGCAGAGAAGAAGCATGGCTCTCTTTTTCTACCAGTTTTTGATCGGTAATATCTATGGCAATAGCTAATACCCCTATAACCCGATTTTGTTGATCATATAATGGTAATTTGTCGGTATGAAAAAAACGAAGCGCTCCGCCAAATTGTTTTATAGGAATACTGTATTCCTTTGTTAAAGTAATTTTTTCTATCATAACGCGCTGATCATCGGCAATAAACTGATCGGTGAGCGATTCATTCAGCCAATAAAAATCCTTATCACGCTTTCCAAAAATTTCTTCTTTATTTTTTAATCCCAACAGGCGCGCCGCATTATCATTACAGGCCATATAGATAGATTTTTTATCTTTCCAATATACATAATGCGGCATATTATGAACCATTAAATCTAAGCTAAAAAAATTTTCTTCTACAGTCATAAAATTTATTACACCTTAATCCTCAATATAAGTAAAAATACGCTAAAATTCGCTACTTTAATACTTTGAATCTGAAATTTATAATCTAGTATACGTCGCTCTATACAAAAAGAATAAAAAATAATAAACTATCTTTAATGTCCATACTAAAAAAAGTAATCAGCAACTCTTCGCATCTATTATGAAAAAGTCCACGTTTCTAAATAACTGGCAAAGAAAAAAAATATTAGCCAGTAAACAATACCAGTCTAAAGCATTTGAAAAAATAAATAATCTCCTTATCAAAGCAAGGCAAGGACGCCAAATATTCTTGCCGGATGGAACTCAACTGACTGAGTTTATGTCTTGTTCTTATTTAGGACTTGATCAGGATAAACGTGTTATGGCTTCTTCAAGCGATATCGCTCAATACGGTGTTAACTTTGCCGTTTCTAGAACCAGAATGCGCATTGAAACCTCCTTAGTCCTCGAAGAGTTATTGAATAAACTATTTTTAGGTCATTGTGTTACGTTTACTTCTTTACATCTTGTGCACTTGGGGATGCTTCCATTAATCGCTTCAGGCGAAATGCCCAGTTACCCCATTAAACACAACGGTCCTTTATTTATCTTAGATAAAACAGCACATGCTTCTATCCAGATAAACCAAGGCCTTATGCAGCAGTTTGGCGAAGTCAGTCGTATTGATTTTAATCATGCTCATCAATTAGAAGAACAATTACAAGTAGCCCAAACAACGAAAAGAACGCCTATTATTATGGCCGATGGCATTGGTTCTATGGGTGGAAAAACACCGATTCAATCCCTTTTTAAACTTGCGGACGAATATGAAGCTTATGTCTATTTAGATGACGCCCATGGTGTGTCGGTGTATGGAACGCACGGATGTGGTTACGTCCTAACTGAATTAGGCTATTTTCACCCGCGATTAATACTCGCTGTTTCGCTATCAAAAGCTTTTGGTGCGCACGGAGCCGCTGTTGTTTTACCGACGGTTCACGATGAAAATATTACCCGAGAGTTCTGTGTTCCTTATGTATTTAGTAACCCTCTGCCTGCAACCATAATTAACTCCGCCATAGCGGCAGCCCATATTCATTTGACTGATGAAATTTGCACCTTACAGAAATCTCTACAAAATAAAATTAGTCATTTTGACCAGCAATTAGCACATTCTTCTATCAAATCAAAAATTATTAACTATCAAACGAACTCTCCTATCAGAGGGATTCTCCTAGGCGAAGAAAATAAAGCGATTGAAATAACCGATCAGTTACGCAGCCAATATCAATTGGCGGTTACTGCAGCGATGTATCCCACTACCGCTAAAGGAAAAGCAATATTACGCATTACATTAGGTGCGGATCACGCGTTATGTGATATAGAAAATTTAGCGAAGGGCTTAAATCAATTAATTGAAGCGGTATAATAAATTTTGCCAAAAAGCGCGCCTCGTCTCTTAATGATGCGAAATCCTTTGAACTGAGGCAATCTCAGCACCTTGTGCATCGGCATTCTGCTGAGTTGTCGGCTTGAAGAAAGCAACTACCGGTTTCACGACGCGCGATAATCGCTGTCGACCTTGCGCTACGCGCTGTTCCGCTGCAATCTGCGTCCTTCCCTGTTCAAGTAAACGCTCCGGATCAGGCCTTAACGTAAATTGGACGATTAAACTCTGAAAAATAAAAAATTGCGTTAATTTTTCCAGTGTCTGACTGACATAAGATGTCACTGGAATCCCCAAATGTTCCAACAATAAAGGTAATTGCGGTAAAAGAAATAAAGCGATTCCTAAATAATAATAGCTGGGGTCATTACTGATTGTGAAAAGACTCCATACCGCGCGTAATCCCAAGGCGATGGTATGGGCAGGCGCATAATCGGAAAATAAAAGTTCGAGCAAACTCGGGAGAGTGGCAAAATGACAGCCGCCAAATTGTAATAAATCCGCCAGAAAACGTACGACTTGCTTGGTATGGCGAAAATTTTTCCGTGGAAATAAATTAAAATAAGCTTGCTGTAGCTTAGGATGTAACAACGCCGTTTCTAAACCAAGCGCTGCCATCGTGCTTATTCGATTTGTTTGCAGCGGATCGCCTAACAGGAATTGCTGTCCAGCGCTTAAGCCACGCGCTACACAATAACGATGATCCTGATCCTGCCAATGGGGTTTCAAACCTAAATGCTGAAAACAATCACCCATCGAGGTATGAAGCAGACTTTCGCTGACCAAATAATTTAAACCGATTTGCATCGCCCATCGCCTAGCCATGAAATGGGCCGCGGCGTCTTGCAAAACGTGTTCCTGCGTGCCCTGCCCCCACTTTGTTTGCAACCAGTCTTTTACCTCGTTGGGCAGATGAGAAAACAGCCATGACATAGGGATCCGCTTAATTGCTTTCAACTCAATGACTTGTCTACACGCGCCCTGCGGGTCAATATAGAGATAATCCGCATAGACTGTTACGCGAGTCGCTTGCCAATTCAAAGTGGCATTCAGTACAGATGGATCCCGATGCTGCCAAAGTGCATACCAGAGAAGTTCCGCCGTATCGATGGATGTATTGGTGTTTTTAAACCATAGCAGTGCTTCTCTACCATTGTGACAATAACCTAATAAACCGAGCGTAGATTCGTTTTGCAGACATTGCTCGGAACTAAAAAAGCCTTGTCGATGACAATCAACCACGCTATGGACTTCGGCGTTTGATTTACTCGGTAGAGAAAGTAGTGGAAGAGCGACTACGCCTCTTTCGGCTAAAGTCAGCGATCGCATTTGGCGAAATCGTCTGATAAAAACATAGCTTATGCCGCTTGCCAATACCCCTAAGAGGGATAAAGAGGAAGAAATTAACCACGGCGATACTAACTGTACTTTTGCAGGAAGTGCTATTCGGGTTTCGCTAAAGTTTGACATTTCCACTTCATGGCGGTGCAAACCTTGGTGGGCGTAATGCGCAAAATAGGAAGAAAAATAATTCTTGCTTAATTCTATGCTTAATTCATCTCGAGACAATAAATAACTTCTAATTCTTTTCAAAAAAAAGTCTAGCGACTTGTTTCCGTCATCATAAGAAACATCAACCCTGGTTTTGTTCCAAGTCTCATCGGCCATCCCTTTTAAAAAGATCCATTGACCTAAAACGCTCGGACTAGACAGTATAATATCTTGTTCCTTTTTTTGATAGTTCATCTGCCCTTCAAGTGAAAAACTTATGTTTTTCAAAAACCAACTATAAAATTGATAACAAGTGACTTGATAGTGGTTCATAATTTCTTTGGGCACGTCAAAGGTATACCCAACTTGGCTAGAAATATATAAGTTAAGATTTTGTTGATCGCGGAGCAAAGGAATAAAATATTCCGATGAAATAGAAGGAATATCAAGTACCAATAAAAAAACGGTTTTATAGGCCACCGCTAATTCAGCTGAAAATTTTTGTTTGAGTAAATAAGCTTCTGTGTCATTGACTTGCTCACCGCGATAGTCCGGATTGAAATAAATCATCTTCGCTTTAGGACTAAAAAAACAAACGCCCATTGCGTCATTTTCACCGAAACAGACGCCTAAATAGCTCCAATCTGACACATCTTGCTGAAAAGGGTTATAAAAAAACGTGTTTTCATGCGGATTCCACCAGATGTTTTTATCCTCAGCCAATTCGATAGAAATCAGCGCGTTTTTTCGGGCGGTGATAAGCAGACGGGTTTTATTGGAGAAATCCATTGCAATAAAAGGATCATTTGCACTAAAAAAATCGCTTTCATAGTTTGCCGTTAGCCTTGACTGAACGCTTTGTAAAAACCTCGTTTTATTTTTAAGAAAAAATTTATCCGGCTGTTCATTCTCAAACCAAGATTTCTCGATTTTTTCTAAACGCCTGATTTGGGACAGACTCGGATCTAATGAAAAGATTAATCCGTTTTGATCTAAGTATAATCGTTGTTTGTAAAAATAAGCCGACTGCAGGGAATCCGCTACTGGGACTAAAGCAGGGAGTTTTTTTTGTAACTGTGCCGCTTGAAAATAAATAGGCATCGCGTCTGAAGAAACGGCTTGTTGATAAAGTATCCCATTATCACAAAAGAAAAAATCAAGTTCAGCTACCCGGCCTAAATAGCTCACATGAAATTGTTCTCCACTTGGTTTAGCCGGTACTTGCATCAAAATAAAGGATTGATAA
>CAZSWN010000013.1:23711-27284 GCA_964611135.1 uncultured Coxiellaceae bacterium | reverse complement strand
CTTCCCAGATAGATCGCTAAGCCCATAAAGTGTAACAAACTCTTTTCGTTGATGCTTTTCGTTGATTAATAATTCGGGAATTTTTTCCCACCAGTCATCGCGATGCGCCGCCATCCATTCCGTATTAAAGCTCACGATAGAAGTTTCGCCAAAAACATTTAATTTTTTTATAATATTCTCTGGCGTCAGAATAAAAAGCATTCCCTTCGCATAGTAAGCATGCATTATGAATAAATTAACGGGTTTTGCCGGTACAGCGCCTTCGGCTTGCCGAAATAATTGTGTGGGAAATTCGGTTTGGCTAACACGTAAAAAGTAAAATACCTCGCTACCATCGGCGGCTAACAAAGTGCCTAGAAAAAGCAAGTTTTTTTCAGCCACTTGCGGATTAATCAGTTGGTACCGATCCTTAGCTCGCTTGCGAAGCCAAACAAGATGGGATGTCGCATTCTCAGCAAGCGGCATAACCATTACGATATGATCCATTTCAGCCACCTTAGTGCTCGCTGAAAGTTGAGGATAATCATCCCATACCGAAGACAAATTGGGTTTTTGGTTAAAAATAAACGAAAGTTGCTTATTTAGTTTTGCTTTGTCGCCTGTATTCATTAAGATCTGCAATAATCGATCATCGGCAATGGCAAACAAAAGTAACTTATCCTTCACTAAATGATAACAGACAACTTGAGTGGTTTTTCCCTGTTCATTTTTAAAGGTTTGAGTAATTTTGAGCGTTCCGTCCATTTGCAGTAAAACAGACTCTATTTGGCTTTTACCCTGTAGACTGCTCTTTTTATTGCTTACAGAATTACCTAAACTACCGGAGTAAAATACATATTTTTCTTCGAGTTGATGGGTTTGACGATGGCTACGCCAAAATAAATCCGGAAGATGTGAAAAATAACAGCTATCCGCAAGACATCCGACTAAATGGTTATCGCTACCGATATTTTCAGACATATTTGCTGTATAAACATAATGCGCGTCTTTAGGCAGATAGTAAGCTCTGCCATTATAAATCCCGCTCTTAGGATCGCGAAGAGGAAAATGCGATACTATAATGCTTGTATTCGAGGATCGATCCTGCAAATAAGGCGGTAATTTACGTGAACTATTGGTTAAGGCGGTAAAATCAAATTCGATAGGCAACAGTTTTTTTTCCTCCCAATCAATCATAAAAACAGAATGCTCCTTATCCATAAAAATATATTTTCCAAGGTGTAGAGGGGCTATATTAATCGGTGTATTCGCTACCTCTATCCCAGTGGTCGTAAATGCCAGCGCCTCTGCCGCAAAATATTCGGTAATCAGCACCCAAGTATACTCAGGATGTTGATTATGTAGGGTCAGTGAACCCACACGATTCAACACAATGGAACAGCGGCTTGGAATAGCCGGCGCTTCGATTTGATAGTGAATATTTTTATAAATATCACTGTCTTTTTCTGAAAAATTAGGCACAACAAGCGTTCTTTGCTTTTAATACGGGTCGCTACTCTTTCTTCATGAATAGTGTCGATTATGAATTCGCTCGGAAAAACGTAAAAGTCATAATCAAAATCGTTGTGCTCTTCGAGTTTTCTGAGCACAGAAAATCCACGATCGTTTCGGGCGGTCGCAAAAGGAAGTATCATCCAGCCATAACGAATATAGATAATAGGACTATCTGGTAAGATCCAGGTCAACGCCGTTTCCCAATCCCCTAATGCCGCTTTTTCGGGATACGCTAATCTTTCACGGATATTAATCGCTTGCGTTTTATTCCGAACCACAGCAGGCGTGGTACCAGACCAAATCATGTAATTTATATTTCCACTACCAAATCCTCCGTGGCGAGTGCGGTAAAGATAAGGACTACCGTAGTTAATAGTATTATTGATAAAATTAATCTCGGTAACAACAGCACCGTAAAGAGGGCTCATCACGGATTGATTATCTTTTTGGTAGCCTTTAAGTTCATAAGCCTTATTTAATTGAAAAAAATACACGCCGACGGCTACCGCTCTTTGTGTGACTTCATTAAAAGCTTTTACCAGCGCCGTAATACCGATACCCAACCCAGATACAAACACTGTACTCGCACCTAGCATAGTCGCCGCCACCGACGCACCGGTATAAGCGACGCCCATGCTGGTCAGCGATAATGATAAACCACCGGTATCAAAGGCTAATTGGGTACTAAAAGTAGCTTTTTCTGCTTCTGTTTTTGCGGCACTGAGCTCCACACTATCTAGAACTACACTGGCGACACCCAACAAAGCACCTAAGCCTTCACTCGCCCCCTGTTTTAAGCCTAAGCGCAAAGAAGACAATGGCTTTTCGGCTAAAGCTACTTCTTCACGCAGCAAGGTCCTAACGATATTAACCACTTTGTTAGCATCCATCACCGTCCCATGCGCTATTTGCGCTAGATTAAGATAATGGTGGATCTGCAGCGCCGTGTATAAAGACCCTCGCTCTGTTTGAAATTCTGCGCGATCCTTTTGTTTCATGAAATCAAACACCGCTTGTATGGTAAAAGCCGCATTTAATCCATCGACACTCTCTGCATTTCCCATCGGATCACTTAAAGATTCAGGGATCCCTACTTCGGTAAAATCGGCCTGAGCGATACGTTCATAAAGTAGCTTGAGATTCTCACGCAGCGTACTTGAATAGAGTCCATTCAATGACCTTATATAGATCTCGTAGGTATTAAGGTTTATGAATTTCATCTTTTCATTAGCAAACTCTATTTTTCCAGCAGTTTGTAAAATAGGGATCCAATCCGGCTTTAAAAGCGCTGCTTGCTTCATGGAACGATCCCATTCCTCCGCTATTTTTAAGCTAAGTAAAACGTCCTCTTGTCTATCGGATGGTAAAGAAATTAAATCCGAGGCTTGCCATTTTTGCTCTAGATAAGACTTAGTACCGCTATAGAAAGTAATAACGCGCTCATTGGCTGATGTTCGTCGATAAATATCGACGCGCTCATTGGATGATAAAAGCGATAAAATCTGCGTCTTGAATGTTTCTCTTTTCAATAAGCTAGACGCCGAATCCTCGCTACCTAGGGTTCTATATTCGTAGTCACCTAAATAAATCGCGGCTATCTTTTCATCGCTAATACCAAGATGCTGACGAAAGCGATTCAAATTAGGCGCAGCCGTAGAAAATCCATTCATTTTTGCCAAGACTAAATCGCCACGTGCTAATAGGGCTTTAAATTCGGTAAAGTCGATCCTCTCTCCTAGTTGAGCAATCCCTCGTGCTAAGCTATCGGCCGCTTTGAGAAAAATGCGCTGCACTTCATCCAACCAGTGCTGTTGTGTTGCCGATTGACTGGCCAATGCAACAATCTTCGCAACACGATTTAAATTTTCAATCGATTCATCCAAAATAACTATCTTTCCTGCCGAATTCTTTCCTTTGAGCAAGCCAAGTAATAAGGCATAACTATCGGCGAACAAAATAACCTGACCTTTTTTCCGCGCTTCAGCCAGGTCATCCATCAATTTCCCATTATCTCGCTCGTTAAAATCAAGCTGACACGAAATCCCGACATCCCTTCGACACCGACGCCTAGTGAGTTTT
>CAZSWN010000013.1:5641-23701 GCA_964611135.1 uncultured Coxiellaceae bacterium | reverse complement strand
ATCTGTGGAGGCATGGTTCACAGTTTCTATAGCCGATTTTTCAGATAAAAAATCGCACTCCAATTTGGCGTTAGTATCCATCACCAAACCCATGAGCGATACGTCTCTCGCATCGGTCAGTGACTTGACGTTCTCTAGATATTTCTTTGCTTGTTTTAGCGCAGAATAGGCGTGACGCTGTAGTGCCTGCTTATTATTACTCAAAGCAAGCGCTTTGAATTCAAGAATAAAGACACTCTCAGCGAGTAATTTTTTTAGCGCATTGAAGTTAGCCAAGGTAATCACTAAATCCACGCGCCCTTGTGCTGAATAATTGGGCTCAACAAAGGTTCTCACCTGATAAGCGTCTTTGCTTAATCCTGAGATGATTCCTTGTATAGCCGCGTGAAAAGAATATTCCTTTTGTTCTCGCCCTAAGACCCCTTGAAACAAGCGCCGTAGAGGAAATAGGGCCTCTTGTAATCGGATCGTTAAGTGAGATGAAAAAATGTATTCTTTTGCGGAGATGGATTTTTTCGTGAAAAAATCACCAAAGCGTAGGGTTTCTAGTTTTTGAAAGTTTCCTTTTAGCGCCGCTATAGTCGTTGGGGCACTAAAAGCAATTAAATCGATCGTCTCCACCTGAATCGATGCGAAAAAATCTGTCGCGATTTTAATCGGATCAATTCGTATCGAGATTTTCTGCACTTCGCTTTGTTTATCTTTACGTTTAGTACACAAAAAATTCAGTGCTGTGGCGATGGCATTACCCGGAGCGACTACTACTTGACTACGGGTTTTAGATCCTATTTCAGCACTCAGGGCAAAAATTACCGTTTTCTTAGCGCCTTGATTTTCAAAATCAATCGCCAGCAACGCCTCTTGATAATTTATATTATTGTTATCGTCTGCGGGTAAAAAAAGATATTTTTTAATATTTTCCAGCGCATTAGTCTTATTAAATGCAAGTACATAGCCCACTAACAACGATAAAAAAGAACGAAAATTCAGTTTTCCGAAATGACTATAGCAAACGTGCATGAGTTTTTTTTGAATTTCTTGTTGTGTTAAGGCGATCTCAGGGGTGCTATCCGTTAAAGTTGTTAAAATTTCCTCAATGAGATTATTTGCACGAGGTATCGGCACTTCATCGACAAGAAGGCTGGCTGAGTTAAAATTAACACCGGCAATCACTGCCTGATCATTATAAGTCCTTAGACTCAATTCATGTTGAAAATAACCTATTTTTTTGATCTGATCGATTGCCTCCCTTGCCGTAGCGCTCCCTGCTTTTAATTCAATGATGATAGGAACAGCATTGGCTAGACGACCATTGGCGCGGCTAATCATGACGAGGTCCGCATAACCAGCACCTGCCACACGTTCCACATAACAGTCAAGAAGGTATCGATTCTTAAAATTTAAGCTTAAACTCCCGTATAAAAATCCGTGTGAAAAAGCTTCTGTTTCTACAGAATCTACTCTCTTTCTCAAAAATATATCTTTAGAATTTTTAAAGAGATTCACATTACCTTTTAAATAAACTTCAAGCCCCTTTTTTACGATCGTTACATCCAAACTTAATTTTTTGATATTCTCTTCGTCAATACCTTTAACATTCGGATCTCGTGATATTTTTTCAAAGCCAAAACCTCTTAACTTACTCGCTACCTGTGCTGAAGAATCAGGGTTCAGTTTTATGGAAAAACGTGTACGGCTAAGCGCTTCCTTAAATTGCAAACCGCCTTTATGATCAAGATCCTTATAATTTAGCTCAGCAAGCAGAACATCTTTAAACACTAAACTAGGATAAGGTCGTTTATTGGCGAATTTCTCAGTATACGGTGAGCTCTCTGAATTAAGGATCGTTATCGATCTAAAAACCAAATCATTTTTGTTGTTTTTCTGATCATTAATTTCAAACACTAAATCCAGTGTCTTGCTATCGTGATCATACTTCCAAAAACTTGTAATGACCTGAAGCGTATTTTTTAGATCGGTATACTGAAAGTTATAGATCCCTCCTAAAAAGTAAGCGATAAAAAATTCGGGTTTAGTCGTCGCATGAATAATGGGAATACGCTGAACAAATTGATCCATCACCTTAATAAAATTTCTATCTGAAGGGGGTTTTTCTTCAGTAATAAGCAATTCTATCATCTCGGCTAATTGTTTAGGCATAAAAGAAGCAACCTTGTAATTTATTATTTTTATATTTCAGATAAATGATCGGCTCAGAAAATATAAGGTTTCATTAAAAAAAGACCCGCGCTATTAAAGTGACGCAAGTAAGCCGCACAGTTTAGCGTTGAAAAATTAACGTTGGATTAAGACGACGAAGTCAAAATAAAATACGTCGCGTTACTGAATGGATACCGATAGATTTTAACTTTCTATTCAAGCTGAAAAAGCTATTACAAAAAATAAAAAAATGAGATGAACGAAGGTCTTAAAAATTTATCGGCTATTTTAGTGTGGTTAACAATTTTTTCCCGATGCCCATCAATTTATTGCGCATGAGAAAAAGTTGCCAGCGTGAACCACCTAATTGACGCCATAGCACAGCCGAGCGAACCCCCGCTAATAAGGCCGCGCGAATTTTACTAACGGTCTCTGCATGCGTTAAATGTTTACCCTGTCCGACGACGTGTAAACGAAAAGGTAGCGCCCCTAGAGTCGTTACATAAATATCGGCTAAGCTGTTTATGACAAGTTGCGGTGAGGATGAAAAATAGTTGGCTTGCGAAATCGCATGCTTAATGCGTCGACTTAAATTTTTCTTGATTTCCGGCGCATGAGTTAGCTTACGCTCTAGATGCATTAGGCCAATTAAATAGCAGGTTAATTCGCGGTCCTGCGTAATTTCAGCATGGCCGAGTAAGTTAACTAATTCTTGCAGACCTAAACGTAGACCACAGATAGTACCGCCATAAACTTGCTCAACATTGCGGGCTTCAATTTGGTAGATACTTTGAATACTGGTATCAAATGCCGTTTCTTCGGCTCGACCGGTTCTCGCCAGATCCCGTACTAAAGCAGCTGATTGAAAAACACCGGCCAAAGCTAAACTACGTTCGACATTTTTTTTTTCATTTTTCGACATGACAACATTAAAATAAATACATAAAATAACTAGCGTAATTTTAAGGTCGCTAAACCAAATAGCACTAATACAAACGTAATGATCCAAAACCGTACGATAATACGCGGCTCAGGCCAACCTTTTAGTTCAAAGTGGTGGTGAATAGGTGCCATACGAAAGATTCGCTTACCGGTTAACTTAAATGAAATGACTTGTAATATCACTGAAATAGTTTCTAAGGCAAAAACGCCACCCATAATCAGTAACACAAACTCTTGTCTTACCACAACGGCAATACATCCTAGTGCCGCTCCCAAACCTAACGCACCCACATCACCCATAAAAACTTGCGCAGGATAGGCATTAAACCATAAAAATCCTAAACCTGCGCCTACAATAGCGCCGCAAATAACCACCATTTCACCGGCGCCTGGCACAAAAGGAATGGCTAAATATTTAGCGTAAGCGATATTGCCGGTTAAATAGGCAAAAACACCTAAAGCACCCCCGACTAAAACTGTTGGCAAAATAGCCAGGCCATCTAATCCATCGGTTAGATTAACCGCATTGCTGCTGCCGACGATCACGAAATAAACCCAAGGAATATAGAATAGACCGAGTGGAATCAGTAAATTTTTAAAAAACGGGACTAGCAATTGTGTTTCGATAGGCGACTGCGCATTTTTATAGAGTAGTAAAGCTATTATTAATCCTAATATCGACTGCCACAAATATTTCCAACGTGGAATAAGACCACGACTATTTTTTAACATGAGTTTTAGATAATCATCTGCAAATCCTATCAAACCAAATCCGACGATTCCAAGTAGCACTATCCAAATCATGTGATTACTAAGATTAGCCCACAATAACGTGGTCAATACAATCGCTACTAAAATTAAAGCGCCTCCCATTGTAGGCGTGCCGGCTTTGCTTAAATGGGCTTTGGGGCCATCGCTGCGTATTGATTGGCCTATTTGCCGATAACTTAACGTACGTATCATCTTGGGGCCTAATAAAAGCGAAATTAAAAATGCGGTTAAGCTAGCTAAAATAGCGCGCAGAGTTAAATACTGAAATACGTGGAAAGCACGCCAGTAATTAGATAAAAATTCAGTTAGCCACAACAACATGTGCTTTGTTTTCCCCGATTAAAATAAATACTTGCTGGCATGTTGTGAGCTACAAGCATGCATCGCCCTTTGTTAACGCCGCGGCTACTTTGTCCATCCTTGCACTACGTGAGCCTTTAATTAATACAGTAACCTTATTTTGTAGTTTAAGCTTAAGTGCTACGATTAATTCCTCTTGATTGGCATAATGTTTAGCCTTAACACCAAATGCCTCCGCTGTTAAAGCACTTAAAGCACCGCAAGTATACACTTCTTCTACGTTTAATTCTTTGGCTAACTGTCCGACTTCTCGATGATAACGGTCTGCATTTTCACCCAGCTCTCCCATATCTCCCATGACCAAAATACGCCGTCCTGGGTAATGTGCTAAAAGTTTTAAACCAGCCGCCACCGAACTAGGATTGGCATTATAACTATCATCAATAATCGTAGCACCGGTTTTTGTTTTAATCACATTAACCCGCCCCGGCACAGGCTGGGTTTTTTCTAAACCGCTTTTTATATCCGCTAATCCAGCACCAAGCTGACTTGCCGCAGCAGCGGCGGCCAAGGCATTCATCACATGATGTTGACCGGGTAAGGTTAAGCCAACCCTGCATTCTTCACCGCGTGAGGCGTGTAAAAGAAATGTCGCTTTTCCTTGCGCATCTACCTGGATATGCGTAGCGGAAAAATCAGACTTTTTGGACAAACCAAAACGTACGACACGGTAGGAGGCTAATTGTTGTTGCCACGTCTTGGAAAAACTATCATCCGCATTAATAACGGCCGTACCTTCTACACTCAAACCGGAAAAAATTTCCGCTTTGGCCCGAGCTATCCCGGCCATGGATCCAAATCCTTGCAAATGAGCCGGTTCAATATTAGTGATTAAAGCGACATCGGGGTTCACCATCTGCGACAAATAAGCAATTTCACCTAAATGATTCGCGCCCATTTCAATCACCGCATAGCGGTGCTGAGCTGTTAAATTCAATAAGGTTAATGGTACGCCAATATCATTATTAAAATTTTTATTATTCGTTAATACAGATCCTGATTCATTCAAAATAGCCACTATCATTTCTTTCGTCGTCGTTTTACCGCAACTTCCTGTTAAGGCGATAATGGGAATAGAAAATTGATGGCGATGATATTTAGCTAAGGCGCCTAAAGCTTTTCGTGTATCTAATACGTGTAATAAAGGAAGATCGCTCAGCATCGGTCGCTCAACCACGGCAGCCGCTGCTCCTCGCTGCTTGGCTAACTCGATAAAATCATGTCCATCAAATTGATCGCCCAAAATAGCAATAAAAAGCTGGCCTGGTTTGATGTGACGCGAATCAAGACTAAATCCTGTATAGTCAACATCGGCACCTAATATCTTTCCCTGAAGCTGAGCGGCAAGCGTAGACAGTTTCACAAAGACCCACCTAAAAAAATACAGTGGTGAATATTAACATAGACCTCGAACCCGTGAAGTGGATAAATCGCTCATTTAATACACGCATTTTGATACCTTTGTACGACAAGTGCATCATCAAATGCGTAGCGAATACCTTTAATTAATTGATAGGCTTCGTGTCCTTTGCCGGCAATAAGTACGATATCATTAGGTTGCGCTTTTTGCACCGCATAGCGAATCGCCGCTTGTCTATCTTGTTCCTGATAGACTGGTTTCTTACCCGACAAACCTTGCTGAATATCCTGCATAATTTGCTGTGGGTCCTCATTACGCGGATTATCACTCGTTAAAATAAGATGATCCGCTTCGCGTTCTGCAATCGCTGCCATTAAGGGTCTTTTGCCTCTGTCCCTATCGCCGCCACAACCAAATAGACAATACAGCTCGCCCTTACAATGCCAACGCAAAGCACGCAAGACTTGCTGCAGCGCATCGGGTGTATGTGCGTAATCGACAACAACTAAGGCTTTGCCGGGTACCTGAAAGGCTTGCATACGTCCTTTTACGCCTTTTAGTTGGCAAATAACTTGCGCTATCTCGGCCAAAGAAAAATGTAAACTCTTTAGCACCGTTAATACTAACAATAGGTTACTTAAATTAAAAAGTCCCATTAAAAACGGATTTTCAATGAATACTTCACCCCAAGGCGTATCAATTTCGGCTTGTAAACCTCGGTGACTAAGGTCATATTTTTTTACCGCTATATGTGGGATATGCGACAAGCTTTTACGCGGTTTATGTAAAGAATAGGCATAAACCGGTAATTGCTTGGCAAGTTCTTGTAACCAATGCCGCGCATAGGGATCATCGGCATTCAAGACAGCCTGTTGTATACCTGGTAAGTCAAAAAAAGAACGTTTCGCTTTCGCATATGCTTCCATAGTGCCATGATAATCGAGATGATCACGGGTCAAATTGGTAAATGCGGCTACCGAAAATTCGGTGCCATTGAGGCGATGTTGCGCTAAACGATGTGAAGAAACCTCCATAACAACCGCTTGGGCCTGTTGCGTTCGAAAATCCGCTAATAGTTGCTGCAACTCTATCGCATCCGGTGTCGTCAGTTGGCTTGGCTTTAACTGATCATAGAATCCATTGCCTAAGGTCCCGATAACAGCACATGGTTTTTGTAAGCGTTGTAAACTATCGGCTAAAAATTGGCTGCACGAGGTTTTCCCATTGGTTCCAGTAATTCCTAGCACCGGCAAATAGCGACTGGGATAATCATAAAATCGAGCCGCTATAGGACCTAATTGGCTGGCTAAATGCCTAATAGGCCTAATAGGGATCGTTGCAGCGGGCAGATTAGCGTTTATATTTCCTTCTGACTCGACTAAAATTGCCGCGGCCCCTTTTGCAATCGCCTCTTTAATAAAATGACGCCCATCGGTTCCTATGCCAGGATACGCAAAAAATAGCTCCCCTGGTTTAAGCTGGCGACTATCTTGGCAGAGTCCCTTGATAAGGGGATCTCTATCAACGATGTCATCATAAATACCGGTTAATAATTCACTCAGGTGCATAAAAAATTACTGTTTTAGTATCTAACGATTGAATAACTACGACACATTCCATTACTATGCTTCTGTATTTTGATGCCCGCAAAACCTTGCTTCCACACTAAAAAACCTTTATTATAAATAACAATGATTCTCATTTGAGACACTTAGGATGAATGCCTCTGTTCCACTTACCCAATTACGTTCAGGACAATCGGCCACGATACTCGGATTCAGTCCTGATATAGCGCCTCAGTGTCGCAAATTGTTACAACATTTAGGCATTCATCGACAAACAACGATTACCTTAATTCGGCGCGCACCGCTTGGCGATCCGCTACAGTTACAGGTATTAGGTAGCCAATTTAGTTTACGCTCCAGTGAAGCCTGTCATATTTATGTAGAATATTCAAACTAAACTCAAAACCGATGCCGAAAAAAAATAAAATTATTGCCCTTGCAGGCAACCCAAATTGTGGCAAAACGGTTATTTTTAATAGGCTTACCGGTAGCCGACAAAAAGTAGGCAACTGGGCAGGTGTTACCGTTGAACAAAAAAGCGGCTATTTTAGCGTTGAGGGCCAGGACTATGAAATTATTGATCTGCCTGGCACCTATTCGCTGAGTGTCATCGGCGATAATTGTGCCATTGATGAATGTATTGCCTGTAATTATCTGATAACAAATCCACCTGATCTGGTCATTAATGTGGTTGACGCCAGTAACCTTGAACGTCAACTCTACCTCACCGCCCAGCTATTAGAAATGCAAATACCCGTTGTCATCGCACTCAACATGATGGATATTGCAAAGCGCCGCGGCATTCATATCGATATCCAAGCGCTAAGCCGTTCCTTACATTGTCCTATTATCCCTTTAACCGCAATTCACGGTACCGGGATTGCGGAATTACGTCGTGCTTTATTAGTCATACCACCAGCAAACTCAACTATCCCTTACGCTTTTGCTCCTTTATTACAAGCGGCCTTAACAACACTCACGAAAAAATTGGCGGCAAAAAATTTACCTCGGCCATGGCTGGCATTACGCTTACTCGAAGACGATAGACTCGCGCGCCATTACGCAAGCGCCGAAGAGTTAACTTATGTCACCTCACTTATTCAACAGCTAAAAAACCAATGTGGCGAAGAGGTTGATCTGCTGATCGCCGATGCGCGTTACCGCTGGATACAATTGATACTCAAACGAAGCTTAGTCGTGAGTCCGCACGGTAAAACCTTCACTTCACGTTTAGATCGTATCGTGCTCAATCGCTACGTAGGCATTCCTATTTTTTTACTGGTGATGTACACGCTCTTTCTATTTGCCATTAATGTCGGCGGCGCTTTTCAAGATTTTTTTGACCTTAGCAGTACTGCGATTTTCATTCATGGTAGCATCCATTTATTAAGTCCACTGCATTTACCTGATTGGTCAATTGCATTAATTGCCAATGGACTTGGAAAAGGAATTAATACCACCATTAGCTTTATTCCCGTTATCGGGGCCATGTTTTTGTTTCTGTCTTTATTGGAAGATTCAGGTTACATGGCGCGCGCCGCCTTTGTCGTTGATAGATTAATGGCAACTATTGGTTTACCTGGAAAAGCATTTGTTCCTTTAATTATTGGTTTTGGTTGTAATGTACCGACGGTCATGGCCACGCGTACTTTAGCATCGCCACGTGATCGTATTTTAACGGTTATGATGGCGCCCTTTATGTCGTGTGGTGCGCGACTCACCGTCTACACTTTGTTTGTAGCGGCTTTTTTCCCACAGGGCGGCGCACTTATTATTTTCGCTTTATATAGCATCGGGGTCCTCACCGCGATTTTAACCGGCTTATTATTACGCTCAACGGCATTAAAAGGCGAAACAACACCGATGATATTAGAACTACCCGCTTATCATTGGCCACATTGGCATACTATTTTTAAAAGCACCTGGCAGCGTTTGAAATTATTTTTATTCAAGGCGGGTCGTTTTATTATTCCCATTTGTATACTGATTGGTTTTCTCAATACGGTTAGCCTACAAGGAAAACTCGTCAGTAATCAAGGTAACCAAGCCAATCCGCATTCTTTGTTATCGAGTATTGGAAAAACCATTACACCACTCTTTGCCCCTATAGGGATACAAAAGGATAATTGGCCCGCAACGGTAGGTTTAGCGACTGGTTTATTGGCAAAAGAAGTCGTCGTTGGAACCTTAAACACCTTGTATTCACAAGTCGGCGATCTCGCACTGCACGTGGATCAATCGAACATACGTGAGGAATTAAAAGCGGCCGTCTTATCGATCCCCAAAAATCTTCAGGCACTGGAAAAAACCTTAACGAATCCGATGGCGCTTAAGACAGAATCGCCGGATGTGACCCAAGGTGTCTATGGGGTAATATCGCATTATTTTGCCGGAAAATTAGGCGCTTTTGCCTATTTATTATTTATTTTATTATACTTTCCTTGTATTTCGACCATGGCCGTCATGCAACGCGAGATAGGACGAGGATGGGCTTATTTTTCGATGCTTTGGAGCACCAGCGTCGCTTATGCCCTGGCTACTTTATTTTATCAAACGGCCACATTCTACCAGCACCCCTTAGGTTCTATCTTATGGTTTACGCTAATAGCTTTGGGCTTTTTAGCGATGCGCTTGGTATTACACTATAAAACAACACTGCCTTTATCCTCTCCGCTGCCTCCGGCTAAAACGCGTGCAGGCAACTGCCATGATTAGTGTATTAGAACTGAAAAAATTTATCGCTGAAAAAAAATCGGTTAGTTTATCGCTTATTTTACAAAGCTTCACGGCTAAGCAAGAAGAAATAGTAGCGATTTTAGAATTATTAATCCATAGAGGCTGTGTAAAAAAGTGCGTTAAAACGCCCAGCTGCGCAACGCGCTGTCTTAGCTGTACCGCAGAGTCCTTTATCGTATATCAATGGGTAGAACACGCTTAAGAAACAGGGACTATTTCTTGTAATAAATTTTTTATTTCGACATCCAGGTTTCGAGGATAAGTGCGTATTTCACTTAATCTTTGTCGCCAACGTCTACCGCCTGATACCCCATGAAATAAATTCAATAAAGGTTGTATCACATGGCTCAGATTTTCGCCGGACACTAACGCCGCTTCTAGATACGGTAAATAAGCTAAGACGATTGAGGCACGACTGGGAATAGGTACAAGCGTCTCGCTCAGTAAGGAATCGAGTTCAGCAAACAAATAAGGATTATACCAAGCGGCACGCCCTATCATGACCGCATCGACAAACTGTAAATGCGCCTTGGCTTGTGCGAGATGATCAACCCCACCATTTAAAGCAATATTTAATTCGGGAAAATCGCGTTTGATTTGATAAACCCAGCCATAGTTAAGCGGAGGAATTGCACGATTTTCTTTTGGACTCAATCCTTGTAACCAAGCTTTTCTAGCATGAATGATAAAGGTCTGACAACCGGCTAGACTAACTTGCGCGATAAAATGCGCTAAGTAATCGTAGCTTTCATGATCATCCACACCAATTCGAGTTTTAACAGTAATTGGCAATTTGACCGCCGCCGACATTGCGGCAATACATTCTGCAACACGTGCCGGATGTTTCAGCAATACCGCGCCAAAACAACCTGATTGCACCCTATCACTCGGACAACCCACATTCAGATTAATCTCGGAATAACCATACGGCTCGACTATTTTAGCTGCTTTGGCTAAATCACTTGCAATACTACCACCTAGCTGGATCGCTAAGGATTTTTCACCGCTATTAACTGTCAATAAACGTTCCCGATAACGGGAATTTAAAACAGCCCCGGTGCTGATCATTTCGGTATAAAGCTGGGCTTTTTTACAAATAAGCCGAAAAAAATAACGGTAATGTGGCGTAGTCCAGCCCATCATCGGGGCTATCATAAACGAGTTTATTGCTTGTTTTGGCTGTTTTAACATGATTTATTTCTAATAAAGGGCTTCCCTGCCGATTTTTTACGGGTATGATAGCGCTACGGGCTTAGTTAAACAAAGCCCGCTTTATAATAATAACAATTTGGAGTCCTCCTCATGAAATTGAAACAAGCTTTGGCAATCGGTTTAAGTAGTGCTATTTTAGCCATCCCTGCTTTCGCAGCGGAATCGGCAATTGCGGCTGCGAACCTAACTCCGGCTAACACCGCGATGAAGCAAGACGCTGTAAAACCGATGAAAAAGGAAGCTTTTCATAAAAAAGGACACAAAAAATGTATCCTAGAAAATACCGTCGATGCAAAGCAAGCTAAAGAAAACGCGAAGCTCGACGAACTCAACGCCATTAATCCTAGCGATACCGCTAAAAATTAATTGCTTTCATTCACTTGCGCTTAATTTCTGTTAAGCAGTCTAAAGGCCGACTTCAAAACTCGGCCTTTTTTTTACCGCGCCGACGCATTTTATAGGCGCAAGCGTTTCGCGAATAAATAAAACAAACTTCTAGAATAAGTATTTTTTGAAAAGTGCCTAATTTTATAAAGGATTAAGTGCGTCGACTAGTAACTGTAAGGTTTTACGTCCTTGATAATAATTAACCCCTAAACGGTATCGCGCCTTTATTCGTTCGGCACGATGATTAGGCCATTGACTTAAACTCACATTAAACGCAATGGCCTCCACTTGTTGGCTGGAGCCCTCCAAACCCAAGGTCATTTTTAAGTGTTTATCACCAACTAAACGTTGTGCCAATACGCGAAAACATGCTTCAAAAAGTGGTTCTGGAAAACCTTGCCCCCATGGACCCGCGGCATAACGCAATATTTCCGCCAGCTCTAAACCTATATCCTCACTCCTTAACTCACCGTCGGTATAACACTTGCCTTGCAGCATATCTTGGTTTAATTGTTTATCACATGCTTGTTGAAAAGCGAGGGAAAAATCCGCAAAACAGGCTTTTTTTACACTGAGTCCCGCGGCCATCGCATGACCACCAAATTTAACAATTAAATTCGGGTAACGCATTGCCATCGCCTCTAAGAGATCGCGAATATGTAAGCCCGTGATAGAACGGGCGGATCCTTTTAATTCGTCTTCTTGATGGCTCAAAGCAAAAATAATAGCCGGCCTATGTAATCGTTCCGTCAATCGCGATGCTAATAAACCGATTACGCCTTGATGCCAACGTGCATCGAATAAACAAATCCCTTTTTCTAAGTTTTGTTTTTCAATCAACTTTTCTAAGATAAGAAACGCTTCTCGTTTCATGTTCTCTTCAATCGAACGACGCTCTTCATTCAACTGACTGAGCTGCACCGCCATTTCATGGGCACGATTCCGATCATTTTCCAAAAGACAGGCGATCCCTAATGACATATCGGCCAAACGACCGGCGGCATTTAAGCGGGGCGCCACACTGAATGCGAGATCACTGGCGATAAGATGGGCTACTTCACGTTTAGCCAATTTCAGTAAAGCATAAATACCGGGCCTGGCTTTGCCTGATTTAATCCATTGTAAACCTTGGCTGACTAACAAACGATTATTATGGTCCAGCGTCACTAAATCTGCGACGGTTCCTAATGCCACCAAATCAAGAAATTGGCGCATGCTTGGCACACCCGTCATACTTTGATCAAACCAATGCTGTTCGCGTAAATATTGTCTGAGTGCCAACATCAGATAAAAAATAACCCCCACTCCGGCCAAGTGTTTACTCGGGAAGTGGTCGTCTTTTTGTTGTGGATTAACTATCGCATCTGAAGCAGGCAAGCTGGTACCGGGTAAATGATGATCGGTAATAATAACCTTCATCCCAGCTGCCTTAGCCGCTAACACCCCTTCATGACTGGAAATACCGTTATCGACTGTCACGATCAGATCGGGCTTTTTAGTTTTTAAAGCCAATGCCACTATCTCGGGTGTTAAACCATAACCATACTCAAAACGATTGGGCACTAAATAATCAACCTGTTGTGCGCCAAAATCGCGTAATGCCGCTACCGCTAAAGCAGAACTCGTTGCCCCGTCACTATCAAAATCACCCACGATTAAAATTGACTCCTGCAACATCACAGCCATTCCCAAGCACTGCGCCGCGGCTGTAATATCTTTCAAAGATTGATAATGCAGTAAACAGGATAAACGATAATCCAATTCTTCCACCGTGCGAATACCACGCGCGGCATAAACCCTTTGTAAAACAGGGTGTAAATGGGCTAAATCAGGCGGCACATTGAATTCGCGACGTAAAATAGTTTTGTTCATGAAAAAATATCCGCCATCCCGAAGCGAGGAGCAAAATAATACTGTTTTTCTAAACTGTATTAACAACGCGTACGGCGTCTGCCAATAGTAAAGCTGAGTATAAGTATATTTTCCATCGGTGTATAATCTAAAATAAATGTTTTCACTTGATAATTTGTGATGGAATTAAATCGAGATACCGGCGAGGGCCATTACCAAATTCGCGGCTATGACAAAGGGTCGATTCAAGTCAATGATCAAAAAATCGCGCATAGCCTTATTGTGACGCCGGATAAGCTCATTGATCCTTGGCCACCGCGATCGCTGGCGGAGCTGCATCCTAGCCACTTCCTAGATTTGTTAGCCTTACACCCGAGTATCGTCCTGCTTGGCACCGGAGAACAGCTTAGCTTTCCGCATCCGGCTCTATTAGATGTGTTTTATCGTGAAAACATCGGCATCGAAGTCATGAATAATGGCGCGGCTTGTCGTACCTACACCGTATTGATGTCTGAAGGACGCAAAGTAGCCGCGGCGTTGTTGATTGCCGCGTAAAGCGACTCAATAGTCGTCATTCACGGCCCTAGGTCGTCGCAAAACCGCGAAAGGCCAAGAAGCAGCAGCACCGATTTTTTACCCGGTCCTCCCCATGATGAGCGGCTAATTTTTCAACACCGCGTCATGAGGAGCACGTTGTTTCTTTTCAGACATTTTTTATTCTTCCTTCTCAAATAGGTTGCGGCAAATCATTGGCTAATTTTTGTTGATTGTGTGGTAGTACCGGATCGCGACCATAGACATCATCCCAAAAATGTAGCACCCCTGATTTATCAACCCAAGCGGTAATATAAGTTAGATGAATTGGAATAGCTTTTTTCAAGGAAATAACTGTCGTACGCCCTGATTCCAGAGCCGCTTCAATACGAGGGGCTGCTTTTTCCAGCACAGGATCGAGCTTCTCCAAAGCCTCTAAAAAATCAAAAGGATCTTCTAAACGTACACAACCTGAGCTGAATAAACGTTTTTCAGCCTCAAACAGGGCTTTGGTGGGTGTATCGTGCAGATAAATTAAATGCGGATTAGCAAATTCAAATTTAATTTGACCCAAGGCATTATGGGGCCCTGGATCCTGGCGTAAAATAATCTGTGAAGGATTTTTTTTCACGGCAAACCAGTCTACTTCATCCGGATCTAATTCCTGATTAGCACGATTGAAAATACGTATCTGGTGGCGACTTAAATAATCACTATCTTGCATCGCCTTAGGAATAACATCCTTGCGTGCGATACCGGGTGGGACTGTCCAAAACGGATTTAATATAACGCGTGTTACCTTGGAATTAATCTCGGGTGTTTGACGCGATGGCTTCCCCACAATCACCCGTGCTGTCAAAATAGCGTGGTGATCCTTGACTAAACGAAGCCGATGATCCGGCACATTGATCCAAATATAAGCGGGATTGGCTAAATGAGTAAGTCGCGACCAACGTTTTAAATTGACTTCAATCTGATGATAGCGTTGTTGGGCGGAGACATTCAGTGCATGACGCGTTGTCGCACCGACCACGCCATCGGCGATTAAGCCATGTCGTTCTTGAAACAAGGCAACCGCCTCTTCTACCTGTTTATCAAAATAATTAAAGTTGGGGCTCGCTAGGCAAGCGGATTGGCTTAAGTCTTTTGTAGCACATAAACGCTGACGCAATACGCCTACCGCCGGGTCATAGCAACCAAAAGCTAACACCTCATTGGTCTGCAATACAGGCCAGGGACGTTGCAGTGCCTGTTGGTAAATAGGTAAGAATTTTTCGAGTTCTTGGTAAGCGAGGTTGTGCACGGCTTGAGTGTCAGCGGCTGCCTCCCTATTCACGGCATTGGCGGCGGTATTTTCTGCGTCCGGAATCGGCAACTGTGCACTAGTCAGCGATGCAAAAGACCATAACGCTAAGAAGCTAAGCGGATAGCTTAATCGATGTAAATACATAAAATATCTTTTATTCTCTTTTTTCATAATGGCTTAATACATAATTTTCTACGATTTTTTGGAATTGCTGGACGATATCCTCGCCGCGCAAGGTTGCTACTTTACACCCATCGGCAAATACGGGCGCAATCGGATGCTCGCCACTGCCCGGTAAGCTAATACCGATATTGGCATGCTTACTTTCGCCAGGCCCATTGACGACGCATCCCATGACCGCCACTGATAAATGCTCTACCCCCTTATACTGCTGCGACCAATGCGGCATTTGTTGTTTAATATATCCCTCCACTTGATTGGCTAAATGCTGGAAATAAGTGCTGGTAGTACGACCACAGCCAGGACACGCTGAGACAGAGGGCATAAAAGTGCGTAAACCTAGCGATTGTAAAATCTGCTGACAAACCAAGACCTCGCGCGTTCTATCGCCGCCAGGTTCGGGTGTTAAAGAGGCTCTAATCGTATCGCCTATGCCTTCTTGCAATAAAACAGATAAAGCCGCCGTCGTCGCAATAATGCCTTTCGAACCCATTCCGGCTTCGGTTAAACCAAGATGGATCGCATAGGCGCAACGACGTGCCAAATCGCGATGGATGGCAATCAGATCTTGGACACGCGAAACCTTACACGACAAGACGATATGGCTTGCGGGCAAACCTATTTTTTCAGCCAGTTCAGCGCTGATTAAAGCGGATAAAACCAGGGTTTCTTGTAACACCTCGGCGGCTGAGCGCGGATGTGGTGATAGTGCATTCTGATCCATCTGACGCGAACTGAGGTCTTGATCCAAACTGCCCCAATTAACCCCAATGCGTATCGGCTTATTAAATTTAATGGCCACTTCGACCATACGGGTAAAATTGAGGTCACGCTTTTCGCCATAACCGACATTGCCAGGATTAATGCGATATTTATCTAAGGCCTCGGCACAAGCCGGATAGGCCTGTAACAAATGGTGGCCATTGTAATGAAAATCGCCGACTATCGGCAGCCCATATCCGGCTTCTCGGACCTTATCACGGATAAAGGGCACCTGCTGTGCTGCTTGCTCGGTATTGACGGTAATTCGAACCAACTCCGAGCCGGCCTTAGCTAATTCAATGATTTGTTGCGCTGTGCTAGAAGGATCTTCGGTATCGGTATTGGTCATCGATTGGACCACTACCGTCGCCCCACCGCCCATGTGGACAGCCCCCACCTTAACGGGGGTACTTACGCGGCGTATTATAGGTGATAGTCGGTTTGGCATCTTGAGTTTATTGCTTCATCCCTTTTAATTTTATAAAATGGGTTGTCAAAGACAGGTGAAAATGGCTATTTATTACGGTATACTCTAGCCTCTATTTAAGTCAAGTGAACCACTAAAACAACTCTAAGGACAGCGGAGATTATGATGAATACTCACTTACAAACACGTTACCCATCGCTTCCAAGCAACAGTACAGACGCTTATATTGCCAGGCTCAGGCAGATCCCCGTACTCACGGCTCAAGAAGAAACGGAGCTTGCTGAGCGCTATTATCAACACCAAGACCTAGCTGCGGCTAAAAAGCTCATTATAGCGAACTTGCGGTTTGTGGTGCATATTGCACAAACTTATACCGGTTATGGCCTTGCCCTAGCCGATCTGATTCAAGAAGGAAATATTGGCTTGATGAAAGCCGTTAAACGTTTTGACCCTAAAGTCGGCGTTCGACTTATCTCATTTGCCGTCCATTGGATTAAAGCTGAAATTCAAGAATTTATATTACGTAATTGGCGCATTGTGAAAATTGCGACTACGAAAGCACAACGTAAATTATTCTTTAACTTACGTAAAATGAAACCGCATTTAGCGTGGTTTAATCAAAAAGAGATAGAAGCCGTTGCGCGCGATCTCGGTGTAAAACCTGAAACAGTTCGCGAAATGGAATCTCGCTTAGCCTCAAAAGATATGAGTTTAGATATCAGCGCCGATGAAAATACCGATACGAAAGGTAGCACTTATTCGTTGCTCGATACACATTTTGAGGATACGCGCTACGATCCTGCCCGTTTACTAGAGGCCAGCGATACAACGGAATCACGTCAAGACAATCTGCATAAAGCACTGACTCAATTAGATGAACGCGAACAATCTATTATCAGAGAACGCTGGTTGACGGAGCCCAAAATTACCTTGCAGGAATTAGCCAACCGTTACCAAGTATCTGCTGAGCGCGTGCGTCAACTTGAGAAAAAAGCCATTAAATCGCTACGCGTGGCTATCGAGCGAGTGGCGTGAAAAACGTACGCGCTGGCTTTAAACTAAAGAGAAACTTTGTCAGTCAAATTGATGATTTCTTGGTGGCTTTTGATCGTTCTAATCCGCAAAAATCCGCCTCTCAAAAACAGAGAATCGCGCAATACCAAGTGTTAATGGCAAAACGTGATACTAAAACAAATCCTCCTTCTTAAGTAAGCTTTATGTTCCTTGAAATTGAACTTAAACTAAGTATTGCACCCAAAGACGTCGAACGACTGTTTCAGCACCCTTTATTAAACCCGGCTAGCTCTGTCGAACAACTAGTCAGTCGTTATTTCGATACTGCTGATTTAGCCTTGTGGCAACAAGGGCTTTCTATACGGGTACGCGAAGCCGGTGGTCGTACTATACAAACCTTAAAAACGGTGGGGGAACAGATAGGCGATCTCCAACATCGACATGAATGGGATCAACCGGTGAGTCAAACTGTGCCGAATATTGAACAATTTAC
>CAZSWN010000013.1:0-5631 GCA_964611135.1 uncultured Coxiellaceae bacterium | reverse complement strand
AGCCTTATCGAAAAACTTAAACATATCATTGGCCAAAACGACTTAGTAGAATTGTTTCATACTGATTTTCAGCGCACATTGTGGAATATCCGCATGACGGACCCTGAGCAGAGCCAAATTGAGCTCGTTTTGGACCAAGGAGCGGTTAAAACAGCCACTCAACAAGCGCCACTGCATGAAATTGAGCTTGAGTTAAAACAGGGTGATTCCCAACAATTGTATAAAATAGCGGAGTTACTTAAACAAACTATCCCCTTATCTGTGGAAACCCGCAGTAAGGCAGAGCGCGGTTATTTGCTCTATAATGACAATAAAATGTCATCTAATTGTGCCTAGTTAATCATACGGTATTACTGTAATATCATTTTATTATCTTAATAAAAAATTAAAATTATTTATGTTAGAAAATACGCTCACCGATAAAAATCAAAAAGAAAAATTAATCCTTATCGAAGGCGTTACCGAAAACGGTGAAACCTTTAGACCGAGTGATTGGGCAGAACGTATGTGTGGCTGTTTAGCCAGCTTTACTAATCGACGCATGGTTTATTCACCACAACTTCGACCGATAATAGACAGTGAAAGCAGCACTAAATGCTTGGTTCTTGACCCGAAGCTCAAAGAAACCAATCCCGATATTTTCGAATGTGTCATGAAATTTGCCGGCGAAAACCACTTAAAAATCCACGAATCTTATATAGAAAGTGAAGCGACTAAATAGCCTCTCAAATCACACTCCACCGGCGTCAAGCAGGCGATAAATCGCCACGGTCCTTAAAAACACAAATAGACATTAGAGGACAAGACGGACAGTCGGGTTTAGTTTTCCAACAATGCTGTTTTGCTTGCATGACGATCAAGGCATGGTATTGTTGATATAGATCGACCCGTTTAGGCAGATTCCTTTCAAACAAAGCACGTAATTGTTCGTACGATTCTTCACCTTGGATCAACTGTAATCGCTGTAATAAACGACGTGTATAGCTATCAATAACAAACACTGGGCGATTGAATGCATACAATAAGATATCATCGGCTGTTTCGGGGCCTATCCCATGCACCTTCAACAGCAATTCACGTAGCGTAGACGTTGTGAGGCGATCCAGTCCCGCATAAGCACCGACGGATAAGTACCAACGGCAATAAGACTGTACGCGTTGCGCCTTGATGCGGAAATATCCACTCGGCTTTAAAAGATTCTCTACGTTTTCTGTCGATAAGTCTAAGATAGCCTCCGGCGTCAAGGCGCGCTGTTGTTTTAGATTCGCTAAGGCCTTTTCGACATTGGACCAACCGGTATTTTGTGTAAGCAATGCGCCTAGCATTACCTCAAAAGGCGACTCGGCAGGCCACCACGCCTGCCGTCCATAGCGACTTAGTAAATGCGCATAGACGGCTAACAATTTTAAGCGACAAGCCACTGACATGGTCAAAAACTATTATGCTATACGAAGATTGCGGGAAATCTAAAGTATCACATTCATTCAACGATTGTGTCAGCTATATCGGCATTCAGGTGTAGTAATTCCCATCTCCGCTAATTCCTCCTGAGTCGGTGGTGAAGTCAAAGAATTAATTGGCTGAGGACTAAAAATAGACGAAAAAAGCGGCAATTTGGGCACTTGCTTAGTAGGTAAAAGTGGCGCTGGTTGCTCACGCCCAAACGTTTTGAACGATTGCGGCGCTTCTACTGGCATATCAATTCGCTTAAAAGTAAACTTAACTGGATTTTCCTCGAATAGATTTAAATTATCATCCAACTCATACGCTACATAAGTCCCCTTCGCGTCATTGGCCGTCGAATTTTCTGGAAAGAATTTATCCATCCATGTATGCGTACCTAACTTACTTAATTGAAACAAAAGTCCATTCACTAATGGCATAAAAATGAGCGGGATAAGTTGCTCCATAAAACCTTCGCTCAGCAATAAACCAGGATTTAGCAAAGAGGTATACAACAACACTGGGAGTAAAAAATTAAGTACTTTATTTTTAATTTTTTTCACTAAGGTTCGTTCGATAGGCTGAGCAATTAATAATCCAAAATAATTTATTGCGAAATATGATAAAAAACTGCTTCCTACTTCTTCCAAGCCAATGAAACGCGCGCTGCCTAGCAGTAAACTATCCATACTCGCACTCGCCATGGATAAGACAAGTGGCTTAACACCGTAGCGAATAAGCGCGGGTAAATAAGGATAGCATTCTTTATAGCGGTTTACCGCCTCATCTGAAAAGGCCGAGACGGCCCCACTTAATAAAGCGTGTAACGATGAGAGCGGCAACACTATAATAAGCGGTTTTTGTTTAGGCAAATAAACCTCTAGCTTAGTTTCATTACTCGTCTTGCCTGGGGAAGATGTTGTGGTGTCCAGGTGCGACGCAAACTCATCAAAAACTTCTTTTATGCTTGCTAACTGTTCGCTGCTACAGGTTTCTTCGGCCATACGATAAGCTAAAGCACCTTCTGTATTAGGCACTATCTTAGCACCGGCGGCTAAAAGTAATTGCGCCCATTGCGCATTACAATGACGATAATAGAAAAGATAATGTAGCGGTGTATTTCCAGTGTGTAAATCGCGATAATTAGGATTAGCACCCGCATTCAATAAGCGCTGAAACTCCGCTAGATTATTCTCATGAATTTTAAATATTAACGCTCGCCCCATTTCATCGACATCTTGGGATTTTGTCGTAAAAGAGCTCGAGAAAAAATGACTCGTTCTGCCCAAAGGCGCACGGGTTACAGCCGAGTTGGTCATTACAGCCGGTAAATAATCTTTTAAGTAAATACTAGGACAATTTTCAAGGCTTAATTCCTTTGGAGCCTGTTGGCAAGTCTGCTTTAAAGAAGTTAACCAATCAGCAAACGGTTGTGTCTTATTTAAAAGAGCGGTCCATTTATCCTCAAAATCATCCCGGTCTATGCTTAAAAGATCCACATAAAAATGCGGATACTGTTGTATCAAATAATTATTATACAACCAGGAGGTTCCATAACCGATATATTCTCTTTGCAATAAAGTCTCTAAACGCGGCGCGGTGATATTGCGAAGGTCTTGATCGATATAACCGGGGGCACAAGCACCGCCGGCAAACAAAACCGCCAATCCTTCGTCAAAGTTACGATTCGTAAAAGCAGAAATCCTTGAATTGACACGCAGCGATTCTCGATAAAGCCTATAGTTATCATGGTGTACGGCTTCATGTCGCGCTACATTAATAAAATTATGTGAACTCTTCCCCCAATAGCTATAAGCGGTGCCGGAAACACTATTGTTTTTAAGCTGGCCTGAAATATAAAATCCGCCACCCAAGGGGGTATAACCATAGGCATAAGGAAAATTTTCGTAATCTTTATCACTGCTACCTACGCGAAAAATATAATCACTGCGGTAGCTAGGCAATTTCAAGCTTAAAGAGGCTTTCCAAGCTTGATGGGATGCCTGCGAACAAGTAATCGCCTGGCAAGCCATCTTGGCAGCCTGTTCACTCAAATCCGCATACTCTATGCGTACTTTATAATCCGGAGAAAAATAATCCACACAATCTAAATGATTCGGCAATGCCCGATAATCGACCTTCACATAGGGCATTAACGACTTATCATCTGCTAAAGCATTGAGCTTATCCAAATACTTTGCGTAAAGAACTTTAAAAAAATGGCTATATAAATAATGCTGTAATAAAGATTTATTGATATCTTGGCGTTGACTTAGATGACTAAAAAAATAAGTTTGTAAGCGTATCGCCTGATCGCTTAGATCCTCAGTAGCCTGTGCTAATAACGCATTACTAATATTAAATCGAGTATCATTGCGGTAATAATCAAGTAATTGTCCTTGATAGCCTAATACGTTAAAAATTTTAGTGATTAAAATATGGCTATTGATCGCAGGGTTCCAAAAGCTGGCTTTAGCCAAGGAAGCAATGTGGCGAGAAATAGGCGAATATTCTTCTAAAAATTTAGGCACATCAAAGCTTAGTTTTAATAAAGCGGTATATTTTTCTATTAAAACATCATCGATAGTCATGGCATTGCGCTGCAACATGCTCGAAATAGCGTGCAAATCACCCACATCAAATTTAATTTTAGATTTAAAAAATAAACAACGATGTTCATTTTCCATCAAAAGGTGTAAAAATTGCAGATAGCGTGTCAGCAAATCTCTTTGCCTTGCATCTAACTCAAAATGATTAATAACACGTGCTTGGATCTGCTGAAGAAGATGATCAAATTTTGCTAAAATTTCAACGTCAATTACGGCTAACTTTTCCTGAGTTAACTGTGTTTTCACGTACGTCGTTAAGAAATCTAAAAATTTACTAAAATTATAATCTAACACAAAGAAATCGGCTGTAATAATTGCTTCAGCTAACTTGACAAAAATTGGCTTAATCAATTGTGGCGCAAAAAATTCATTCCATTGATCCACGTTTGTGTTTAACACGCGTTGCAAGATGGGGTCTAAAGATACGGTTTTATTAGTTATTGTTGGCATCTATTTTTTCTCAACTACCTTAAATTTCAGACTAAAATAAGGCCTCAGCATAAGCTGCGAATGTTAAAGATTTCTTAAATCTTATTTGTTGATCAAAAAATTAGATATCTATATGGCATTTGGTATAAATAAAATTAATTAATTATTCATTTCAAGTAATAGAAAAATTTTAAGCCGATGACGGTACAATACAAATTCGATTATTCAAATAATTTTTATTATTTGAATGCAATTAACTTATTTTTAAAGTTAAGTCTCTATTGAAATATTCACCACAATAAAATTTATTGTTAAGGATTCCTTAAGCTTATCAAGCTAGGATCTTTTCATTTTACTGTAGAGAATTTTTTATTATGGCTATTGGTCCCGCTCAAAAGAAATCTAATGACATTTTATACAACATTATGCATGGAAAACTTGGCCCGCATCTCAATTCGGAAGCTGCTAAAGAATTTTTAAACAGGTTATTATGGGCTGAAACCAAGGATAAAAACGCTTCCATTAGAACTGCTAGCGACATTCGAACACATATAAAATCAAATTCAATGAGTTACATCTTTAACTACTTTACTCAATATATCAATGCACATAGAAAAGATATAACTGAAGAGATATCAACATCATTACTCGTATATTGTGATCATTTTCTCATGGCGTACGCCAGCGTATATTCTGACTACCAAAAAAAAGATAACAACTCTACTAACGCTTTCTTTGCAAGTTACAAAGAAAGCATTAATAGTTACTTTATTTTTTTAAACAGTCTGTTCAATATCCCAGACATTATTAACATACCATTAGAAACCCATCGTCAACATCAAGCTTTTGGACTCATTGAATACTCGAAGGAATTATTAAAAACATTAATATCGAGCTCCCTCGACGCGACTACGAGTGTCACTCATTTTTTTAGTACCTTAGGTCATTTAGCCTCTGACCGTTCACATAACCATGATTACAATTACTTGTCCTCCATAGACGCGACAACCGGATTATGGTTTGAAGAGATTAAAGAAAAAGGGCAATTAAATTCCTCTGTATTAAATAGCGCCATAAACAACTATTTACGCAACGCCTACGATGACGACAAAGAGCGCGAAAAAGAATTCTGTTCAGTTGTATTTCATCA
>CAZSWN010000012.1:0-32556 GCA_964611135.1 uncultured Coxiellaceae bacterium | reverse complement strand
TATGAATATGATGAGAATAATTATTTGCTGTTAAAGCGCGCTGATGTAGAAGCTATTTCAGGCATACACTCTAAAACCATAGATATTGCCAGTTTTGTTGATCAAAATAGTATTGATAAGATGGTTTTTGAAAAGCCCTATTATTTAGTCCCTGACAAAAAACAGGCCAAAGCCTATGTTTTATTACGAGAAGTTTTAAAAAAAACCAATAAGGTCGGTATTGCTAAGATTATTATTCTTACTCGCGAATATTTAGCAGCGCTTAGTCCGTATAAAAATGCACTGATATCACCAAGAGTTAAGAGAATCTTCGGAGTTTAAATTACCTACCCATAATTTAAACTCCTATAAGATTTCTAGTAAAGAATTTGCTATGGCCAAGCAACTTGTCGATGGAATGACGGGTAAATGGAATCTAAAGGATTATCAGGATGTATTTAGAGAAACATTAGCAAAATGGGCGGCTAAACAAATTCAGCCTAAAAAGGTTTTTAATAAAAAAGCTAAAACCATCACAAAGCGAATCAATATAATTGATTTAGTTGATTTATTGAAAAAGAGTATTAATAAACATAAACAGAAACTTTCTAAAAAACGCGTTAAATAAATATTTTTTATTATGTCTTTAGATAAATATGGGAAAAAAAGGAATTTCAAACGAAGTCCCGAAGCTTATGGCAGCATTAAAAAAGCTAAGCAATTAATTTACATTATTCAGAAGCACGTCGCGAGCCATTTACATTATGATTTACGTTTGGAATTAGCCGGGGTATTAAAAAGTTGGGCGGTTCCTAAAGGTACTAGTCTCGATCCGTCTATGAGGCGTTTAGCCATACAGGTGGAAGATCATCCGCTTGCTTATGCTACATTTGAAGGGATTATTCCTGATGGTGAGTACGGTGGTGGGACCGTAATGCTTTGGGATACTGGTACATGGGAATGCGAAGATCCAAATGTTAAACTAGCCTATAAAAAAGCCAGTTTAACTTTTACTTTAAAAGGAAAAAAATTAAAAGGTAAGTGGAAGTTAGTGCGTATGAAAAATAATCCAAAAAATTGGTTGCTTATTAAGGTGAATGATAAGTATGCAAAATCAGAAAAAAATTATAGCATTATCATTGAAAAGCCAAATAGTGCGCTAAGTCGTCGGTCTTTGGAAGAAATAGCGCGACATTTTTTGGGAAAATCGGCTAAAAAATAGCTTATTAAATGATATAATTCAATAAGCTATTTTTAATAATAACCACAAACACTCGGAATGATAGATAAATTCGCTGAGCATTTTTTTGAAAACTACAAGATTACTTTTAATCTCGATTTGAGCTTATGTTAGTACTGCCCCCTTTGTCGCTTTACATCCATTTTCCATGGTGTATTCGAAAATGTCCGTATTGTGATTTTAATTCGCATGCCCTACGTGCTGAATTACCTGAAAAAAGCTATATAAACGCATTGATTCAAGATTTAGAGCAAGATCTTCCTAGAGTGCAAGGTCGCCTTATTAGCAGTATTTTTATGGGAGGAGGTACGCCCAGTTTATTTTCACCGCAAGCGATTCAATATTTGCTAGTAGAAATAGCTAAGCGTCTAGAATTTTCTGATTCGATTGAGATTACATTAGAAGCGAATCCAGGTGCGGTAGAACACTCCTATTTTACTGCTTATCGCCAGGCAGGGGTTAACCGACTTTCGCTAGGAATTCAAAGCTTTCAAACGGAAAAGTTACGAGCTTTAGGGCGTATTCATGACGGGGATGAAGCGGTTAAAGCGGTCAACGCCGCTAAAGCGGCCGGATTTACCAATATTAACCTCGATCTGATGCATGCTTTGCCAGGACAAAATTTAAAGCAAGGTCTCGAAGACTTGAACAATGCTTTTTTATGGGCGCCTACACATATTTCCTGGTATCAACTTAACATTGAACCTAATACTGAGTTTTTTATAAGGCCGCCGAGCTTGCCACTCGAGGATAGTATTTTTGAACTGCAAGAACAAGGAAAAGCGCAACTGGCAAAAAATGCTTATAAACAATACGAGATTTCTGCTTATAGCCTAGACACGTATCATTGTTTGCATAATCGAAATTATTGGCAGTTTGGTGATTATCTGGGGATAGGAGCGGGCGCCCATAGTAAAATAACCGATATAACAAGTTCTATAATTTCGCGCTTTTGGAAGAAAAAAAATCCCAAGGCTTATTTAGCGGCAAATAATAATTTTTTAGCTGAGGAGGCGGCTATTTTAGCCAAGGATTTGCCTTTTGAATTTATGCTAAATGCCTTGCGGCTTTATCAAGCTATTTCAGCAGAATTATTTCAACAAAGGACAGGATTGCCATTTTTGAGTATTGAAAATATATTACAAAAAGCCCAACAACAAAATTTGTTAATTTACGATACAACTTGTATGGAGACAACGGAACTCGGAAAACATTTTTATAATAATTTACTGACTTTATTTATGCCGGATTAAACTTGGCAAGCAGTCGCCGCTTATAAAGTGCAAAAAATCAGATCCCAAATAGTATGACCTAATTGATGGCCTCGCTGTTCAAACTTAGTGATAGGCCTTGTTGAAGGTCTTGGTGTAAATTGGTTTTTTCCGGCGATATTTTGCCAATTTTCTGCACTTTCCATCACGTTTAACATATGTTGAGCGTAATCGCGCCAATCAGTCGCTAGATGTAATTTTCCATTTGTTTTAAGTTTTTCGTGTAGCAAGTGGATAAATTTGGCTTGAATTAAGCGGCGTTTATGGTGCCGAGTTTTTGGCCAAGGATCTGGGAAAAAAATTTGTACTAAATCAAGGCTATGTTTAGGGATCAAGTGCGCTAAAACTTCCGCTGCATCGGCATAAATAATTTTGATATTATGGAGCTCGAGTTTTTCGATTTGTGTTAAGAGCATGGCAATACCAGGGCGATGAACTTCTATGCCCAGATAATTATTATTAGGATTTTGGCTGGCCTGTTGTTGTAGACTGTCGCCCATCCCAAAACCAATTTCTAAAATAGTACTGGCTTCCCGTTGAAATAATTTTTTAAAGTCTAAGGGTTTGGATAGCAAAATGTTTTGTGTCGATAACAAAGTAGTAAAAGCACAGGATTGGCTTTTACTTAACCTTTTTTGGCGATGCACAAAACTTCGAATGGGTCTAAAAAAACTATTCATCAAATGATACGATTAGGTATTCAGCATGAGGGATAGTTCTTTAACTAAGCTATCGATACCCATCGCAACTTCATTAATCGAATGGGCTAGCATATAAGCAGGAGTGCTGACTAACTTATTGGCTTTGTCAACAACGCAATGATTGGCCGCACAAGGGATAGCTTGAGCACCTAATTTTTCTAATAAATCGGCTGTCGCTTTATCGTTGCCGATGGTTATTTTTATTCCGGGGGGATAAAGCTTCGGGGCTAAAACAGGTGCAATGCAAATAAATCCAGCTGGTTTTTTTGCGTCTACTATCGCTTTGGCAAATTTGAAGACATCGGCTTGTAGCGTATAATTTTCTTTGTTTAAGCCAAAATTACATAAATTCAATGCAGCCCCGAAGCCCCCAGGGAAGATAATGCCCGTGTAATCAGCCGGATTTGCTAAAGCAATGTCTTTGATTTTTCCACGTGCAATGCGGGCAGATTCTTGCATAACATTGCGTTTCGTATCCGCTAAACTTTTTCCATCTGCCATATTGACGACACGTGTTTGGTTCATATCGGGAGCTAAGCACTGATAATGCAAACCAGCGCGGTCTAAAGCGAGTAAAGTAAGGACCGATTCGTGTACTTCACTGCCATCTAAGGCGCCACAGCCCGACAAAACTACCGCGATATTCTGTTTTTGCATTGCTTTTCCTCGCTAGAACCGTTATAAATTTGCCCTATTATTATAGTAATACGCTATTTTCTCAACCCCTATCCCAAATAGGCAATGATAAGTATGTCGAGCATGCAAGATAAATCCAGTAAAGGAAGCTGGTACTTTGACGTAATCTTACTGACCGTAGGAATTGCCTTAGTATTTGGTTTATTTTTAGGGACCAGACCCCTTAGTGTGCCCGATGAGGCAAGATATGCTGAAATCCCAAGAGAGATGTTGGTTTCGCATGACTTTGTAACCCCTCGTCTTAATGGTGTTAAATATTTTGAAAAACCACCTTTATTTTACTGGCTACAAGCAGGCTCAATTAAACGATTGAATCCTCTTATTGTGCGAACAGAAAGCACTTTAACTAAGGCTAAAAGAGAGCGTTATGCGGGTTCTATCAGTGAATGGGCGGTTCGTTTGCCTAATGCGCTGGTTGCATTATTAGGTTGCCTATTAGTTTACCTAGCTGGACGCTTTCTTTTTGAAAGGCGTGCCGGTTTATTAAGCGCCATCATTCTAGCTTCTAGCCTATTGTATTTTGTTTTAGCGCGTATGGTAACACTCGATATGAGCTTATCATTTTGTCTATCGGGAAGTTTACTGGCTTTTTTAGTGGCAATAAACAGTCCGCCGGGTTTAGGGCGTCGATTTTTATTATATAGCGCATATAGTTTTTCAGCTTTGGCAGTGCTTACGAAAGGCTTAGTCGGGCTCTTATTTCCCACCATGATTATAGGGCTTTGGATTTTGTTCACGAATCAATGGCGTGTCCTAAAGTCGCTGTATTTACCAAGTGGTTTTTTATTATTTTTATTGATAGTATTGCCTTGGCATATTTTAGTCCAGCTAAAAAATCCTGAGTTTTTCCAATTTTATTTTATTGAACAGCAGTTTTTGCGCTATTCGACATTAATTGCGCAACGCTATGAACCAAACTGGTTTTTTATCCCCATTTTTATCGCCGGCTTTTTACCCTGGGTAGGCTTTTTAGTGCAAGCGATTGTTACCCATTTCCCGAGAAATTGGCAGCAGTTTAAAGAAAGAAATAATTATATTTTTCTTTTGCTGTGGCCAGGGCTAATTTTTATTTTCTTTTCGTTCTCGCAATCTAAATTAATTCCATATATTTTACCTATTTTTCCTGCCCTAGCTTTATTAACCGGGCATTATTTTTCAACACATTGGCAGCGGAGTGGAAATCTTAAATGGGGTTATCTGTCTATTCCCTTTATATGGTTATGCTTAGGGATTATAGGCCTACTCTCTTTATCAAATGATACCTCTACTAGTGTAGCTGAAATAGCAAGACCTTTTGTGATAGCGGGATATAGTATTTTTTTATTAAATAGTGTGGTAGCTAGCTTTTATTCTATTTGGAATAAGCCTAAAATAGCATTTAGTGTATTGACTTTAGGCAGTCTGATAAGCTTTATCGTTTTTGCTATCACTGTTCCCCCGTTAGATACTCGCTCTATAAAACCTTTAGTACAGGCCCTAAGACCTTTATTACGTCCCGAGGATAAAATAGTATCCTACCTTGACTATTATCAAGATTTACCTTTTTATTTAAATCAACGGGTATTAACGGTTAATGTCAGTGGGGAGTTAAGTTTTGGCATGCAACATCAGGATACGCGTGCTTGGATGCTAAAAGATGCTGGCTTCTGGCCGATCTGGAATAGCGCTCAACAAGTTTATATGATAACTGCTATAGCAACCTATCAACAACTTAAACAAACAAAAAATCTATTTTATTTAATTGCAAAAACACCGCAAAATGTTTTATTAAGTAATCATCCGTTGTCGAAAAAAAATAAATTAATGAATTTACTAATGATTAAAAGAGGATCAACAAATAATGAACAAGCCGTATCTCAGTGTGGTTATCCCTGTTTATAATGAGTCGGAAAACCTGGAGCAACTCTACCAGCGTTTAATCGCAACCTTAGATGAAGGTGCTAAGTCTTATGAGATTATCTTTATCAATGATGGTAGTCGGGATGATTCCTATGAACAACTCAATGCGTTACAAAAAAAACGACCGAAGCAGATTCGTGTGATTCATTTCAACGGTAATTTTGGGCAACACATGGCAGTGATGGCCGGTTTTGAGCGTGTAAAAGGGGAAGTCATTATCACTTTAGATGCTGATTTGCAAAATCCTCCCGAGGAAATTACTAATTTATTGCGTTCTATTGACGAAGGTCATGACTATGTGGGCGGGGTGCGAAAAAATCGGCAGGATACTTTTTTTCGACGTTATGCCTCTAAGCTAAATAATTGGCTACGCTATAAAATGACTAAGATTCGTTTGAGCGATCAAGGTTGTATGTTAAGGGCCTATCGGCGCTCGCTGATTGATTTAATGATATCAAGCAAAGAAACCTCTTTATTCATTCCCGCTCAGGCTTATAGTCTTTCTACCAATCCAACCGAAATTGAAGTAGCTCATGATGTACGTAGGGCCGGGGCGTCTAAGTACAATATCTATCGCTTATTGCGACTTAATTTTGATTTAATGACGGGGTTTTCTTTATTGCCTTTACAGATTTTTACCATGTTGGGGTTACTCATTTCAGTCTTAAGTAGCTTTTTTGTCGCCTATCTGTTGCTACGGCGCTTTGCTATTGGGCCAGAAGCAGAAGGGGTATTTAGCTTGTTTGCGATCGTCTTTTTCTTGATGGGAATAATACTAATGGGTTTAGGTATTATGGGAGAATATATCGGTCGTATTTATCAAGAGGTACGGCATCGTCCACGTTATGTAATTAAAGAGGTTATTGATGTTGAGAATCCAGGTAATCTATCCTAATGTTTTCGCCAAAAGCTAAAATAATAGCTATTAAAATTGATGTAGATACAGAACGAGGCACGCGCTTAGGTGTCCCTAATTTGCTCAAGTTACTTAAAAAACTGGCTATTCCAGCTACTTTTTTATTCTCTCTTGGACCAGATAATACCGGACGTGCTATTAAGCGTGTTTTTCGACCAGGATTTTTGAGTAAGGTTTCACGTAGTAATGTATTCGCAATTTATGGTATTCGAACCTTATTAAATGGGTTGCTCTGGCCAGGGCCGCTGATTGGTAAACGCTGCGCTGCGATGATGCTTCAGGCTGAAGAGGCCGGATATGAAGTTGGAATCCATTGTTATGATCATATTCGTTGGCAAGATAAACTACATACGTGGTCGAAAGAAGAAGTCTTTAGCGAGTTTAAAAAAGCTTGTTTAGAATTTCAGCGAATATTTTCACGAGTGGCACAAACGGCCGGGGCAGCAGGCTGGCAAGCGAATGCTTATAGCTTAGCCGCCTATGATGCAGCGCATTTATTATATGCCAGCGATACACGAGGTATTTATCCGGCTTTTCCTAAAGTGAACGAAAAAATTTTTAAGACACTACAGATCCCAACCAATTTGCCGACACTCGATGAATTAATAGGTCGACCTGAGTTTCCATTGGATAGACTGGACGAATATTATTTGAGCTTATTACGCAATGATGTGGTGAATGTCTTAACAATTCATGCTGAAATAGAAGGGATGAAGTATCTTCAATTTTTTGAAAGATTTCTTCATAAGTCGCAACAACAAGGGGTACAATTTCAAAGCTTGCAAAGTGTTGCTCAGCAAATTTTAGCGCATCCAACAGAGATTCCTATTATAAATTTAACCCAAGCAAGTGTTGAGGGTCGCTCGGGAACGCTGGCTGTTTTAAACGGCTCGTATAACTAAAAGGATTTTGTTGAATTTAATAACAGACTATAACCAAAAATGATAAAAGTATTCCATTTTTTCTTGCGTAAAACCACAAGCTTCGTATAAATGTCGGGCTTTAACATTCGTTTTATGGGTGACAACTTGGCTGAAGGAATAATTTTGTGTTATGCACCAGGCTAGCGCGGCATAGACTAAGTGTTTCCCTAGGCCTTGTCCTTGATAGTCAGGGGCAACCCCAAGCAGACTTAGATCGCCCCGTCCGCGCTTTTCATCAATGCTGAGCATGCCGATGATAGCCCCTTGTTTTTTAATAACGAGTACTATTTTAGCGGCTATTTTTTGACAAGCATTGCTAATCCATGCTTTATAAAGCTTATTTGCTTGCTCAGTGCTTAGTTTCGGATCATTACTAAAGCGAGAGAATTGCGCAATTTCAAGCGCAATACCTTCGAGTTCAGGGT
Source organism: uncultured Coxiellaceae bacterium (assembly GCA_964611135.1). Taxonomy (GTDB): domain Bacteria; phylum Pseudomonadota; class Gammaproteobacteria; order Diplorickettsiales; family Diplorickettsiaceae; genus Aquirickettsiella. The sequence goes on along the minus strand of CAZSWN010000012.1, from coordinate 24,506 downwards.
TGGCAATTTGGGGTTGGTAGATTTCTACGTCTGAATAAGGCAAGGCCAAGCTAAGCGATCGTAGGTCTAAGAAATAGGTTATTTTTTCATCCGCTAAAAATCCATCACAGGCTAAGGCAGCTTGCCTAGCCGTATGGTCGCGGCTATCTATAGCCCAATAGACTAATTTTACGCCCTTTTTTTTAAGGCCTTCTAAGCAATCACTTAGCTTTTTTTCATTAAGGCTAGGATTTAGGATTTTAGCTACAGATAGACCCAGAATATCGCTGTCCCAATCAAGTAGTTGAGTGTTGTTCATAAATTAAGTAGAGTAGGGCCTCGTTTTATGGCAATTTTATAAAATAACAGTTTGTGCTAGAAGCTAAACACTCCAGTCTAGCACTTAAAATTAAAAACCTTCTTAACAAAGTGGCGGCGTTGAGTCCTTCGCTTATTTCTAAGCCGAGCAATAAAGTATGAGTTTAAAAATATTAATTCTAGGGGTCAATGGATTTATTGGTAGTAGTCTATTGGAGCACTGTTTAGCCAAAACAGATTGGGATTTGCTCGGCTTGGATTTAACAGCGAACAAAATCAGTGAATTTCTTCATCATACGCGTTTTGAATTTAAGCAAGGCGACATAAACCAGGAATCAAAATGGATAGAGCAACAAATTTTAGCCTGTGACGTAATTTTACCTTTAGTGGCTATTGCGACACCGGCAAGTTATGTAAAAAATCCCTTAGGTATCTTTGAATTAGATTTTGAAGCTAATTTACGGATTATTCGTTTATGTGTGAAGCATAAAAAGCGCATTGTTTTCCCTTCTACCTCCGAAGTATATGGAATGTGCACCGATGAAGAATTTGATGAACAGACTAGTCATTTTGTATTAGGCCCTATTAATAAACCTCGCTGGATTTACTCTTGTAGTAAACAACTTTTAGACCGAGTTATTCATGCCTATGGTTTACGTAATGAATTGTCTTATACGCTGTTTAGACCTTTTAATTGGTTAGGTCCCAAGCTTGATGATCCACATAATCCTAAACCGGGCAGTTCTCGCGTGGTGAGTCAATTTATCGGCAATATATTACGGGGTGAGGCGATTCAATTAGTCAATGGAGGTCAACAACGACGTAGTTTTATTGATATAGAGGATGGTATTACAGCGCTTATAAAGATTATTGCGAATGAACAAGGCTGTGCCGATCAAGGTATTTTTAATATTGGCAACCCGAGTAACGATATTTCAATTCGTGAATTGGCTGAGTTGTTACTAGAGCTGATAAAAGCTTATCCTAATTATGCAAACTATGCAGAGAAAACTCAATTGCAGACGGTAAATTCAGACGATTATTACGGGAAAGGCTATCAAGACGTAGCGCATCGCAAGCCGTCAATTAAACGGGCTCAACAATACTTAAACTGGCAACCAGGTATTAATGTGAAGACTAGCCTAAAGAAGATTTTAGACTATTATTTAATAAAGTAACTCGGTTAAGTACGGTGTTAAGAAGGTTCGTATCGAGATCGGTTCTAGTGTTTAAACACCAAAGTCTCGCATCAACAAAGCCGACACACTTAACGGCATCTTTTTCAGTCATGACAATAATTGCCTCACTGCCGTAATTGAAATCGTGTGGTTTAAACAAATAATGATCAGGAAAAGGATGTTCAATTATTTTAAGATTCAGCTTACGTAAACTATTAAAGAATTGATCAGGATTTCCGATGCCTGCTACCGCATGCAGTGTTTTTCCATGAAAATACCCAAGTGTTTGCTTGATTTTAGGCTGAGTAAGCTGATAAAAATGGTCGGGGATTAAAGATAGTTTAAATTCATGGCGCAAAGGATTTTCTTTGCTGATGACAAAATCGGCAGAATTTAAGCGGGAAGCTGGTTCACGTAGTGGTCCTGCCGGTAAACAAAAATTATTCCCAAAGCGCCGTTCCCCATCAACAACAATGATTTCAATATTTCGACCTAGCCTCAAATGTTGAAGACCATCATCGCTGATCACGAGATTGCAATGGGCGCGCTTCAGTAAGGCTGTAGCGCCGCGACTGCGATTTGGATCGATGATCGTTGGACAATCTGTATGCCGAACAATCAATAAAGGCTCATCTCCGACTTCACGCGCATTGCTATTTTGATGGACTTGGTAGGGGAAATGTTTGATTTTCCCGCCATAGCCACGACTGACAATCCCAGGGCGCCATCCTTTTTCCTTTAAAAACCGCGCCAGCGCTATGACAACGGGTGTTTTACCCGTTCCTCCTACGGTAATATTCCCCACCACGATTACTGGTGCCGAGAAATGCTTGGTTTTTAGCAGATGCCATTGAAAGAGCTTACGGCGCAAAAAAATAAAAGCGCGGTAAATTAATGATAGTGGCCAAATTAAATAGGCTAAAAAGTTTTTTTTCTGCCAAATTTTTAACATTATTCTTTAGGTATTAATGACGCATTAACACGTTTTTTTTTCAATAATCTAAATAATTTATAATGACGGATTAAAGGGATTATAAGATTAACCAGTAAGATAATAGCTGTTGATATATAAGCTATCCATAAATAAGAACGGTAATCTCTCATTAATAAAACTTCCTGTTATTATAACTTTTTTAGGATAACATAATCTGGAGCCGCTTGCTTATAATCGTGAGCAAGAATATTTAATTCACGTTGTTTTGCTGCCTGAGTAGCTTCGATTATTTGATGGGTTTTATTCAGCGCCAAGGTGAAGGCAATGGTGGGATCTTGCGTCAATAAAAAATGACCTAAATAAAGTGCTGAAAAAAGATCACCCGTGCCGTTGATCGTTGAGTTAGGTTTTATTGTCGGAGCGGAGGCTAGCCATTGGCCCTCTGGGCTAGAAAGAAAGGCAATGGGCTCAAAGTGGTTTAATTCATTATTTTCTTTTAAGATCAAGCCAGTCACGATGACAATACGAACTCCCCTGCGATGAAAAAAATCATCGGCCTGTTTTAATTCATTTAAATGAGTAATTTTTCTGCCATATAACAGCTCTGCTTCAAAATGATTAGGCGTGATAATAGTGGCTATATCTAAACTTTGTTCGCGAAAAAAATCAGGAATATCGGGTTTAACAAAACACGCTTTACTATTAGGTGTTGCCATGACGGGATCGCATAAATAAATCAGTTTAGGATTAAGTTGCCTAAATTGTTGGACTGATTCAATAATAACCTGCCCAATGGCTTTATCACCAATATAGCCTGATAGAATAGCTTGACATTGTTTAGCTAAACCTAAGGCAAGCAAGCCTTGAATGACAGCTCGAATATGCGCCGCACTTAATATATCGCCTTGCCAATGGCCATAGCCGGTATGGTTAGAAAATTGCACAGTATTAACAGGCCAGACCTCAAAGCCCATGGACTGCAAGGGAAATGTGGAGGCTTTGTTCCCAACATAACCATAACTGACGTGGGACTGTATTGATAAAATATTCATGATACTCCACTTATGAAATCTTTATCAGTGCTTATTACATCATAACAAGGATGTATATTGGCGCCCCAGGCCGGATTCGAACCGGCGACCTGTCCCTTAGGAGGGGACCGCGCTATCCATCTGTGCCACCGGGGCTTTAACGCGCTTATTATACCCTGACACTTTGACCGATGTCCGCTATTTATCCGCGGCAAAAATACTATTTTTTTACAAGGAAAACGGTGTCGAAGGAGTGCAAAATTTGGCGAGTGATGCCATAATGCGGCGCTAAGTAGTTTTAAGGTTTAGCCGCTCTATGCGTATGTATAAAAAACATTTCACAGCCTATCGTTTTTATCCGTGGATAGTTATTATCTTGGCGGCATCGTTTTTATTTTATAAATATATACTACAAGTCTCTCCTAGCATCATGACCGAAGATCTCATGCGAGAGTTTCAAATTCAAGGTGTAGGTTTAGGTAATTTAGCGGCTAGTTTTTTCTATTCTTTTTTGATTGCACAACTTTTTGTAGGTATTTTACTGGATCGTTACAGTCCACGCTTACTAACGACTATTGCATTGCTACTTTGCGCGGCTGGGGTTTATAGCTTTTCAAAAGCAAATAGCTTAATGGTAGCAACCTGGGCGCGAACCTTAATGGGGGTAGGCGCCGCTTTTGCGACAGTCAGTTATATGAAGATGACGAGTCTATGGTTTAAACCAAATCAATTTGCCTTTGTGGGCGGTTTATTAGCCTCAGCGGCTATGCTAGGGGCAATAGCCGGCCAGATCCCTTTATCTTTAGCGGTTAATACATTTGGCTGGCGTGAAAGTTTAAATTTTTGTGCTATTTTAGGATTAATTTTAGCTATTTTATTTTATTGGATTGTCCGTGATAGACCCGCTGCGGCCGGATTAAATACCAGCGTCGCTAAATTTTCGTTTAGAGATGTATGGCAGGTGTTGAATAATAAACAAAATTGGTTAATTACACTGTATAGCGGCCTTGCCTTTTCGCCCATTGATGCTTTTGCAGGCCTTTGGTGTATTCCTTTTCTAAAAGAAACCTACCAGCTACAACATACTCAAGCCGCGTTTTTAGTCGCTTTTATTTTTTTAGGTTTGGCTTTAGGCAGTCCTTTATTAGGGTTATTGTCTGATCGTTTAGCTAAGCGCCGTCGTGTTATGCTGATAAGTGGGTGTGTGGCCTTATTCAGTATTACCGTTATTATTTATGCAACTCATTTACCGCTTTACCTATTGGGTGGTTTATTGATTTTATTTGGATTTAGTACCGGTGCGTTTATGCTCGGGTTTGCCCTGGGGAGAGAATTGAATAAATTGACGGTTGCAGCGACGATAATTGCTTTAATTAATACCGGCGATGTTATTTTTAGTGCGATTACTGAACCGCTGATTGGTAAATTGTTAGATTCAAATTGGAACGGTAAGCTTGTTGCCGGCATCCATTATTTTTCAACGATGGATTATCGGCGTGCCTTAGCGGTATTACCATGTTATGTTTTATTGTCTATCGTTTTGTTGCTTTTTATTCGCGAGCCAAATACACAACAAATTACTACTTAGAACCCTATTAATCTTAAGATCCGGAGGAATCTAATTGTGCAATAACGGTTGTTTTATAATCGGCTTGCATAATCGGTAAATTGTGGTAATCCTGCAGAACCTTGGTGCAAGGAATGACCTGGTTTTTTTTCTCAGCCATTGCTTCTTGAGTCACTCTTTGGTAAATAAGCTGTGCCCCCGCTATATCCGTAGGGTTGTTACTGAGTTTGTTGATTGCCTCGGTAATTCTTGCGGAGAAATCAGCTACGTTTTGGCCGCAGGCTAGCGCCACCCCGGCAATAGTCCCCGCTTGTCGAGCAAACTCAATGGCTTTACTTGGTGGATTAGCTGCGGCGAGGGAAGGGCTAGCTGATGCGTTACTATTCATAACAGGGCTATTTGCTACGGCGCTAAGACTTATGCCCCACAATAGAATTAAACTAAGCGTTGTCTTTTTTAAGTGAATGTTCATTTTTAATTATTTTAGTTAAATAGAATAGGGTAGCTCTAATAGGTTAACGAGAGAATTTTCCGTATTTTCTAGGTAGATAGTATGGGAAATAGCTTGATTTTGCAAACAAACCAAGGCCTGATAATGATTAAGGCCGTCTTTAGCGCTCATAATGACAGTCCCTTTGATGCTTCGTCCACCTTTTTCGAGTAGGCAGGTGCCTGGTAAAGCTTGCTCATTGGCTTGAAAGCTTACTCGATAAAGGCGGCTTTTCGGTTTTCCCAAATAGTGTGTACGGGCAATAATCTCTTGGCCGATATAGCAACCTTTGTTAAAGCTAACGCCGCCAAGCGCGGGGTAATTCAGCTGATGGGGGGTAAATTCGGTACTTGTCTCAGGATAAATAGTGGGGATCCCCGCTACTATATCGAATAAGTGCCAATCATTGATCGCCTGCGGCGAGCAAGTTGTCTTAATAAAGGCTATCGATTCGTGGGGAGCGCTCAGCAACATAAAGCGGGGATTAGGCCCAGGAATCGATAAGCTTAAGATAGCTTCATGTGCTATAAGGCCATTTTTTTCTTTAGTATATAACTTTTGTGTTTTTAGCAGAGGCGCTATCTCTGGGCCGTAAATACCAGTTTTTTGCCAATTGTCGCTGGCATCGCTTAAATCGACTTTAGAAAAGGCAGCATATTTTTTTAAAGCGACTAGGAAATGTTGGACCATATGGCGCGGTAACAAAAAATAGTAGGCGTTTTGATAGAAAAATAAGCGAAAAGTAGCCTGAATACGTCCTTTTACATCGCAATGTGCACCTAATCGGGTTTGATGCCCATTAACTTCTTCTAGGTTACAGGTTAATTGTCCTTGTAAAAATTGTTTAGCGTGCTTACCGGTGACTTGAAGCAATCCAAGATCGGAGAGATCTATGTAGTTATTTTTTGTTGATGCAATCATATGGGGCGACCCTATTCGTTAAATAAATCTTTAATGATTCAGGCAATAAAAGGTTATAAATTTTGCCTTTGTTTCTATCAGTGATCTTAAAATCCCTCATTAAAAACCATTTTTAGTAGATAATGAGCTCAAGTTAAGCGTATTGAATTAAACAGTTAATCGAATAATTGCTTATCGATTAAATCACATAAACAATGGATGATAAGTAGATGGGTTTCTTGTATCCGCGCCGTGGAAGAACCTAAAACTCGGATTTCAATATCGGTAGAATTTAATAATCCGGCTAAGGATCCCCCTTCTTTCCCCGTGAGCGCAATAATTTTTAAATCTCTACTTTGTGCAGCGTCACAGGCTCTTAGTATGCTTTCTGAATTACCACTTGTTGTAATTAATAGTAAAGTATCACCGGCTTGACCCAAGGCCCTAATCTGTTTAGCGAAAACTTCATTATAACTATAATCATTGGCAATAGACGTAATGGTTGAGGTGTCTGTGGTCAAGGCAATTGCCGGCAAGCTAGGGCGTTCCGTTTCAAAGCGATTGATCATCTCAGAAGCAAAATGTTGGGAATCAGCGGCAGAACCGCCATTACCGCAAACAAGGATTTTATTATTATTAAGTAGGCATTCAACAAGTAGCTGACTTGCTGCCAGAATGATCTTAGGTAAGGTTTCCGCGGCGTCAGATTTTGTACGAATACTTTCAGAAAATTGGGTTTTAATACGTGTAAGAAGATCCATAGATTACCTAGAAAATGCGTTTTTTACCCATTCTACTTGAGCGCGGTTGAGTTTGGAAATAGAAACTGCCGGTCGTAAATCCTTGGGGCTAGGTTTAACCCCTACGACATCAAAACGGCAAGCTGTTTTTTCAGATAAATGATGGGTTAAGAGATAATATTCAGCGGTTTTGATCACTTTGTTTTGCTTTGTCACATTGATGGTTTCTAAACTGCTTCCAAAATAGGAATTTTGTCGATAACGAACCTCTATAAAAACCAAGGTTGCTTGATCGTGCATAATTAGATCAATTTCACCATAGCGGCAACTATAGTTGCGGGCGACTAGTTTAAGTTTTTGTTTTTGTAAATAATGGCACACTAATTCTTCAGCTTGTTTCCCTAATTTTTTCGTATCGACAGGTGTATTCATGAATCAAGAAGAACTATATTTCTATGACGAAATTGCGCACAAGGCAATTGACGTACAATACGGCGCTGGCTGTTAAGTGAAAGTAAACCGCTTGCCCCCGCTAATGTTTGCTGTGGCGATTGGTTTAATCGCCCTAGTTGCTGGGTGATATGGAAAGCATCAATGCCTAAAGCGTAGTACTGACTATCACGTCCAAAGTATTGAGGTGAAGCGGTTTTTAGTTGTTGATATAGATAGGGTTCGACATGGCTTTTAGCAAGCGACCAGGGGGCTGCACAGAAAATAATTTGATTTAAATCGCTATCTAAGCGTTGCGATTGCGGCATTCCACTGTAGATAGCGGCTGTTGCAAAAACAGGAATATCGCCCGCATAGAAAAATTTTAATAGCGGTTTCACTTGACGACCTATTTGTGGGCTGCTCGCTAAAAAAATGACATCGAAATCAGTGCGCCTTTCATGCGGGGCTTGGAAGTGAAGAAAGCGACTCATTTGCTGAGTGGTGACAGCGGAGTTTTGCGAAAATGCGATTTGGTCAACGACTTTCCCCCCTAGGGTTTGCCATTGCCGTGCAAAAGCCTCACCAATTTGAGTGCCCCAGCTGCCATGTTCAGTAATAATGAGTGCGGAACGATAACCCTTCTGCCAAGCAACTTGTGTTGCTTGTTGTACTTCATCTAAAGGAGATAAGCCAAATTGGTATAATCCAATAGGTGTACTAATATCTGAATTTAAATAGTTTAGCGTTAAAACCGGCATGTTGGGTTGCAAACTAGCTAATGATTGTACTTGTGGCTTGAGTAAGGGGCCTACGATAAATTGTACTTTTTTTGCTAAAGCTTGGGTGTAAGCGGATTGGATAGAAGGCCCCGTGCTCGTGTTTATTACAATAACTTGTTGGGCGGCTCCTGCTTCTTGTGCCGCGGCTAAAAAGCCTTGTTTTACTGATTGACCAACACGAGCTAATGGTCCTTCTAATGGAACGAGTAGGGCGATCCGTCGTGCAATATCTGCACTAAGATTTTTCTTACTAGAGAGGGTGCCCGAAGGGGAACTGGCAGAATGACTACTACAGGCCGTAAGCGCTAGTGCCATAAATAATAATGCGGGAGTTAACCGTAATAAACGAATAAATAAAAAAAACACAAAACCCCACCCGTCAAATTTTAAACAACTTAGTTAATAATAGTTTACTCTAATCCTTTTACGCAATGTGGCAGCCAGATCCGATATCCCTAGGTTAATTTCCTCTAATGACTAAATCTACTCCGCCTGATGATGACTTGATGTTTTTTATAAAAGCCATGCAGGACGTTAAGCGTATTAAATCATCTAAGCTTACAAGGCCGCGACAAAAAAAAATAGTTTCTAAGCTCGATAAATCAAGACCTATACAAGAGGCAGAGAAGGGTGAAGCGCAAATGACCGTTATACGTTTATTTGATCCGGTTGAGCAAACGATAGGGGCACAAGATAGATTATATTTTAGCCGACCAGGTTTACAGAGTAAGCGAACTAAGCAATTAATGAAGGGTCAAATACGGCAATCCGATTACCTTGATCTGCATCACATGACGGTAGCACAAGCTCGTTCAGCGGTGACAAATTTTTTGATTCGCAGCCGGGAGCAAGGTTACCGCTGCGTGCGGATTATTCATGGCAAAGGACAGTTAAGTCAATCGGGGGCAACGCTAAAGAATTGCGTTAATTGTTGGTTAGCGCAAATTCCGTGGATTTTAGCTTTTTCTTCCGCTCAAGCACGCGATGGTGGGACAGGCGCGTTATATGTATTATTAAGCCGAATTCGTTAAGAATAATTGTTTTATTTAGCCGTTAATTTGGCAAAGCTCGCAACTAACCATTTTGTGCCTGCGTTAATAAATTTGACTTGTAAGCGCGTGTGCGCGCCTTGACCTTCCGCATCAACCAGCGTGCCTTCCCCAAAGGCAGGGTGAGTGACGACTTGCCCTATGCGCAAACCGGTATCTCCTATCACTAAATTATTTTGCCGAGTATTTTTTGACGGTTTTAACAGAGCCGGCCTGACTACCGATGCTCTGAGTCGAACTTCTTCTAAGAGTTGCTTTGGAATCTCAGCAATAAATCGCGAAGGCCTATGATGACTTTCGCTGCCATGTAAGCGCCGTATTTCGGCATAGCTTAGGAATAATTTGCGCATCGCGCGTGTCATGCCCACGTAACACAAACGGCGCTCTTCTTCTAAGCGACCCGGTTCTTCCTGCGACATGTGATGAGGGAAAAGCCCCTCTTCCATACCGCATAAAAATACCCAAGGAAACTCTAAACCTTTAGCGGAGTGTAGGGTCATTAATTGCACACAAGCTTGGTTGTTATCACCTTGGTGTTCGCCGGCCTCTAGTGCAACATGGGCCAAAAAGGAGGACAAAATAGCAAGGCTATTATCTTCCGGAACAAATTGTCGGGTCGCATTGATTAATTCTTCTAAATTTTCAATGCGTGCTTGACCACGCTCCCCTTTCTCTTTTTGATAATGCGTAAATAATCCACTGCTGTAGAGTACTTGTTCTGTTTGATCAGCGAGCGCTAATATTTTTGTCTCGTCATCCATTTTATCGATCAATTGGATAAAAAAAATCAACGCATTGGCAGCACGCCCGGATAAAGCTTGGCTGGTTAATAATTGTTGAGTGGCTTGCCACAAAGAAATACTTTGAGTACGTGCTTCCATCCGTAACATCTGTAAGGTTTGTTCGCCAATACCACGTGTAGGTGTGTTGACAATACGCTCAAAGGCGGGATCGTCGTTTCGATTAGCTATTAAACGTAAATAAGCTAAGGCATCTTTGATTTCAGCGCGTTCAAAAAAGCGTAAGCCACCATAGATGCGATAAGGTATTTGGGATTGAATCAAGGCTTCTTCTAATACGCGTGATTGCGCATTGGATCGATATAAAATGGCCACTTCATTGGCGAGTATTTCTTTTTTTAAACCTTGTTTAATTTGGTTTACAATAAATCGTGCTTCATCTAGATCATTAAACGCGCCATAAAGCGATATAAGATCCCCTTTTTTTCCACTGCTCCAGAGCTTTTTACCTAAACGCCCATCATTATGGGAAATCAAAGCATTCGCTGCCGCTAAAATAACACCCGTGGAACGGTAATTTTGTTCTAGTCGTATGACCTGATTTTCAGGGAAGTCCCGTGTAAAGTCCTGAATGTTTTTTACACGGGCACCGCGCCAACCGTAAATAGATTGGTCATCATCTCCGACTATCATTAAACAGTTTTTTTCGCCACTTAATAATTTTAACCAGGCGTATTGAATTGTATTAGTGTCTTGAAACTCATCCACTAAAATATGCCGAAAACGTTCTTGATAATGCTGTAATATTTCCGGGTTCTTAATAAAAAGATCATAACTACGTAAAATAAGCTCAGCAAAATCAATGACGCCATTACGCGCACAGATATCTTCATAAGCTTGATAAATACGAATTAAGGTTTTCGTATAAGGATCATGAATATTAACTATCTGATGGGGTCTGATCCCTTCATCTTTTTGCTGATTAATGAACCATTGCACTTTTTTTGCGGCCCATTGTGCTTCATCAAGATTAAGGCTCGTCAAAATTCGTTTAATGATGCGATGTTGATCATCGCTGTCTAATATTTGAAAGGTTTGTATCAAACCGGCGATTTCCCAATGTTGGCGTAGCAAACGATGGGCAAGCCCGTGGAAGGTCCCTACCCACATCATCTTCATGGGAATATCAAGTAAGTTCTCTAAGCGATGACGCATTTCTCCGGCGGCTTTATTCGTAAAGGTAACGGCAAGAATATTATGAGGAGGAATATTTTCGACGTTAACCAACCAGGCAATACGGTGAACCAGTACACGAGTTTTTCCACTTCCAGCACCCGCAAGTACGAGTAAATGCATCTGTGGTGCAGCGACTACTTTTTGTTGCGCTTCATTTAAAGACTGTAATAGAGGATGATCATTCATAGACAGGGGATTGTAACGAAAATTTGATCCGCTTGCATGATTATTTTAGATTAATTTGCTGATTGACTCAGGACTGGAATTTTTTATTTGTATTTGCCCCGCTTTTTTATGAGCTCTATCTGAAAATAGATATTATAGGCATTAATTAATGCATTAATTCGGCCGCATACTCATCACTGGCCAGCTTTTTATGGATTATCTTTTTTTGTTTTAGAAAAAACATAAATTGAGCATAAGCTTTTTTATCAAACCGAAGAGGATGTCGTGCTATATAAGGAAGTGTGGCCTGCCAAATTTGATGATTTAACGCGTTGTTTAAGACAGGATGATTGATAGCAAATACCTGCCAACATTTTTCGGAGTTATTTAGCAAATATAGAGTTGCTTTGTTGAGGGCGGTTAAAAACTTAATTAGGCGTTGGTCAGCTAATTTATTTTTATTAGTAACAATAATTAATTCATCATAGTTTGGAATAGAGGCTAGCTCGATAGGGAAAATTTTTACTGTTTGATGGGCAAACTGCATTTGTAAAGGCTCTACATTGCGCATTACATTGATAAGCGCGTCGACGCGCTTACTTAATAAGGCTTGTGTTAAATTATAAGCTACGTTAGTTGTTGTAACATCTCGTAATGTTAAATGTGCTTTTTCTAGTAAAGCACTTAACATGAGTGTCCCTTCCACATGCGATGTATAGGCAATATGTTTGCCTTTCAAATCAGCAAGCTTATCGATAGCGCTATCGTTTCTAACGATTAAGCAGTTTAAAGGGTGGTCTACCAACGTGGCTATGCGAATTAAGGGTAAGCCTTGCGCCGCTTGTATCACTAATTGTGGTTGATAGCTAACGGCTAAATCCGCGCGCCCCGCTGCTACAAGCTTAGGTCCGTCATCCGGATTAGGGGGCGCAATGATATCAACTTCTACCCCTTCGCGGGTAAAAAAACCTTGCTCTTGAGCAACCAAAATGGCGGCATGATCAGGGTTAACTAGCCAGTCTAGGATCAGCGTCAATGGTTTAGCTGAAGTATTGTTAGAAAATAAAAACAATAAATAAATAAGGTTTATTTTTTTTCGCATATAAAACGAAGTTTATTTAATTTAACGCGATTTTAATAAAGTCCAAGGCATACTTAAAGACAATAATTTATCGATCAAAAAGTAAATGAAAATACTGAAAAAAAATATAACAGCCAATATAGCAAACATCAAGCCGATCTGCATTTGCGCATTGGCATTCAATAATAAAAAACCTAAACCTTGATTTGAACCGACCCATTCGCCAATGATTGCTCCCAGCGGCGCCATCGCCGTTGCTATGCGTATTCCTGAAGCAAGATTAGGCAATGCCGCTGGGATACGGATTTGGCAGAGGGTTTGCCAAGGACTACTATTCATAATATGCGCTAGATGTAAATAATTGTCAGGCGTTTGTTTTAAACCATCAAGAAAATTATTGGCTATCGGAAAAAATAGCATGAAAGTCGTGGTTAGAATTTTAGCAGTCATTCCATAACCAAACCACAGTACCAGTAAAGGTGCAATGGCGAATATAGGTAAGGCTTGGCTAGCTAATAATAAGGGGAATAAAAAGGCATGAATTGGGCGGAGTAAGCACATGCTCAATGCAATTAACATCCCTAATATAATCCCAAGTGATAAGCCAAGTAATGTTTCCATTAAAGTGGCGAGCAGGTGGGAGCTAATCAATGGAGAATAGTTAATTAGGTTATGTAGGACTTCTAAAGGGGTAGGTAATATATAATGAGGTAAGCGTAAAAATCGGATTAAGCTTTCCCAAATTATAATGAAGGATAAAGGGATATAAATTCTACTTATCTGGTTTCGCAAGAAATAAAATAGAGACATTATTTTATTTCTTGCAGGCGATGCAATAATTGGTTTTGCCATTTTGATAAATGAGGGTTATCCAGTGCGCGTGGCGGCAAGTCGGATAATGTATAGTCTAGATATTCAATTTTTGCGGGTTGACCTGACATGATAGCAATGTGGTGACCCAGGCGTAGTGCTTCCAGAGGATCATGGGTTACCAACAATACGGTACGATTTTTCAATGAATTGGCAGTGAGCTCTTGTAATTGATATCGGGTAATCGTGTCTAAGGCAGAGAATGGTTCGTCCATTAATACAATAGGGCGATCCTCTAAAAGAACGCGGGCTAAAGCAACCCGTTGTTGCATTCCTCCCGATAATTGCGCAGGATACTTTTTTAAAGTATCGCTTAATCCTAATTGATCTAATAATTTGCGCGCGTGCGCGTAGGGTTTTTTACTACGCCGTAAACGATAACCCAACAAAACATTGTTTAATATATTTAACCAAGGCAATAAAGCATCCGCTTGGGGCATATAAGCAAGCCGTCCACACAAGCTTTTTTGGTCACAGGCAGAGATATTAGCAGACGCAGAGATTGGGTTTAATCCAGCGATGAGCTGCAGAAAGCAGCTTTTTCCGATTCCACTAGCACCTAGTAAACAGGTTGTTTGACCTGCCGCTAAATGAAAATTTAGATCATCAAATAAAACGTGATCACGGTAGCGCAACTTAGCATTAACGACAGAAATAGCTGGTGATTTTAACATACACTTTTCCTACGCGGGCATGATCCCGATCAGGTGATAAGGGTATTTCTCAGCCTATTTAAACGGCTTGTAAAACCTTAATTGATTAAAATATTTTTAAGTTTTAGCAAGAAGCTTATGGCACCCCTAAGCGAAAGAGGCATAGTAACAAGCTTATTATTGAAAGGAAAGCTAGAACTAGGGTTTTGCTAATGAATCAATTCATTAAGTTTAGGATTAACTAGGCTTAAAGCGTGTTTTTTGAGTAGCAAAGTGTTAAATTAATTGATCCAGTCTATATTGCAAGGAGATAGTATGCGTAAAGCTTTTAGATTTTTGGTGTTTACGAGCCTGTTACTATTATTTTCTACAGTAAGCATAGCCGCTGACATTGTAAGGGATATTAACTTCTCGGATTATAAAGGGAAGTGGGTAGTGATTAACTACTGGGCAACATGGTGCGGATATTGTCTAGAAGAAATTCCTGAATTAAATGCCTTTTATCGGACGCATCGCAATCAAGTGGCCATGTTTGGCTTTAACTATGAGGATCCAGGAAGCTTGCCACGCCATATACAGCAAAGTGGTGTTATATTCCCTACGCTTGCCGTTGATCCTAAAAGACAGCTTGGCATACATCACATAAATGGGTTACCCACAACCTTGTTGATTGCGCCAAATGGACGTTTGCATGTGTTAACGGGCCCTCAAACCAAAAGAGATTTAGAAAATGTCATAGGGTTGTAAAAAAACTAATGGATTTGCTAGCGCTCTTTAAAATAATGGCTCGCTCGCTTCTTTGTTATTTTGCGGCTCTGTTTCGGGTTGCATTGGATTTTCAGTTGGAGCGGCGGCTGTGTTTGAATTATCGGTAGCGTTAAAAATTACAGAATCTTCTTGTTTCGGCGCTCTTAATAAATCATCCTTACGAAAATACTCTAAAATAGAACCAGGGGTTCCGCTAGGCAGCAGGCTTCCTGAGATAGGGTCGATGTTTGCAGTGACTATATCGCTAGGTTGTGGCATCGTTTTTTCCGGCTGACCTTGTAAAGCCACACGCATAAAATCGATCCACATAGGTAACGCGGCTTTTGCTCCATACTCAAGAACAGAACTGGGTTGGTCGAATCCTATCCAGACGGTGGCGACTAAATTACTATTAAATCCGGTAAACCACGTATCGACATAATCACTGGTTGTTCCTGTTTTACCAGCGAGGTCGCGTCGATTTAAAATACTAGCTTGAGAGCCCGTTCCATATTGAATCACGTCTTTTAAAGCCGAGGTCATGAGAAAGGCAATATCAGCCGGAATAACTTGTGGCGCATAAGGACTATCTTTTGCATCCGCCGCAGGAGGAGGGACTTGATCACGTAAGCAAGCTTCACAAGCTACTTTAGGCTCCGCTTTATAAATGGTTTCTCCTTGCTCATTGTTAATATGATCAATTAAATAAGGGGTTATACGATAACCGCCGTTGGCAAAAACAGCGTAGGCGCGTGCTAATTCGATAGGTGTAACCTCGCCGGTTCCAAGTGCTAAGGATAAATTACGCGGTAATTTTTTAGGGTTGAAGCCAAAACGTTTTACATAAGTTAATACATAAGGCACGTCGATAGCTTGTAACAAACGAACCGACACAAGATTGATTGATTTAGCTAAAGCGACACGTAAGCGCGTGGGACCACTAAAAATATGGTTGTCATTTTGCGGGCGCCATGGTTCATCACGGCCAGGTATATCAAATACGAGAGGTGCATCATTAAAAACATTAGCTAAGGTATAGCCTTTGGCCAAAGCAGCCGCATAAATAAAAGGTTTAAATCCTGAGCCAGGCTGCCTTTCGGCTTGGACAACACGGTTGAATTTACTCAAATTATAATCAAAACCACCTACTAATGCGCTAATAGCACCGGTCTGCGGGTTTAGTGCGACTAATGCCCCTTGTACTTTAGGAATTTGCGATAATTCCCAGGTGTTATTTTGCGTTTCTTGAACGCGGATAACATCACCTACATGCACCTTGTTTTTTAAAGCTTCAGGAGGTGGATTTAGAGGGTTATTAGCAAGTTGAGGAGTGGTCCATGCTAAACCTTGCCAAGGAATGAATATCATTTGGCTGTTCACTAATAAGGCCGTTATAGCTTGATCAGTAATCGCAATAATAACAGCGGCTTGTAAACCATTGATAGAGGATACTCGATGTAAGGAATTTAGCGTATGCGTTACTTTATTAGCGTCTAACGGGGCTATATTTTTTTCTGTTCCTCTATAACCATGTCGTTTATCATAAGCTAATAAACTCGTACGTAAGGCCTTATTAGCGGCTAACTGTTGAGCTGAGCTGATGGTTGTATAGACATTATATCCCTTTAAGTAAATATCCTCGCCAAAGCTTTTGTACATCATATCGCGGACCATTTCAGCAACGTAAGGTGCTTTTATCATTCCACCGGTATCGGTTTGTGTCCGTGTCAACATGGGGGTAGCTATAGCCGCTTCATAACTCGCTTTAGAGATGTAGCCAAGCTCAAACATACGTGTTAATACGTGATCACGACGTTGTTTGGCGGCAATAGGGTTTGTTATGGGATTAATGGCAGAAGGTGCTTTAGGTAGTCCTGCAATAGTCGCCATTTCAGGTAAGGTGAGTTGGTTGAGCGTTTTGTTAAAGTAGACTTGTGCTGCTGCCGCTACTCCATAAGCACGATTACCAAGAAAAATTTTGTTGAGATAGAGCTCAAGGATTTGTTCTTTAGTAAATTCACGCTCGATTTTAAGTGAGAGTAATATTTCAGTAAATTTGCGTAAAAAAGTTT
Source organism: uncultured Coxiellaceae bacterium (assembly GCA_964611135.1). Lineage (GTDB taxonomy): Bacteria > Pseudomonadota > Gammaproteobacteria > Diplorickettsiales > Diplorickettsiaceae > Aquirickettsiella. The sequence continues at coordinate 7,545 of CAZSWN010000012.1, read as the reverse complement.
TTTCTCGAGATAAATAAAAATTGCGCGCGACTTGCATCGTAATAGTGCTGCCGCCTTGTACTTTGCTTCCTGTCAGTAATACTTCAGTTGCGGCACGTAATAGACCGTAAAAATCAACACCGTGATGTTCTAAAAAGCGTTGATCTTCAGTAGCTAAGAATGCTTTAACCATCAAGTTAGGAACTTCATTTAATCTAACAAGGTTTCGATGTAACTCACCAAATTCAGCAATAGCTTGTCCATCACTCGTATAGATGCGCATCGGAATAGGTAGTTGTACCGACTTTAGTTCATCCACATCGGGTAATTGCTTATCGAGATAAATATAGAATAGCATTAAAAAGCAATTGCGGAAAAAGTGATTCGATCGTTTCATAATGAAAGCAGTTGATTGGCTGGGCTATATCATATCGTAAGTCACATCACGCTTAAACAAGGGTTTTAGTAAAAATAGTGTGTTATTCGATCTTTGTACACTTTACTCTTATTAAAAGAAAGCAGGCGGCATTTTTTACGGTAATGAATTTTACAAGAAGAGAATCATTAATTATGCATCAAATAATTGACAAATTTTTATTTAAATGCATAATAAGAGAAGGTCAATTTTTCATCACATCATAAAACGACGCGAGTATGTATTTTTTCAGGGATAGGCACAAAGATACACAATTAACAAACAACACTATAGGTTTGGATATTGGTAGTGCGATGTTGAAATGGGTTATTTTTGGGCCTACTGACATTTCTTATGAACTAAAAAATTACGCGATAGAAGCTATTCCAAAGTGTGTAGATTATCAGCAAGAAAAGGATATATCGCGAGTGGTTGCTATTTTGAAGCGAACATTGCTTGAGAAAATCTATGTAAAAAATTGTGTATTAAATATTCCGGATTATTTAGTGTGTAGCAAGTGGATTCAGATAGATTATAGCGCTTATGAAAACCTGGATGAAGTAATTACGATATTGGCAGAACAATCTATTCCTTACCCTTTAAAGGATCTTTATTTTGACTACCAAATTTTTTGTTCCTCACAACAAAATCAAGAAAAATTTAAGGTTTTATTAGTAGCTTGCCGTAAAGAGCACTTAGATTCTCGTCTAGATATTATCCATCAAGCTAATTTAACGCCCATTGCAGTTGAGCTTAGCTCACAAGCTATAGTAAGGGCGAATTACTATTTTTATCCTGAAAACAGGGATGAAAATCGCATGTTATTAGAAGTGGGCGCTAATCAATTAACGCTTTTGTTTTTAGATAAATCAAAAGAAGCGGTGTGTTTTAATGAAAGATTGTTAAATACGCAAGATAAGGAGTCTATTTTGTTGCAAATAAGACGTTGTATCAAAAGATATTTTTTAGCTTTTCCTGATTACAGTCTAAATAAGCTTTTTTTTATCGGTTTTAACCGATCTTTATTAAGATATTTAATTAAAAAATTAGACGGATTTTTAGAGTTAAAGACTCAAATATTAAACTATGAACGGGTATTAAAATCGAGTTATGAATTAAATAAAAATAAATTAAATAACAGTTTGTCAGGTTTATTTATAAGTTGTGGTTTAGCATTAAGTCCCTACCAAGATTTTTCGAGTAGAAATTAGTATTTTAAATCAAGAAATAATAATTACGAAAAAATTGGCATAAATAACAGGTTAATAAAAAATTATAGTTGGTAAACATTTCGATGGGGCATATTCATTAATGAATGAAATCAATTTATTGCCAGGGCGGAGAAATAAACGTAAATATAGAAAAAAAGAATTTATTATTTATTGGATAAGTACTTTCTTATTAAGTGTTGGTTTGATTTACGTATTAAAAACGCTTATTGTTCATCAAATTAAAGAATATTATTTATATAATGATCGGCTTTTATATAATTTAAACCATTTATTACCAATAGTGCAAAAAAATAATCAATTAAAAGAAAAATTAAATGGTTTAAAAATAAGCATAAATAGCATGCAAAACAATCATGAGAAAATTCGAAAAATTTTAGAGTTTATAAGCCATCTTAACTATTTATCGACGCCAGAGCTGTTTATAAGGATCATTGAGTATCACCGATCTTATTTGATTTTAGCGATGAGAGCGGCATCTAAAAAGCATAGTTTAAGCTTAATTAAAGCGCTACAATCAAAATTTTATAATTATAAACTACAATGTATTTTTACTAATGAAAATAAAAAATCAGCATGCGATTTTTTAGTTATTATTAAACTAAAATAAAAAATAAATGGATTATTAGAACAATAAAAATGAATAAATTTAATTTAACCCGGGTTCATACTTGGAGAATTAGTCTAAGATTTGGAATTATCATAGCTACTGTTTTATTTATTTTGACTTGCGGATATTTTTTTTATTTAAAATCGTTTTTAGTTAAAAAAAATGATATTTACTCACGGCTAAAGTGCTTAGAGCGAAAAACAAATAAACAGCAAAACATTTTAGCAAGGTATTCCGGCTGCCAGAAAAAAATGAGACAGTTAAAAAAAAGATATCTTTTGTATACTAATAATTATAGTAATACTATTTTATTACTGCTCACTGCTCAGTTACTGGCTAAAAATTTTACTATCCACGACTTAAAAATTTTATCCTTTGAAAAGAAGAATTTTTTTTACGAGATTTGGTTTAAAGTTTATTTGCTGAGTGCTAATAATAATATTATGGACTTTCTTTATCAAATAGAAAATTTACAATATCTTATCTTGCTGGAAAATTTTAGGTGGAATTTTTTTGATGCTGTCTCATCAAGTTCAGTTGATAAAAAAGAAATCGAAGTTTTATTTCACATTTATTATTACGCCGATGATGCGCCTAATTTTAATTTAGCTGTCGCTAATTTAAATAAGATTATCGCCAAAAATTCATCACTATTTAAAAAAAATATTTTAACAAAATATCCCTTAAAAATTCTCAAAATGGCAGGATTTTTATCCGAATATTACGGCGAGCATAGTTGGGCGCTTATTAAATTACCGAATACACAAATTTATAAAGTAGAGTTAGGTGATAGCATTGGATTAGAGCAAGGCGTAGTTATGGCAATTAACCCCCAAAAAATATTTATTCAAAGGAAAGACCTAAATAAAGTAATAGAATTATAAATGGAAATTAGGAAGTTTTGACATGCTATGGATTTGTCGAATTAGTCAAATAACATTAGCTGTTCTTATGTTACTTTTTAACATGAATTTATTGGCTATTGAGCCAAGTAATCTAAATAAAAGTATAACCGGAAATAAGGTTTCTTTAAATTTTCAAGACATTAAAGTACGTTCCGCATTACAATTATTAGCTGAATTTAGTGGATGCAACCTTATTATTGATGACAAGATTCAAAGTAATTTAAGTCTTTATTTGAACGATGTGAGTTGGGAACAAGCCTTAGATACTATTTTGCGAACCCAAGGCTTGCTTAAGCGCCCTATTGCTAAAGGTTGGTTTATTTCAACGCAAAGCCAAATATTAAAACAAGATAAGCTAAATTTAGAAATTCAGCAGCAAAAACAATATTTTTCTCCTTTAATCTTTAGAATATTTCACGTTCACTATAGTAAGGCTATTGATCTCAGTAAATTATTAAAAAACAAAGGAAATTCCCCTTTATCATCGCACGGTAGTGTTAGTGTCGATAAGCGAACTAATAGTTTATGGATTCGAGACTCTCAGGTGCAATTAAATGAAATTGAAAAAGTCATTAAGGAACTCGATAGACCTATTGAGCAAGTTTTAATAGAGGCGCGTATTGTCAGTATTGACCAAAATAAAGAGCAAGCGTTAGGAGGGCAATTTGGATCGACCCAAACACAGCTTACTAATCATCTTTTAAGCGCACAACTTAAAAAAAAGGCCATAGCAAATCCGCGTGCCGGCTTATTACAGTATTTAACGATGGATCTTGCTATGACAGGATCCCCTTCTATCGGTGGAGCAGCTACAGTTGGTTTACGTTTAATGCGCTTAGGAGCTAATTCTTTCTTGGATTTAGAATTATCTGCATTAGAGAATGAAGGAGCCGCGCAAATTATTTCTACTCCACATTTGATTACCACTGATCGAGAAACCGCTTTTATAGAAGCCGGTACTGAAATCCCTTATCAAGAGAAAGCATCGAGTGGAGGGAGCAATGTTACCTTTAAAAAAGCCGTTTTATCCTTAAAAGTAACGCCAAAAATTATGCCAGACCGACGTATGCTACTAGATTTAAGGATAAATCAAGATCAGCCAGCTAGTTTTATAGCTATGGATGTTCCGACGATTAAAGCGAGGGGCATTAAGACACAGGTTATTGTAAAGAATGGAGAAACGGTTGTATTAGGTGGGATCTATGAGTATTCTCATAGTAAAGTGGTGCGGAGAGTTCCTTTTCTAGGTGCTTTACCTATAGTCGGTTATTTATTTCGTTTAGTCGCAACGAATAGTAGACGTAGTGAATTATTGATATTTTTAACACCCACGATTTTAAAATAGTGGCTGATTGACTAGTCGGTTTATACGGATAGCCAATATTTTAATTCAGCATCTTTATTAACGAGTAATCTATGCAATTTGCTAAATGGCGATTTCAATTTTTTAGATTAGATAATGACCGTTTGGTTCATAGTTTAAAGACAGCTATTGCGCTCTTATTTGGCTTATTAGTTTCTTATTTTTTTAAGCTTCCCCTGCAAGGTCAATGGGTATTAATTAGTATTTTGGTTGTTATGTGTGCACAATCCCGTGTAGGGGCTATTTTACAAAAATCGTACATGCGATTTTTAGGGACGGTCATAGGAGCGATCGTTGCAAGTTTAACGCTTTGGCTTGTTTATCCCAATGTTGTGTGTACTACCTTGATATTATGTGTGGCTACGGTGCTTTTTAGTTATATAGCTGATAGCCCAAGCGCTTGGAGTGAAGTAGGGCCTTTGGGTGCGGTTACTCTAGTGGTTATAGTCGTTGCTCAAAACCCTAGCTTTAGTACGGTAATAAGTCGTTTTTTAGAGATTAATTTAGGTATTAGCATTGCCTTGTTTGTATCTCGTTTTATTTGGCCCTTACATTCACGAACCCAATTACGCTATATTTTAATTCACACTTTAGATGAACTTAAGAATCTGGCTAAACAGTTAGAAGAGTTCACCTCAGTTAAGGCGGATAAGACCGATAAATCCTATGAGCTTTTTGAAGATAAAGTCTTGAGTTACATAGGGACTCAAAAAAAATTGTTTGATGAAGTAATGCGCGAAACATTTGGTCGCTCAAATCTAGGTCATATTTTTAAAAATATTTTATATGGGGAGAGAGAGATTTTACGCGGTATAAATCTAATGAAAAATGCATTAATGCATTTTTCTGATCAGGACATTTTGCAGTTAAATCAGCAGCCTCACGTGCAAAAAATCTATCAAATGAATCAAAATTTATTCCAAATTGGTATTGATATCCTAAAGGATCAAAAAAACAAACGGGAAGTTAAGCCCTTGGAGGCTTGGTCTGATTGGAAAAAAGAAATACAATTAGCGCTTAAACCTTTAGCGGCTAATCCATCGGATCAGTTTGCGATTGATTTATTTATATTTAGTGCCAGTCGTGTATTAACGCAATTATATGCACTTATTATTTTAATAAAGAAAGTTTGAATACCATGAATGATTCTCCTCATCGTCTTATTAGAGCCTTTTTACAACAAGCCGTTGACCGAACACCCGTTTGGATTATGCGGCAAGCGGGACGTTACTTGCCAGAATATCGTGCAAGCCGTCACAAAGCAGGCGATTTTTTAACTTTATGCAAAACACCTGAATTAGCTTGTGAAGTAACTTTGCAACCTTTGCAGCGATTTGACTTAGATGCAGCAATTATTTTTTCGGATATTCTGACTATTCCGGACGCCATGGGATTAGGTCTTTATTTTGTCGAAGGTGAAGGTCCAAAATTTCATAATCGCTTAAAAACCTTAGCTGATATTAAAGCCTTGCGAGTTCCCGACCCAGGAACAGATTTACGTTATGTTATGGATGCTGTTTCACTCTGCCGACGTGAATTAAAAAATAAAGTACCTTTAATTGGATTTTCTGGAAGTCCTTGGACCCTTGCCTGTTATATGACAGAAGGAGGTGGGAGTCGAGAGTTTAGACAGATCAAAACCTTACTATACCAAGAACCTAAAGCACTTCATTATTTGTTAAACACATTAACCAGCGCCGTAACCGCCTATTTAAATGCGCAAATAGCCGCGGGGGCGCAAGTACTGATGATTTTTGATACCTGGGGTGGATTATTAACCTCTAGCGCTTATCAAACATTTTCCTTAGATTATATGACACACATTGTGGCTAATTTGGATAGGAATCACAACGGGGAGCAAATACCCGTGGTTTTATTTACTAAAGGCGGCAATTTATGGTTAGAACAGATCGTCACGTCCGGTTGCGATGCGGTAGGTTTAGATTGGACTATCGAGTTAGGTTCAGCAAGACAACGACTGGGCAACAAAGTTGCTTTGCAAGGAAACATGGATCCGGCGGTGTTATTTGCATCGGCTAATAAAATTCGTGAAGAGGTAAGCAAGCTACTTGAATCCTACGGTGCAGGTTCAGGTCATGTGTTTAATCTGGGCCATGGTATTTCACAATATACAGTGCCTGAAAATGTAAAGATATTCGTGGACGCTGTGCATGAATTGAGTGCAGTTTTTCATCAAAAAAAGTAATTGAGTAAAGCTTTTTCTTAATTAGAGTTAACAGGCCGAAATGGACTGGTTTCTAGATGGTTCAAACAATTCTTGTTCTCTACAGTCTGAGGTTTATTTTGATTCTCAATGATTGCCGCTATATAGAGTAACGTATCAAATGGCGTTAGGTGAGGAGGAGGCATGGGCGAAGGTTTGAGCAGTTTTCGATCCCATAAGCTGTTATAAAGCTTAAAATTTTCTTTTTTTAAGCTCTGAGGATTTTTTACTTTTTTCATACGCAAAAATTTTACAACTAACCATTAATTTAAGATTAAAGTTAATTTCTCTCTCAATTATTTTTCGAATAATACCTAAAGCTATCAATTTTCTCAATTTTAAATATTCATAACTAAATAAAAAATAATAGAATTTCATTCATTGATCCGAAAACTAGACTAATATAAGATATACCTATAATAGTTAGAGTGTACTTAAAAAAATTATAAATATTTGATTGTATTTTTTTTAAGTAACTGGAGAGATGTGGTTCGTAAAAAATAAAGGTATAGATTCTAACTATATCTTAAACTATAGCCAATATATATAAAATTATTTATTAGCCGAGGTTAGTTATTTCGATGTTATTGATAAATGATAGGAGCTTAGACCTAAAAGCGCTTTGTCCAAAAAGTCTGAATTTTTTACGCGGTAAAAAATTATTGGATAATAATAACTCGCCGCTAGATTGGGAGAACTTGCCAGTAGAAGAGCTGCAAGATGTTATCAAAGATTTAGTAGAGTATGAGGTTCATAATGTTGAACTTTGCGAGAAAAATTATCAGCAAGTAAGAAACCGATCAATTTATGGGACTTTAGG
>CAZSWN010000011.1:1272-35885 GCA_964611135.1 uncultured Coxiellaceae bacterium | reverse complement strand
CCAGATCAATTTTATCAATGTCGTCTAGCTCTTTTTCGAGCTCTAGGAGGCGTGCTTCAAGCGGGGGATCGCCGTCTTTAGTCCAGGTTTCAACGCTTTCCATGAAGCAAAGCACCCTGTAAATCAAGGGATCTGGGTAGCTTTTCCAGTAGAGATGTGAATCTTTGTGGCTTAAATTTGGCATAAATGGAGCATATATTATTTTACTTAGTCGATATAAAGTGCCTGCAGAGCTTAGATTATCCAACTTAATGGGGCCTAAATCAAACCTAATCTAGCCGCGCTTATAAAATTTATTAAGCGCGGGCGCCCATTAGAGGGCCTAGCTATTAAGGGGGTTATCGAGGGTTTTGCTAGAAGTTGGTCCGATAGGGGCCTAAATTTGCATCTTTGCTTAGCGCAATATATTATAAGCGATTAAACCGTCAAGGTGATACGTGAGCTTTTTTGCTGGTATAAAAAAAATAATTAAGCCTTTTGTGGATGTGCCGAAATGGATTGGCTATCGACAGCTTGTGAAAAGCAATCGCTCAATCGTAGCATTGCTTAAAAAATTTTTCATCCCTGAACAAACCCATACCCAAGAATCTTTTGTGGCGGCTTTGCAGCGGCTTAATTTAAAAGAATCTGATTTAGTTCTACGGTGTCGAGAGTTTACCCGCTTGATGTGGATATGGATTTTTCTCTTCTTTGTGACGATAGCATACAGCTTATATCTCTTACTGGAACATTCCTTACGAGGATTTTTTCCGAGCCTAGCAATTAGCTTTATTATTTTAACGCAAGTATTTCGCTATCATTTTTGGATTTTTCAAATTAAACAGCGCCGTTTAGGATGTAATTTTCGCGATTGGCTCAGTAGTTATTTTATGCTTGGAAAAAAATAATAATGAAAAAATTTCTATTCAGTGCGTTTCTTTTTTTGTTTCCCTCCTTGTTATTAGCAGATAGTTTAACTCCCCCAGCCAGTGATTTATCTATCACCTATTTAGCCACTATTTTTGGGGTTGTTGATGGGGTTTTGCATGGCACAGGCAGTGAAATTATTGGCACAATGTTTGGTGCATTTAATGCCACCGTCTTGGCGATGGCCTCCGTATTATTAAGCTATGTTTTATTTATATCCATTTTGAATACTTCGCATGAAGGTGAATTTTTGGGAAAAAAATGGTCATCTATTTGGGTGCCATTAAGAACAGTGACTGGGATTGGTTTACTACTACCTAAAGCAACCGGTTATTCTTTTGTACAAATTATCGTGATGTGGGTTGTCGTCCAAGGGGTTGGTGCGGCCGATCAAGTTTGGAATGTGGCTTTAAATTATCTAAATCGAAATGGGACTATTGTTGAACCTATCCAATCATTGGAACCAAAGCCAGGTACAGGCGCAAACAATACATTTTTAATTAGTAAAGCGGGTGGTGTCCTTAAATCAGAAGTCTGCATGTTGACTGTGTATAATTCCTTAGTGCACCAATATAAAGGGACCGGTGTACAGGTTCCTAACTTTATGAATTCACTTACGGTAACAGGAAAAGGACCTAATGGACAAAATACAGGTTTTCCGCTGGATTATAGTAAAGATAGAGGTGGTTTTATTGCGTTTCCTGGAAAATTAAGCGGTACCTTTGCTAGCTTACAAGGGATATGCGGAAATCTCTCTTGGAACTTTATCGGTAAAACCAGTGATAGCGGTCAAGTATACAATCCTGCTCAATTAACAGCCAACGATAGTGCGAGTATTGCGGCGAGGCAAATGATATTAGACTTAGGATCTTTAGCGCAGAGCATTGCCAATAAGCTTGCACCTCCTTATGCTGAATCGACAGCACAGCGAGTTAAATTACAGCCCAAAGATCCGGTTTTTCAGGCTAACTCCTTAATCAATACAGCCGATGATTATTTCACCATTGTAAAACCCGCCTTGCGTTCTTTAGCCGATGAGGCGAGTAAGCAATACAAACAATTCATTACTCAAGCTAAAGATTCTGGCTGGATACTGGCGGGAAGCTACTATTACGATATGGCGCGCTTAAATCAAAGTGTAAGAAACAATACCGGAAATCTTGCTATCAGCGATAAAATTTTTCCGGAATTTAATCCCAATTATGTCGGAGTTGGGTTTAATCAAATTAACGATGAAAATGTCATTGCTAATTTAAAAGATAATCTACCGGCTATAAACGGCGTTATTGATAACTACATGACGGCCGAAAAAGCCAATGCGGCTAACAATAATAATCCAGGTACTGGGGACGATCCTTCCTTACCATCCAATCCAGCGAATGTTAATGGTTTAGGTACGGTAGTCTCGGCGGTGTTAAATACGATATTTCCTCGTGTGCAAGATTTTGAAAAAACCTTGTCGGATAATATTAATAAAAAAAATATAGACCCTATTTTTGCGCTCGTTTCTGTCGGTAATGGCCTTGTATCGATGGTAGAACAAGTCTGGATATCTATTTTAGGGATTATTACCGGTTTAGGAATAGCCGGTATTGCAGCGGGTTTTGCCTCTGGTTTTTGGACAATTGCCGGCGCTGTCAACACGATGTTGGCGGTGACTAACCTTCTGATGCTGATAGCGCCTATGCTGACGGTGTGGATGGGTATTAATTTTGTGTTAGGGGCTGTACTTTCCTACTATGTGCCTTTAATTCCTTTTTTCCTGTTTACGTTCGGCGCTATTACTTGGTTTGCAGTGGTTCTAGAGGCTATTTTGGCGGCACCTTTAGTGGCGCTGGGTATTACCCACCCTGAAGGACATGATTTTATGGGTAAAGCAGAGCAAGCCATTATGTTGTTATCCAGTGTTTTCTTAAGACCCGTACTCATGGTGTTTGGTTTTATATTTGGGATTATTTTGTCATTTGTTGCGCTTTCCGTATTTAATCGCGGATTTGCGATTGCAGTACAGTTTTTAACGGAATACAACGGTGATATCTTTGCCGTGGTGTATCAAACGGCGATGATGGTTATCTATACCGCTGCCGTATTAGCCATTATTAATCGTAGTTTTGCCATGATTTACGAAGTTCCCAATAAGGTATTACGTTGGATTGGCGGCCCACAAGAAAGTGGTCATGAAGAATCCATGTTACAAGGCATTCGCAGTCAACACGATCGAGATGTGGGCCAAATTGCTCAGCAGATGCCTACTGGTCAAGGCTTGACTGAAAGCACTACCGGCGGCATGCAGCTGGGGCGTCGCTTAAGAGAGCTTAAGCAAACCAAAGCAAGTTCTAATAACACGCCCGGTGGTGGCGGAGCACCATAGTCCTAAATCTAGCTTAGAGGTCTGCTGAATAAATGACAAATAATATTGAATTTGATTTAAATCTAGACCAATTATTTGCGCAACTTAACAAGCTGACTGATACCCCCGCTACTTCTCAGCAAGCGTATTTGTTTTTGTTACTCCTGTGGGGTTATTTCGAGGTTTCTATCTCAGGAACTGAGGAAAATAAAAAGCGTGCTTCAGAGGGTACAAGCCTTACAACAACGCGGAGTACAGCGAACCTTATTCAAATTGAAAATGCTTATCTCGTCCATGATTATGGTAGCTATTTAAGAACCTCTCCAGGAGAATATTATGCCAGTTATAGCACCGGTCGACTGTTAAATACGGTCAAGGCTATGCTGCATTTATTAATTCAGCGTGGTGCTAAACAGCTGCAATTTGATGGGCTGGATGTAGCGAAACGTATGGCGTGGATTGAATGTGAAAAATATAAAATAAAGGTCAACAACTTTAAAGCAGATAGTAAGACACAACTATTACAGGATCGTCTCTCCCGCTTAGAGTCCTTAAGCGCTGGCGTTAATCCTGCTAACAGATAACTTTCGTAGCCGACGCTCAGACTAGCTAATGTGATTGCCCGTTAATCGCTATAAGGTACGCGATAATTGTGGGGAAAGAGGGGGGGCCGTATTCGCGACATCTTCGTCGTCTTCCTCAGAATTATAGCCAGATTCCGAGGGCTGTAACAAAGGCAATTTTTTACTCGGATCGCTAGACCATTTTTGCTTTAGTTGTTCATCAAACTCCTGTCTAATTTGCTTTAATTGTTGAATAAATTGCGGCGATAATGCTTCGGCAAGGACTTGTGTCTTACCGTTATTATCAATGCTGCTGACTTTAAATTTTATCTCACTCGGATCAATGGGAATACCGTCATCAACAGCTAGTTTTTTAATCGCTTCATAAACCCTCGTTTCATCATCCTTTTTAATCATTCTCAGTTGAATAAAAATAAGTAACAATAAGGCCACTAACGGTAATCTATATTGTAAACCTTGTTCCGCTATCCTTTTTAAAGAATCCTCTCTATTAAGAGGGAGGCTAACCTCTATATTTATTTTTTCACCCGGCTTTAAATTCGCTAAGCTGTGTTTTATTCGTTTCGACAAATCGGCAATATTAATTTTATAAGCCGGTGCTAGAGGTGCTGCTTGAGGTGCTATGTGGAGTTGCTCAAGCTTTCTATCGCCGATTACCGTCAGGTGCTTGTCAATCTTTGCTGAAGCAGAGTTAGCACTATCTAATTGTAGTCTAGCTTGGATACTCTCTGGTTTGATTCGTTTCAAAGTAGCCCCTAGCTGCTGGCTAATGTCATCCAAGTAGGCATGAAAGCAAGTTTCTAAATGCTGCCTATCTTCTGCGCTAAAGCCTTGCTCTGCGCTTAATGCGCTAATTAGCGCTCCAACAAGCTTACTTTTTTTCGACTTTAATTTTTCCTGTAAGCAGGTTTGATTATTTTCAATAACTTTTTGGGTATCGATATGTTCCTTTAGCTTTTCGATGCTTTCTGCGAGTACGAGCTCATATTCTTTTTTAAAGTCGGGCGCTAGGCATTGATTTATTAGTGCTTGATCTAAGCCATTGCCATACATAGCTTTCCCGCCTGCTGAAAGCTTCCCCTCGAGTGCGGCGTTAAATTTTTCCAACCGCACCTTGTCAGCGATTAAGTCAGGGAATTCTTGCAGTAAATCTTCTCGAATATGGATAAGGCCGGCTTCACGTTCTGTCATATAATCCAGTGTAAGATTCACTTTAAATGCCGTAAAAAAGGATGCTAATAAGTTGGACATAAATTGTTAACCTCGACCTCTACCACAAGTAGAAAATTTTTTATGAATAGCTTGACGTTCATGGGCATAAAGATTTAATTTATCCTTAAGCTCGGTTTTTGCCGCTGCAATCGCAGACTTTTTCATTTTTAATGTCTTATTAGTAGGTCCGCAGAGTAGAATAGGTCTCACCTCGCCGGATTCGCGGCGTAATTCGTTGTAGGCGCTTATAAAAAGACGATATTGCTTTTCTTGTTCTTTTGAGCACGCTTTGCCAAAACTAAAATTGATTACTTTATTGTCTTTAAAACTATTCATTGCATCTATCATTTGAGTAAAAACGATCTGTTTTTGCATTGCTTCCGAGGGCCGTTGGTACCAAGCACCAGCTTTTTTGTCCGTCTGATAAGCCAACTCTTTTTCACTGCTACGTGTGACAGACCATTCTTGAGACTGACTTCCGTCGTCTAACGATTCTTCCTGATAAGCGATCGTTTCTCCTATTTTAAGCGCATCACGTCGATTGAAATACTCACCTTTTACTCGCATTTCCTGCTCTGGATACTCATCTCGGCGGTAACAAGATGAGGGAAGATGAACAGGGCCAGGAGTAGAACTGACAGCAGAGCTACTCGGTGTTGCGGTCTTGAGCGCCTCTTTTTGGCTTATCATATCCTCAAGAATATCCACTCGGGATGATATTTTATCCTTACAGGTTTGAATGTGTTCAATCATGGCGTAGTGATACTTAAGCTCGTTGTTCCAGGCCGCTCTCTCTTGAAGTTTTTCTTTCAGAGAACCATGGCTATGTAAAAGATTAATTGCTGCGACAATAAGACTTTTAGTTTTCGACTCGGATAAGTCGTTATTAAAAGTAGGCTTAATATTGGTATAAATTTTTTCTACGATTAGATTTAAAAGAAGTGAATTCCACTTATTTTTATGCTGCGCTACCTGTTGATTAATCCCCTGCAGTAAAGCATCTATTCTTGTCGCAGCAACAGTGTGCGACCGATATAAATCAAGCTTAAATAACCCCCGCTCATTATTTATAGGGTGTGTTATATGCTGATTAATTCCTTGTAATAAAGCCAGAGATTGTGCCGTATTAACTTGAAATGCAGCCGCTTGGCTTCCTTCATTGCTAGAAGGTAGCGGTAGCGCAGTTAATAATGCCGTATTAAGATTAGCTTCAAAAGCCTCTAGAGTGATTAATTCAGGGTAGCTCAAAAGTTTTTCTTCAATTTTTAATAAGTATTGATGGCGTTGATCCACTAATTCTTTGTTTAATTGGGCTAATTCCGCTAATTCTTTTTTTAGTTCAACGACAGATTTATGCGTAACCGCCGCTAGGTTTAAATCAGAAAGATGAAATAATTCCTGACACTGACTATTAACTTTTGCTTGTTCATCTGCATTCAACTTTAAATCAATCGGTTTCCCGCTAATCAATCGATATTTTTCGTCTAACCAAGGCTTTGTCGCTAAGTGAGCCAGGTCTTCTTCATCAACATCTTCGCGCGAAACAGGATATTGGGCCTTAATTTGCGCCAAATCCTTCTTACGTAAAAATTGACGTGCAGTTGTAAAAAGCGTGTTGGAGACGGTAAAATCATCGGTGTGTCTAGCGCCAAGGGTATCATTGGCAAGATAAATAGCCGATAGCGCTAAGGAAAAATCTTTTTCAGTATCGGCATATCGCAGCGGTAGATGTTTTTGCAACAAGGCTTGCATTTCTTTATCCGATAAGTCCGAATTCCCCTGAATAATCTTCTGAAGTATAGAGACTAAATAATCAGTGCTTTCATTAGGAATATAGCCGCGTATCTCGTCGTCAATGCGTTCTTCTATCTGCTCTTTCAATTTTTCTTCTATCCGTAGTAGCAAATTTTTACCATCCTGCGTCTCTAAGGCGGCTTCTAAAGCGTCCTTAAGCTTATCTTTGTTTAAGAGGTCGTTGAGTATTTTCTCAGCGGAATGCTGTATTTCCGTCTCCTTATTAAGCAGGTTTAAATTATACCGCGCCAATTTCTCTTTTAATTTATCGATAATATACGCAGAATAAATCGTACTGGATTCAGGAGTGAGTAAATAATTAATGCAAAGTTCATCTATAATTTTTTTGCTTTCAACATGAATCGTATTTTCTTCAGCAGAATCTATTAACAACTGAAAGTCGATTTCTTTAGGAGGCCGATGGTCTGGGTTTATAGCGTACTTCGCCCCTGCTAAACTAGCTGCACTTAATGTATATGAGCAAAGCCTTATTTTGGCTGTAAAATCGTCTAAAAATTCACCAGATAATTCCGTATTAAAATATCTTGTCGCTTGGTTTAACGCTTCGGCTTGAAATAGACTAGCAGCATACGCGGGTATTAGCCGCGTGTACTTAGCTACTAACTCACGCGAAAATCTATCCGCTTCATACAGAAGAGCCGTATCTAGCAGGTAAGAGATTTTTTTATACTGAACAAGCCCTATCTTTAAGGGTTTTTTAAAATGAGTATAATCTTCAATAAGTGCGCCGGCTAATTTTTTAGCATCTAATTCGTCGCTCGTCGTGGCGGCACATTTCGCATTACTCAGCTCAGATTGATATTCGTTAGTAAATAATTTTTTTGTAAAACGGTCAACTAGCGAGTTGAACGATAGTTCTTTAGCTAAATATAGTATGCTCTCAATATTTTTCGATCCAATTTTTATATGAGGACATTCAGGGAATACGTGCTCATTAAGTCTTTTTTTAATGAGTTTGCTGTTTTCAGCGTAAACATATTCTCTCAACGCGGCCTTAAATTTTTCAACAAATTTACGGTTTCTTTGAATATCCAACATTGAGTAAGACTGTGATAGTATCTCATTTTGGGACGTACTATTAATAGTATTGAGGTTTCCTTGGGGCCTGAATGAGAAGCGAGAGGAAAGCTCATTACTTTGACGCTTAAACTTCTTAGTAAGCGCTGTTGGGCTGCTAGGACAACTAGCATGAGAAGTCGGAAAATTCCAATCACTACGACCGCTATCATTAAATAAAAAGACAGACCGATCAGTAGAGGATTCCACGTTGAGATCAGAGCTACCTATCCCTGAGTCAGTTGAACCCGATTTCCCTTGCTTTGAAACGGATGTTTCGTTATAGCTTTCTCCAGCCATATTCTCTTCTCCTTTAATAGGCGCTGCCGCTTCTTGATCGCTGAGTGGCGTCGTAAGATTTATTATTTTTTCAGATTGCGCTTTTGCTTCAGGTAAGAGAATATCACATTTTTTTTCTGAAAAGCTATCCATTTTTTGGTGATTAAGCAATTTAGTTTTTAAATTTTTATTCTCATCCTTTGAGAGCATTTCGCTTTGTTTAAATAGAGTAAGCTTTTCCATCGTATGACTTAACTCGGCTTGAACTTTTTTTAATTTTTCTTCAAGTAATAAATTTATTTTTTCTTTTTCGAATAGCTCTGTACGAAATAATTCCTCTATAACAGACATATCCTCTTCATATCCTCCATATCCTTCATTTATTTCTTCTTTCAGTGATTTTAGGCTATCCATTACAGGATCAGATTTTTGTTTAGGGATAGTAGGCATTTTTATTCCTTTAATCTTTAAGTTATTATTGTTTTAAAGGTTTTCTGATAATCTAATGATACGCTAGTAAACTTAAGAAACACTTAAGCTTTTCTTATCAGGCCTTATCTAAAGGCGTTAGCGACAAAAAGGCAGGGAGATAAGAATAGTGTGTTAAGGTAAAAAGCACGTAGGGTCTATCGAGGCAGCTTATAAAATGTAGCGATGATTTTCCAGGCTTGTTCGGCTGAGTCTACATAATGAAATAATTTTAAATCCTTCGCATCGACCATGCCTTCACTCACTAAAAATTTAAAATTAATCAATTTCGACCAATACTTTTTCCCAAATAACAGCAGTGGGATGGGTTTTATTTTCTTAGTTTGTAGTAAGGTTAAGGCTTCGAAGAGTTCATCTAAGGTTCCATAGCCTCCGGGGAAACAAACTAAGGCTCTGGCACGGATCAAAAAGTGCATTTTACGAATAGCGAAATAGTGGAATTGAAAGCAAAGTTCGGGTGAAATATAAGGGTTGGGACTTTGCTCGTGGGGCAATACGATATTTAAACCAATGCTTTTTGCTTTTACGTCTTGCGCGCCACGGTTCGCCGCTTCCATGATGCCAGGACCACCGCCGGTGACGATAACAAAGTGTCGGCGCCGATTTTTTTGGCAACGTTCAGAAACAATTTGACTGAAGCGTTGGGATTCTTGGTAATATTTTGCTTTTTCTACTTGATTTTTAGCGATTTTTTCCGCTCTTTTGAAAGCGGCATTGTGTGGATTTTTTTTTAATTTTTGCTGTATTTGTTTAAGTTGCTGTTTGCTATTTTCTAGATCGAGAATTCGGGCGCTGCCGAAAACGACGATAGTTGATTCAATTTTTAATTTTTGTTGTGAAAGTTCGGGCTTTAATAGTTCCAGCTGTAAGCGGACTGAACGCAAAGATTTATGGAGTAAAAAATCATGGTCTAAAAAGGCGAGCTCATAGGCGGGCCAGGCTACTTTTTGGCGACGACGCTTTTTAACTTCAACTTTAGCCGATGAAAATGGCTTGGAATGATTATTCATCATTAAACCTTTTAATGAGGGTATCGATTAGAGTATATCAGCGCTAATCCGAGTCTGCCTAATAAGGGTTTAGGCACTAGCTAACCCTTTAAATGATTTTTATTAACGGCTTGATAGCGTTTAATCAGTGTTTGTGTCGATGAATCGAGGTTTTTAGCGGTTTTTTTGTCGCCAGTGCTACTTAAACTTTGATATATTTGCTTATTTAACTGCTTTCCGTATTCAACGCCCCATTGATCAAAAGGATTAATCTGCCAAACGACGCTTTGCACAAATACTTTATGTTCATAAAGTGCAATCAGCATACCGAGGCTAAAAGGCGTTAGCTCATCGAGTACCACTAAATTATTCGCATGATTTCCAGCAAGATTTTTATGGCTAAAATGGCTCTTATAACCTTCCATAAAGGCTTTACTTTGACTTAGGGCGCTGGCGATGACATGTTGATGATGGTGCGCCCGATGATTCGGGTTGCGTAAAGTCAGGATGAAATCGGCTGAAAAATGACCGGTCCCTTGATGAAAAAATTGATAGAAAGCGTGTTGTGCATTTAAACCGATTTCTCCCAAAATAACCGGGCAGGTGGCATAATCAACCGGCTCATTATCGATACGCATCGATTTTCCATTACTTTCCATCTCGAGTTGCTGTAAATAAGCTGGAAAATATTTTAAAGCGGCGTCATAAGGTAATATGGCATGCGTGGTGGATTGAAAAAAATTGACCTGCCAAATGCCTAACAGCGCTAATAAAACAGGCATATTGGATAAGCAAGCTTGCTTAGAAAAGTGCTGATCCATCACATGGGCCCCATGAAGCAGTTCGCGAAACTGCTTCATGCCGACAGCGAGTGCAACCGCTAAACCTACTGATGAGCATAATGAATAGCGCCCACCTACCCAGTCCCAAAGTGGAAAGATATTGTTAGGATCGATACCGAACTCTATTGCTTTTTCGGTTTGGCAGGTAACGGCTAAAAAGTGTTGCTTGATGGCGCTTTTTTGTGGCCATTTTTTTTGAAATAGTTTTAAAATACTTGTGGCGTTAAGTAAAGTTTCAAGTGTGGTAAAAGATTTTGTTGTGATAATAAATAAGGTCGTTTCAAAATTAATTTTTTCAACTAAATTCGGTAGTGCTTTACTGTCAACATTAGAAATAAAGTGAAAACGCAGGGTGCTTTGTTGATATGCTTTTAAAGCATGTACGGCCATTAAGGGTCCTAAATCAGACCCACCAATACCAAGATTGACAATATCGGTGATTTTTTTTCCGCTAAGGCCGCGCCAGTGAGTATGATGTATTTGCTCAACTAGATCTTGCATTTTATCGAGTGCGGTATGAATCTTCGTCAGTATATCTTCACCATTGACCATTAAGCCGGTTTTTCGCGGGTCACGTAATGCGGTGTGCAATGCTGGAAGTTGTTGCGTATTATTTACCAAGGCACCGGAAAATAGCGCCTGTATCTGTTGTTTTAAGGTAACACTATCAGCTAATTGCCTTAATAATCGCAGTGTTTGTGGCGTAACGGGATTTTTAGAGTAATCTAGATACAGTGTTTGTTCCGATAATGAAAATTTTTTGCAGCGCTCAGGATCCTTCATAAATAGTGCTGATAAGCGTTGCTTTTTTATTCTTAGGGCATGTTGTGTTAAATCCTGCCAAATGGGCGATTTAATCAATGCACTCATGCCGTTTTCCCTCGTTTTTTCGGACGCTTGGCGCCCTTAGGTGGATTAGAAATAGTGGCAGTTAATTGTTTTTTTGTCTCATCATCGCCTTCTAGAAAGCAGGTCCACCAAGTGCCAATTTCAGGTAATATTTCATTTATTTCGGCGCGTAATAGTAAAAAATCATAGGCCGCACGAAAACGCGGATGACGCATTAAACGATTCAACATAAAAGAACGACGTTGTATCAATCGGTGTTGTAGGTCCCATATTTCTCGTATGGCCGCACTATAACGACGCGGAATAGTAATATGTTTTTGCTGATTGCTTAGGGTATCACTGACAGCGTGTTGATAGGCAATAAATATCGGCGTACGTTGCGAGATTAATTGTTCAGCCTTATGTTGCACACTCGGCCATAAGAAAACAGCAAATAAAAAAGCCGGTGAAACGGTTTTACCTTGCTTTATCCGTTTGTCGGTATTTTCACAGGCTAATTCTAGAAATTTATGTGTCGAATCTAGCGATAAAGCATTGTATGTTTGGGGAAATAGTTCGCTCAGTAAGCCATAGTGACGTAATAGTTGATAGGTTTTTAATGCTTGGCCGTGATGAAATAGCTTCAAGACTTCTTCAAATAAACGCGCAGGAGGGACGTGACGCAGTAATGGAGCTAGCGCGGGTATAGGTTCTGCTGTGGCAGGATCTAAGGTAAAGCCTAATTTTCCGGCAAATCGAATGGCGCGCAATAAGCGAACCGGATCTTCTTGATAACGTAGTTTGGGTTCGCCAATAATTCGTACTATTTTATGCTGAATATCAGCCATGCCACCGCAATAGTCGACTAAGGAAAAGTCGGCGATATTGTAGTATAAGGCATTCATCGTAAAATCGCGTCGCCAAACATCCTCTTCAATGGTGCCATAAACATTGTCGCGTAACAACATGCCGTGCGAAGCAATTTTTCGATGTTTAAACGATTTTTTTTTGCTTTGAGCGCGAAATGTACTGACTTCAATAATTTCTCGACCGAAGCGAATATGGGCGAGACGAAAACGTCTGCCGATAAGCAAGCAATTGCGAAAGAGTTTTTTAATATTCTCAGGGCTGGCATTGGTGGCGATATCAAAATCTTTTGGTTTTTGCTTAAGTAAAATGTCACGTAAGCTGCCACCCACTAAATAAGCACTATAGCGATGCTGATCGAGACGGTAGAGCACTTTGAGCGCATTTTGACTGATTTCCTTACGCGAAATAGTATGCTCGGCCCTGGGGATAATGTTGGCTTTAGGATAAACTATTTTTTTGGGGAAAAGTCGATGAAAAAACTGTTTAATAATAATGATCTTCCTCTTTTGTGTCATTGATAGATTGCTGCGGTTTTAAACAACTAAACCTCAGACTAAATGTGAAAAAATAGGCTTGAATTGAGTAATCGTTCGCATTGATGTTACCAAACGTCCTTGTAGCCGAAATTTAAATCGATGTTATGCTAGCATATTGTAGGCTTTTTGTACTGTGTTAAGCGAGATTTTATAAAGCGATTAGTTAGCGATAAAAGATAGGATGCGTTTAGGCGGTCGTTTTGTAGACTAATAAGATGAGCAGGTCCTCTTTATGTAAAATAGTTTCTTTACTTGGATTGATTTTTCTGACCCCATGGCGCTCCATCCCTAATACTATGCCTTCTATTTGATTTTTTTTCATTGCCTCTTCAATACTCAGTCCTACAAAAGGATGTGTTTTATCGAGTAAAAAAGTTTTTAATTCAAGATGGTTGTATAATTCAAGCTCTTCTTGATACGTGTTGATCTGTAATAATTGACTGAATGAATCAATTTGTTCATCACTGCCTAGAATAAATAATTTATCATAAAGTCTGATTTTTTCGTGATTTTCTGGTGTCAGTATAATTTTAGGGCCGCGATAAAGGGCCACGATATGAATTCCAAATTGTTGCGCCAGATCTAATTCTTGTAAAGTTTTATTAATAAAATAGTAATTATTCCGGATATCCGTGCCGCGTAAGTTGATTCCCCAGGTGGCTAATTCGTCTTTGGATATTTCTTGTAGACTAGGTGTTCTAATATTGGCTAGAAATCTTTTTTCTAACCAAGGATAAAATTTTTGTAAAGGTTTATGCAATAAACTAAAAAGTGTAAAAGCAATAAGGATTAAAAGTAAAATAATTGACCAGGTGTGGAAGTAAGTAATCGCCAAAGTGATGATGACGGTCAAGGTAAAAATCCATCCCAGTGCGATGATAGGTTTAACCGCCCCATAATGTCGATGAGGGAAGGCTCTATAGGCAAATATCATACCCCAAATGAAAGGAGAAGCTAATAACAAGGCAGTAAGGCAGCTTAAGGTATTAACCCAATAAGTTGTGATGATCCATCCGCTGATTGCTGGAAATATCCATTTTTCACTCAAGCTGAAAATAATCGCCACCATGACGCTATTGACTAATAGGCGGGTGATATATTGGCTATAAACAGCCCGCTTTTTTTTCAGTCTTAAATAACGGTGTATGAGTATCGTATAATGGTTTAATAGTGCTTTAAAACGGGTAGGTAGGTTTTTTTCTAATCGTTTACTAAGGCTGGCTGACGACATAATGAGATAGGGTGTGGTAAAGGTCGTGATAGCCGATACAGCGATAATAATTGGAAATAGTGCAGGTCGGGTCACCTGAAGCGTTAGTCCTAATCCTGCAATAATAAATGAAAATTCACCAATTTGCGCCATACTAAAGCCGGAACGCACAGCGGTTGTTAGGCTTTGCCCAGCCGCTAAGGCACCTGTTCCTGTGGAAAGAATTTTTGCCACGATAGTGATGATGGCAATTAATAGGACGACCCCTATATTATGGATGATAATACTCGGATCTATCAGCATTCCCACTGAAATAAAAAAAACAGCTGCAAAAATATCGCGGATAGGCCGCATATATTGTTCAATAAATTGAATTAAATCAGTTTCAGCTAATATAGAGCCCATGATAAAGGCACCTAATGCCGTGGAATAGCCAAAATAAGCGGCAATACAGACAAGCAATAAACAAAGTGCAACCGACACGATGGTCAGGGTTTCTTGGTTAGCGACATCCACCAATTTTCGAATTAGCGTAGGAATTAAAAAATAACCGATCAAAAACCAACTGCCCACCACAATAAAAAGCTTAATAGCTGAATCTGCAAGCGTGGCTGAAAGTACAGCATGTGTTCCTACTACTATTGAGAGGCCAGCGAGTAATAAAATCGCTAATAAATCTTCTACAATCAGAATGCCAAACACGAGTTCGGCAAAGTGCTTATTTTTTAAACCGAGTTCCTCCATGGCTTTGATAATAATAGTGGTCGATGAAATAGAAAGTGCGGCACCTAAAAAAATGCAATCGTAAATAGGCCAACCCAGAATTTTTCCAAGTACTATCCCAATCAGTAAAACAACAAGGACTTCAAATAAACCGCTAATGATAGCGGGCGTTCCTACCCGTTTAAGTTTATGAAAGCTAAAGTCTAAACCCAAAGAAAACATCAAAAAAATAACGCCCAATTCGGACAAGGTATGTAGGCTAGGGACGTCGGTCACGAGATCGTAAGGAGGAATGTGGGGGCCTACAATGATACCGGATAATAGATAACCTAAGACAACCGGTTGTCTTATCTTTTGAAATAAGAGCGTGACTAAGCTGGCTACGCCTAGTATGACGGCTAAATCTTTGATGAGTGGAGCAAGAGGTTGCATAGATCTATTGTTAGTCGGCTTTTAGGATATATCAAGTTATTGAATTTATCTTGCGGGTTGAATGCTGTAAAGCATTTCAAATAACCGTGAACCGTAGCAGCGCTATCGCATCGTTTGAATGACAAACCTGCGCTTGAAATTAGTAGAACAAGACTTATTAAGCCATGATGACCTGGTAGCGTTATTCGCTTAGCACCGTCTCTTGCGATTAGCAAAAAACAGTTAGAGGGTGTGTTAACAAGTTTAAAAAAATATGGTTAGCTAGTGCCGCTAAGGTAGGTTTTTAAGCCGGTTAAAAACATTTGCACGGCGATGGTGGTTAATATCATTCCCATTAAACGTTCTAGTGCGGTAATTATTTTAACCCCGAGTAATTTTTGTAAAGGGACGGCTAGCAAAAGGAGTAGTGTTGCCAGTAACGAAGCGACGGCTAAGGCGATAAACCATTGGCTCATATTATTAGGTGCTTGGCTAGCGAATAAGATAACAGTCGCAATAGAAGAAGGGCCAGCTAATAAAGGAATTGCCATCGGTACAATAAAGGGTTCACCGCGTGTCTGTTCGGTGAACTTATTTTGGTTTATAGGAAATAACATTTTAATGGCAATAAGAAATAAAATAATGCCACCGGCAATGCCTAAGGCTTCTTCACTAATGTTTAAGCTATGAAGTATTGCTTTGCCACAAAATAAAAAAAGCGTAAGAATAGCAAATGCAATCAAACTTTCACGTAAAACGATTTTGGTGCGGCGTTTTGGATCGACCTGCTTGAGTAATGATAGGAAAATAGGGATATTCCCGACAGGGTCCATGACTAAAAAAAGTGTAACAGCAGCGGAATAAATGTTCATTTAAAAATGCAAATAAAAAATACAAAAAAATATTTATGTATTGTAATGAGAATAGTGGTTGACATCCAGCCTTGACTTTCGCAAAATAGCCCCTCAATTTTGAGGAGGGGTTCCCGAGCGGCCAAAGGGAGCAGACTGTAAATCTGCCGGCTCAGCCTTCGAAGGTTCGAATCCTTCCCCCTCCACCAATATTTTAGTGATATAAAGCGGTTATACGTATTGCGGGTGTAGTTCAACGGTTAGAATTCCAGCCTTCCAAGCTGGCTATGTGGGTTCGATTCCCATCACCCGCTCCAAAAAAGAGATGCAAAGCGGATAATAGGACTAAATACTAAACCCTAGCCTAGGCAATGATAAAAAAGATCAAACGTGATCTTTTGAATGCGAGTAAGGCCCACATGGCTCAGTGGTAGAGCACTTCCTTGGTAAGGAAGAGGTCACCGGTTCGATCCCGGTTGTGGGCTCCATAGACCTCTTATAAAGGGGAGTAGGTTTCGTAATAGGTCTCACTTGACATCGAAAGCGATGAATTAGGCCAGTAGCTCAATTGGCAGAGCGGCGGTCTCCAAAACCGCAGGTTGGGGGTTCGATTCCCTCCTGGCCTGCCAAAAGGTTTAGATTTAGTAAAAGGCGGTTTAATTTTTTACTAAATCTAAAGATGTGTTTGATTTTAACTAAGGTGTTAAAGCGAGTATTGAACCGTATCGAAATCAACTGTGACGCGGTGTTGCAAAAATATAGAAATAGATGAAATGAAGAACGTACGGCTTGAAAGTAAGGCGATTCAAAGAGACATTACGCTCTGGATAATCATAACGGCTGTCCTTATGCTGACTGTCTTCGCAAATAATTATTTTTCTCATCAAGCCATTGCGATTCGCTTGATAGGTTGGATAATTGCAGCGCTGGCTATGGTTTTATTGTTCTTTTATACCACGCAAGGGCGGCGTTTTGGGGGATTTGCACAGGCTTCGCGTGCCGAGCTGCGAAAGGTAGTATGGCCAACGCGAGAAGAAACGGTGCGTACAACATTGATAGTCATGGCGATGGTGGTTGTAGCCAGTTTATTTTTATGGGGTATTGATACGCTCCTATTATGGGCCGTTTCTTTTTTAACCGGGTAAATGAAGAGGATAGTTAACGTATGACAGAAAAAAAATCAGAACTTCATCCCGGCGTTGGCGATAAACCATCGCAAGATTCTGTAGCGCACACTGAGCAACCATCTGTCGTAGGAGAAAAAGCGACGCAAACCTCTATGCATTGGTACGTTGTACAAGCGCGTTCTGGCTATGAGCGAAAGGTTTTAGATGCTTTACATGAACGTATTAAGCAGCAGGGTCTTACTGAAAAATTCGGTCAAATTATTGTACCTACTGAAGAAGTCATTGAAATACGGCAAGGTCGCAAGCGTAAGACAGCGCGAAAATTTTATCCAGGTTATGTCTTAGTTGAAATGGATATGGATGAAGATAGCTGGTATTTGGTGCAAAAGACCCCGGGCGTTATTAAATTTATTGGTGGTACCAGTGATAAACCGGTGCCGCTTAGTGTGAAAGAAGTCGATAAAATTTTACAGCGGATGCAAGAAGGTGTGGATAAGCCTCGACCTAAGGTCTTATTTGAGGTCGGTGAAGTGGTGCGTGTTGTGGACGGGCCTTTTGCTGACTTTAACGGTGAGGTTGAAGAAGTTAATTATGAAAAGAATCGCATGCGCGTTTCGGTCATTATTTTTGGTCGTTCTACGCCAGTTGAGTTGGAGTTTGGTCAAGTTAAAAAAGCTTGAGGTATAGTGTAAGCCCCTTTTTAAACTAAGAAATGGGAATGAAAATAAATCATCAATGGGAAGCTTAAGCCTTAACTTGAGCGTTAGACCCGGAGGTAACAAAAATGGCAAAGAAAATACAAGCCTATGTGAAATTACAGGTAAAAGCCGGCGAGGCGAATCCTGCACCGCCTATTGGTCCTGCATTAGGTCAACAAGGGGTGAATATTATGGAATTTTGCAAGGCCTTTAATGCACGCACGCAAAATGTAGAAAAAGGCATGCCGATGCCGGTTGTCATCACGGTGTACAGCGACCGTAGTTTTACGTTTATTATTAAAACTCCCCCGGCCTCCTACCTGGTCCTTAAAGCGGCAGGCGTGAGCAAAGGAAGCAGTATCCCCAATAAAAACAAAGTGGGCAAGATTACGCAAAAGCAATTGGCAGAAATTGCAACGGTCAAAATGCCTGATTTGACCGCGGGTGATTTAACGGCCGCTATGCGTACGGTTGCAGGTACGGCACGTAACATGGGTATTGAA
Organism: uncultured Coxiellaceae bacterium; assembly: GCA_964611135.1. GTDB lineage: Bacteria > Pseudomonadota > Gammaproteobacteria > Diplorickettsiales > Diplorickettsiaceae > Aquirickettsiella. Next base: position 17,606 of record CAZSWN010000011.1, on the reverse strand, counting down.
GTTGAGGGGGAAAAATAAAATGACTAAACTCAGTAAGCGTATGCGCTTAATCAAAGAAAAAATTCCCCAAGGCAAGAACTATACTGTTTTAGAAGCGATTACACGGCTCAAAGAGTATCCCGTTAAATTCAATCAAAGTGTTGATGTGAGCATCAACTTAGGGATTGATCCACGAAAATCAGATCAAACAGTGCGAGGCGTCATTGTGTTGCCAAATGGGACAGGTAAAACGCCTCGCGTAGCTGTATTTGCCCAGGCAGCGAATGCCGAAGCGGCGAAAGCGGCAGGTGCTGATATCGTCGGTTTTGAGGATTTGGCAGAAAGTATTAAAGCCGGCAAGTTAGATTTTGATGTGCTTATTGCAACACCCGATGCCATGCGTTTAGTCGGTCAGTTAAGCCAAATATTAGGGCCTAGAGGCTTGATGCCTAATCCTAAAATAGGCACAGTAACGCTTGATGTGTCGACGGCTGTTGGTAATGCAAAGTCGGGGCAAGTGCGTTACCGCGCCGTCAAAGGCGGGATAATACACTGTACAATTGGAAAACTTAGCTTTGAACCCCAACAATTATTACAAAATTTACAGGTGTTAGTTGGGGCGGTTAAAAAAGCTAAGCCCGCTACAGCTAAAGGTGTTTATTTAAAGAAATTGAGTTTATCAAGTACCATGGGTCCTGGGTTGTTAATTAACATGGCCTCGCTAGTAGAAGCGAGTTAATTATAGGACGCAAAACCACAATAGATTCTTGACTATTTATCGTATTTAGGATAGAAGAGCTACCCCCCCACTCGATTAAATAGTGGGTATGAATTCGCAGTTAAAGGGTTTTCCCTCTAACTGTCGGAGACCGTAGGCGCGCTGTCATTAGACCGGCTAGATGTTAGTTTAGCTTAGTCTCATGCTTTACAGCGCTTAAACTGTAAGCCTACGCAGACGGTGAACCTTTAATGGCCACCACAATAAACGGGCTAGTTGTTGCTTGTTATTAAGTAATAGCTGGAACATAAATGAGGAGAAAACCAACGTGACATTGAGACTTGAAGACAAGCAGGCGATTGTTGCGGAAGTTGGAGAGGTTGCAAAAAGTGCGTTATCAGCCGTTACGGCTGAATACCGCGGTTTGAGTGTGGGTCAAATGAGCCAATTGCGCTTACAAGCACGTAACGAAGGGGTGTATTTGCGTGTTGTACGTAATACGCTGGCACGACGTGCTTTAGCAGGGACAGGATTTGCGTGTTTACAAGATACGCTGGTAGGTCCTTTACTCTTGGCTTTTTCCCAACAAGAACCTGGTGCAGCAGCGCGGCTTATTCGGACATTTATCAAGCAAAATGAAAAGTTGGTCGTTAAGGCTTTAGCCTTTGATGGTCAATTACTCGCTGTCAATGATCTCGATAAACTCGCTAATCTACCAACCCGTGATGAAGCGATAGCCACCCTAATGGCAGTTATGAAGGCGCCGATTACTAAGCTGGTTCGTACCATGGTTGAACCACAGGCTAAATTAGTACGTATTTTTGCTGCTTTTCGTGATCAACGACAAGCTGTCGGAGCCGAGTAATTGTTAAAGTGAGTTGTTAATCAAAGTTTTTTATTTTTGGAGTAATTATGAGTACGGCTGTTAATTCTAAAGAAGATGTATTAAATGCAATTTCAAACATGAGCGTTATGGAAATTGTTGATCTGATTAAAAATATGGAAGAAAAATTTGGTGTTTCTGCCGCTGCCGCACCGGTTGCTGTCGCTGCAGCGACTGGCGCCGTAGCCGCTGTGGAAGAAAAGACTGAATTTGATGTCCTGTTAAAAGAAATTGGCGCTAATAAAATTAATGTAATTAAAGTAGTCCGCGAAGCAACAGGTCTAGGTTTGAAAGAAGCAAAAGACTTGGTTGAATCAGCACCTAAAGCCATTAAAGAAGGCTTATCTAAGGCCGATGCCGAAGCGCTGATGGCGAAGCTTAAGGAAGCAGGTGCTACCGGTGAAATTAAATAGCCGAGTATTATTTTATTAAGCTGAATTTACGCTAACAAAGAGGTTATTCCACGCTAGATAGCTTACGTTAGCGGTGTTGTTTAAAAAACAAACGAGGCCGCTGAGCAAATCAGGCGTTGTAAGGTTTACGCTAGGAGCCAAATTGTTGCGTAACTTCGTAGGAATGCTCAAGTCCAACTGCTTGGGCATTCTTTACGTTAGTAAAATTGATCTTAACTGAAGTGTTTTATGTGCATAAGCACAATTTTATAAGATTCAGGCTTAAGACAATGTTGCGAACGCTGGACTTAGCTTAAAAAAGGAATTTGGAAAAATAGCGAGGCGTTACTTTTTTTAAAAGGTGACTTTAAGTGCGGCTAACAGCCAGTCGTTAACACAAGCCCAGTAAATAATGGGCATAGTTTTTCTTTATTTATTCTGTTCTCTAACCAGGTGAGTTTTAGATGGTAATTCGGACATCCCCAGCAACTGAGCAAGCAAGTACTCCTTATTCATTTACTGAAAAAAAACGTATTCGTAAAAACTTTGGTAAGCAAGCGACGATCATGGAGGCGCCTTATCTATTAGCGACTCAAATTGAGTCTTATCGTCGATTTTTACAAGCAGATACTTCACCCGATGCGCTTGAAGATGTGGGACTTAATGCCGCTTTTAAATCTATATTTCCTATTTCTTCTTATTCCGGTGGTGAAGCAACCTTAGAGTATATTAATTATCGAATAGGACAGCCTCCTTTCGATGTTAAAGAGTGCCAAGCGCGTGGTTTAACGTATGGTGCGCCTTTAAGGGTTAAAATGCGCTTAATCATTTATGATAAAGAAGCGGCGCCCGGGGCGACAAAATTAAAATATATCAAAGAGCAAGAAGTTTACATGGGCGAACTTCCGCTCATGACCGATACCGGTAGTTTTGTGATTAACGGAACGGATCGCGTTGTTGTTTCACAGTTACATCGTTCTCCCGGTGTTTTTTTTGAACACGATAAAGGGAAGACCCATTCTTCAGGTAAATTGCTCTATGCTGCTCGAATTATTCCTTACCGTGGCTCGTGGTTAGATTTTGAATTTGATCCAAAAGACAACTTATTTGTCCGTATCGATAGACGCCGTAAGTTAGCCGCTACAATACTTTTACGTGCATTAGGTTTTACCTCGGAAGAAATCTTAGCCTTATTCTTTAGCAATAATATATTTCACTTAAAGGGTGAGACCGTTGTTTTAGATTTAGTACCAGAACGTTTACGCGGTGAAATTGCCAGCTTTGACATTAAAGACGCCGCAGGACGTGTTATTGTCGAACAAGGTCGTCGGATTGCAGTAAGGCAAATCCGTGAAATAGAAAAAGCTAAGATTAAAAAATTAGAATTTTCTGCAGACTATCTGATTGGTAAAACGCTGGCTAAACCCGTTATTGATTCTGAAACGGGCGAGATTCTTTTTGAAGCCAATACAGAACTAACAGCTGATATCGTTAAGAAATTGCTTGAAACGCAAATAGCCTCCATTGAAACCCTCTATACTAACGATCTGGATTCGGGGGCCTACATTTCAACCACATTACGTATTGATCCGAGTCATAGCCAGCAAGAGGCCTTAGTTGAAATCTATCGTATGATGCGCCCAGGGGAGCCGCCTACTAAAGAAGCGGCAGAGGCCTTATTTAAGAATTTATTTTTTGTATTGGATCGCTATGATTTATCCGCGGTAGGGCGGATGAAGTTTAATCGTCGTTTGGGCCGTGAAGAAATTACCGGAGCGGGAACCTTAACGAAAGAAGATATTGTAGCGGTGTTAAGGGCATTGATTGAGATACGTAATGGAAAAGGCGAAGTCGATGATATTGATCATTTAGGTAATCGTCGTGTGCGTAGTGTCGGCGAGATGGCTGAAAATCAATTTCGCATCGGCTTAGTGCGTGTAGAGCGCGCTGTCCGGGATCGCTTAAGTGTGGCCGAATCTGAAAATTTAATGCCACAAGACCTTATTAATGCCAAACCTATTTCGGCGGCGGTAAAAGAATTTTTTGGCTCCAGTCAGCTATCGCAATTTATGGACCAAGTCAATCCACTTTCAGAAATTACCCACAAACGGCGTGTTTCTGCCTTGGGGCCTGGCGGTTTGACGCGTGAGCGTGCTGGTTTCGAGGTTCGAGATGTGCATCCCACCCATTATGGCCGTGTTTGTCCTATTGAAACACCCGAGGGTCCTAACATTGGTTTAATTAATTCTTTAGCCGTGTATGCCAGAACCAATCATTACGGATTTCTTGAAACGCCTTACCGGAAGGTTGAAAACGGGAAAGTAACCAAAGAAATTCAGTATTTATCGGCCATTGAAGAAGGTAAATATGTGATTGCACAGGCTAATACACGCCTTGATGGGCATGGAAAATTAATAGATGATTTAATTCCTTGTCGACATCGCAATGAGTCTATGCTAACGACAGCCGATAAAGTTAATTACATGGATATTTCACCGGCCCAAGTCGTCTCAGTAGCGGCGTCACTGATTCCCTTCTTAGAACACGATGATGCGAATCGTGCTTTGATGGGTTCGAATATGCAGCGCCAAGCAGTCCCTACCTTACGCACCGAAAAGCCTTTAGTGGGAACCGGAATGGAACGCAAGGTGGCTGTTGACTCGGGGGTCGTGGTCGTTGCTAAGCGCAGTGGTTTTATTGACTCTGTTGATGCCGGTCGGATTGTTGTGCGTGTTGATGATAAAGAGGCTACCGCCGGGACAGCCGGTGTTGATATTTATAATTTGACGAAATATACCCGCTCTAATCAGAACACCTGTATTAATCAACGCCCCTTGGTAAAAAAAGGCGATAAGATTAAAAAGGGTGATGTTATGGCAGATGGTCCTTCTACCGATTTAGGTGAGTTAGCTTTAGGACGTAATCTACTGGTCGCTTTCATGCCATGGAATGGTTATAACTTTGAAGATTCTATTTTGATCTCAGAGCGCGTTGTTTCTGAAGATCGTTTCACCACGATTCATATTGAAGAATTAACCTGTATTGCACGTGACACGAAGTTAGGAACCGAAGAGATTACCTCCGATATTCCTAATGTAGGGGAAGGCGCACTCTCTAAATTAGATGAATCCGGTATTGTCCATTTAGGTGCTTGGGTTGAAGCCAGTGACATACTCGTTGGAAAGGTTACGCCTAAAGGTGAAACTCAATTAACACCGGAAGAAAAATTATTGCGCGCTATCTTTGGTGAAAAAGCTTCGGATGTGAAGGATAGTTCGCTACGTGTTCCTTCAGGAATGCGAGGAACCGTTATTGATGTCCAAGTGTTTACGCGTGACGGTTTAGAAAAAGATAAACGTGCTTTAAGTATTGAAGAAATGGCTTTAGATAAAGTTAAAAAGGATTTATACGATGAATTTAGAATTTTAGAAAACGATTGTTACCAGCGCTTAGAAACTTTATTAGTCGGTGCAACGGCAAGTAGCGGGCCGAATAAACTAAAGTCAGGCAGTAAAATCACGCACGAATATTTACAAGGTTTAGCCAAGGATCACTGGTTTTCTGTCAGTTTACGCGAGGAAGCGGCTAATCAACAATTGGAAGCGGTGGCTAAACAACTTGAAGCGGCACGTTTAGCCTTAGACGAAAAATTTGAAAATAAACGTAAAAAATTAACCCAAGGTGATGATTTGGCACCCGGAATCCTCAAGATCGTTAAAGTTTACTTAGCGATTAAGCGTTGCATTCAACCCGGTGACAAGATGGCTGGGCGACATGGTAATAAAGGGGTTATCTCGACCATTATTCCTGTTGAGGATATGCCTTACATGGAAGATGGTACGCCGGTTGATATCGTTCTTAATCCCTTAGGTGTCCCTTCACGTATGAACGTTGGGCAGGTGCTGGAAACGCATTTGGGCTGGGCGGCTAAAGGCTTAGGCTTAAAGATAGCGGGGATGCTGGATGCGCAAAAGAAAATTAAAGAGATTAAAGATTTCTTAGGAGCTATTTACAACGATACGAAAGAAACGGCGCAAAAAGTAGATTTAGATAAGCTATCTGATGAGTCAGTGATAGAGCTTGCGCAGAATTTACGCAACGGAGTGCCTATGGCAACCCCCGTCTTTGATGGTGTTACCGAAGCTGAAATTAAACGTATGTTGCGTTTGGCCGATTTGCCTGAAACAGGACAAACCACACTTTATGATGGCAGAACCGGTAATCGTTTTGAGCGACCTGTTACGGTCGGTTATATGTACATGCTAAAGCTCAATCATTTAGTTGACGATAAAATGCATGCACGTTCTACCGGCTCGTATAGCTTAGTAACTCAACAGCCCTTGGGTGGTAAAGCTCAATTTGGTGGTCAGCGCTTTGGTGAAATGGAGGTTTGGGCTTTAGAGGCGTATGGCGCCGCCTATACTTTACAAGAAATGCTGACCGTCAAATCGGATGATGTGGCAGGCCGAACTAAGATGTACAAAAACATTGTCGATGGCGATCATCAAATGGAAGCGGGGATGCCAGAATCATTTAATGTACTCGTCAAGGAAATACGCTCCTTGGCAATCAATGCAGAATTAGAAACCAAAGATTAATTTGAAATGGGGAATATAACCTTGGCTACATCTAAACCAAAAGCAGACCTTGCTGTAAAGCCAGAGCTAGAAAATGCGACAACGGCTAAAGCAACGTTATTATCTTCGGATCAAGCTAAACCGACCTCGTCAGGCCAAGAAAGTTTGGCGACTATGGCAGAAGCGATACAAGCAAATGAAAATAATAGTGAAAGCAAGACAAACTTAGTCGATAGACCGTTAATGTCAGATTTACTCGGTATCTTGAAACAAGAAGATTACCTCGATGAATTCGATAATATACGTATCTCGCTCGCTTCACCGGAAATGATCCGTACTTGGTCTTATGGTGAAGTTAAAAAACCAGAAACCATTAATTATCGTACATTCAAACCGGAAAGGGATGGTTTATTTTGCGCAAAGATTTTTGGTCCTATTAAAGATTATGAATGTTTATGCGGTAAATACAAACGCCTTAAGCATCGCGGTGTAATCTGTGAGAAATGCGGTGTAGAAGTTGCACTGACTAAGGTGCGTCGAGAGCGTATGGGTCATGTTGAGCTAGCAAGCCCAGTGGCGCATATTTGGTTCTTAAAGTCTTTGCCCTCACGAATTGGTTTATTACTCGATATGACCTTACGTGATATTGAGCGAGTTCTTTATTTTGAAGCCTTTGTTGTTATTGAACCTGGAATGACCACTTTGGAGCGAGGACAACTGTTAACCGATGAGCAATATTTAGAAGCTATCGAAGAGCACGGCGATGAATTTGATGCACGTATGGGTGCCGAAGCGATACAACAGTTATTGATTACGTTGAATTTGAAAGAAGAGATTAATACCTTACGCGAAGAGATCCCCAACACAAGTTCTGAAACCAAGTTAAAAAAGTACTCTAAGCGCTTAAAGCTTTTAGAAGGATTTGAGCAATCGGGTAATAAGCCAGAGTGGATGGTGTTAACCGTATTACCTATCTTACCGCCGGATCTTCGTCCTTTAGTGCCTTTAGATGGCGGTCGCTTTGCCACATCTGATCTCAACGATCTGTATCGTCGCGTTATCAATCGTAACAATCGTTTAAAGCGCTTATTAGATCTCAATGCTCCCGATATTATTGTGCGTAACGAAAAACGTATGTTGCAAGAATCAGTGGATGCCTTATTGGACAATGGCCGACGCGGCCGTGCCATTACAGGTAGTAACAAACGACCTCTGAAATCCTTAGCCGATATGATAAAAGGTAAGCAAGGTCGTTTTAGACAAAACTTACTCGGTAAACGTGTCGATTATTCGGGTCGTTCAGTGATCGTAGTAGGTCCTACACTCAAATTACATCAATGTGGTTTGCCGAAAAAAATGGCTTTAGAATTATTTAAACCTTTTATTTTGAGTAACTTACAATTCCGTGGTTTAGCTTCTACTATAAAAGCAGCTAAGAAAATGGTGGAAAATGAATCGCCAGAGGTTTGGGATATCTTAGAAGATGTTATTCGTGAACATCCTGTCTTATTAAACCGAGCACCGACACTGCATCGTTTGGGGATACAAGCCTTTGAGCCTATTTTAGTCGAAGGTAAAGCTATCCAGTTGCATCCATTAGTTTGCGCGGCTTTTAACGCTGACTTTGATGGCGACCAAATGGCTGTACACGTACCGCTTTCAATAGAAGCCCAGCTTGAAGCCCGTGTGCTTATGATGTCTTCAAATAACATTTTAAGCCCTTCAAACGGTAAGCCGATTATCGTACCAAGCCAGGATATCATTTTGGGATTGTATTATTTAACACGCGACAAAATTAATGCGAAAGGTGAAGGTTTAATTTGTTCAGATATCAATGATGTTCGTCAGCTTTACGATGCAGGTTATGCGGATTTACACGCCAAGATTAAGGTTAGAATATCAGAGGTTTTGTTTGATAAAGCCGGCGAGCAAAAAGAGTCGACTTGCTTAGTTGATACGACAGTCGGTAGAGCGTTATTACGTGAAACACTACCCGATGGTTTACCATTTTCTTTGATTAATAAAACACTCAATAAAAAAGCGATATTAAGTCTTATTAATGAGTGCTATCGGCGTTTAGGTCTAAAAGCGACGGTTATATTTGCCGATAAATTAATGTATACCGGTTTTGGTTATGCGACTCGCGCCGGTATTTCAGTCGGAATCGAAGATTTAATTATTCCTGAAAATAAAGCAGCGATTATTTCAGCGGCTGAAACCGAAGTAAAAGAAATTGAGTCGCAATATGCCTCAGGTCTAGTGACACAAGGTGAACGTTATAACAAGGTAGTGGATATTTGGTCGCGTACTAATGATCAAGTGGCTAAGGCCATGATGGAAAAATTAGCGACAGAGGAAGTAACCGATGCGGACGGCAAGACAGTATCGCAAGAATCATTTAACCCTGTCTATATGATGGCCGATTCAGGAGCGCGGGGTTCGCCTGCACAGATGCGTCAGCTAGCCGGGATGCGAGGCTTAATGACAAAACCGGATGGAACCATTATTGAAACACCGATTACGGCTAACTTCAGAGAAGGTTTGGACGTATTGCAATACTTTATTTCGACACACGGAGCGCGTAAAGGTCTAGCTGATACCGCGTTAAAGACGGCGAATTCCGGTTACCTGACGCGTCGTTTAGTCGACGTTGCGCAAGATATGGTCGTCACAGAAGATGATTGTGGTGCGACCTTAGGGATTGCTATCACACCCCATGTTGAAGGGGGTGAGATCATGGTGCCTTTACGTGAGCGCGTATTAGGGCGTGTATTGGCTGAAGACGTCAGTTTACCAGGCAGTGATGATATCGTGGTCAATAAAGGTACCCTATTAGACGAAGAATGGGTCAATATTTTAGAAGAACGTGCGGTCGACCAAGTGAATGTGCGTTCGCCTATTACCTGTGAAGCCCGATATGGTATTTGTGCGGCTTGTTACGGCCGTGACTTGGCGCGTGGCCATTTGGTTGGTATTGGTGAATCAGTCGGTGTTATCGCCGCGCAGTCGATTGGTGAGCCAGGAACGCAGCTAACCATGCGTACTTTCCACATTGGGGGAGCGGCTTCGCAGGTTGCTTTGGCAAATCACATTCAAGTGAAATCTAAGGGTCGTATTAAGCTGCACAATATCAAACTAGTTAAACACAGTGATGGCCATTACGTGACCGTCTCTCGTTCAGGCGAGTTAACGCTATTAGATCCGCAAGGTCGTGAACGAGAACGCTATAAGCTCCCTTACGGTGCAAGTATTAAGGTGTCTGATGGTACGGAAGTTGCGCCGGGCCAGCTCATTGCGCAATGGGATCCGCATACGCATCCGGTGGTCACAGAAGTAGCCGGTTACGTTAAGTTTATCGATTTAATCGATGGAATCACCATGAATCGACAAACGGATGAACTGACCGGTTTAACCAGCATTGTCGTCATGGATTCTAAGCAGCGCGGTTCAGGAGGGAAGGAATTACGGCCGATGGTGCGACTGACCGACAAAGAAGGGAATGATTTATTTTTACCCGGGACACGTTTACCAGCGCATTATTTTCTACCCATCAACGCTATTTTGAGTTTGGAAGATGGCGCTGCCGTGGGAGTGGGTGACATTGTGGCACGTATTCCGCAAGAAACCTCAAAAACCCGCGATATTACCGGAGGCTTACCGCGCGTAGCCGATCTTTTTGAAGCGCGTAAACCTAAAGAGCCGGCTATTTTAGCCGAAATCTCCGGTATTATCAGTTTTGGGAAAGAAACCAAGGGTAAGCGGCGTTTAGTGATTACGGGAAATAACGGTGAAGCCTTTGAAGCCTTAATTCCAAAATGGCGTCATGTAACTGTTTTTGAAGGTGAGCACGTAGAACGCGGTGAGATCGTAGCGGATGGTCCTTTGAATCCACACGATATCCTGCGTCTATTGGGTATTAATGCACTTACCAACTATATTGTCAGCGAAGTGCAAGAGGTTTATCGTCTGCAAGGGGTTAAGATCAACGATAAGCATATCGAAGTGATTGTCCGTCAGATGTTGCGTAAAGTTAATATACTCGATGTCGGTGAGAGCCGATTCCTAAAAGGAGAGCAATTAGAAGAGTCACGCCTAAAGGAGGAAAATAGAAAATTAGTAGCTGAAAATAAATTACCGGCGCGTTTTGAAGCGGTATTACTCGGTATTACCAAAGCATCCTTAGCGACAGATTCGTTTATATCAGCGGCTTCCTTCCAAGAAACAACACGGGTATTAACCGAAGCGGCTGTGACTGGAAAACGTGATGAGCTCAAAGGGCTGAAAGAGAATGTCATTGTAGGGCGTTTAATTCCAGCCGGTACCGGTTTTGCTTATCATGCAGAAGCGCGTCGTCAACGAGCCGCTAATGTGTTGGCAAAGCAGCAAAAATTGACCGCAGCGGCTACCCCGCAAATGACAGCCAGTGATGTAGAAGAAGCGCTGAGTCAAGCGCTGTCGGCGTCTAAAGACGAGAAGAAATCATAATTTTTGTGGCTCGTTTTATTAAAGCGTAGCGTTTTTTTAACCTTATTAAGGAATGTCCTCGGTAGGGCATTCCTTATCTATTGCCAACGATTTTGCATCCTGGCTTGCTATTGGTCTAATAGTTTTTTACTCGTTTTTACCAAGGGATCTCCTCCCTGGGGTCTTTCCTATTTAGCTTTTTATCGATAAAAGTGCAGAAATAGGGTATATATTCATTTTTTGTTAATAATTTTATGTTCTAATAAATAAATTAGATAAGTGATAATAAGATATTCTAGTAAAAAATGAGAAAAAAGAGCCATTTATGAGTGAAGTCGATAGCTTTAGTTGCCGTGGAGAGTCCTATAAAGAAGGGATGTTGTTGTTGCTGGGTTCTCTAACTGAAGAAGAGTGGAAGTTAGCTAGTATTTTTTCAGCGAGGTTGTTGTCAATAAAACTTAGAATAGAAAATCTTTATAAAGACTATTTGGATGAGATAAAAAAAGCCACTACATTCGAAGCTAAAAAAAATCATTTAAGTGCATTGCTGAAAGCATATAGCCATATATTATTGACACATACGCGCTTGAATGATTGTTTTCAATCCCTGTGTATAGCCGAGCGTTGTGCGGTATGGCAAAAAGGGCGCAAAGCCTTTAGTAACGTAACGACTATTGCAAAGACACGAGAAAATGGTCAAGCCCTTGAGATAGTTCAAACTGAAACCCCTTACACAGATAGCGAGCTGTTGTCGGAAGAATTTTCTGCCATGTCGGAGGCAGTATGGTTTAAGTTACTTGCCCCGTGGCAACAGAAGTTTATTCTAAGTCATGAAAACGAGCTAGTTAGCCGATCTATCCCTTCCTCACTTCGCTGTGTTCCTGGCCTGGCTAACCTATCGGAACATCAATGTAAGGTTAATGGGCATACGCTTTTATCTTATTTTCGCCATGCAACCCAATCGCCCGTTGAATTATTGAAGGATAAAAGCACTGGGGTGGAGAATGAGCAATTTCGTTTAGTTTGTCTAAATGTAGCCTCTCAGATAAGATTAAGCTTAGATCAGCAACTTGAGCGTGCTGGGGGTAAAATTTTGCATGAAGCCGTGATTTTAAGCCAATCTATTTTGTCGCCTGGACTAGCGGCTGACACTAAAAGCTATTTTTTTACCGATCCCAGTGATAACGATACACAGATATATGAAGCGAAAGAGCAGGTTGTCGAGCTTTTTCAAAAGGCTATCGCTTATCCTAACGCAAAGATGAGCTCAGAGGATTCAAGTAACGTCAAAGCACTTCTTTTCCGCCAGCATAAGCCAACTAAAGCCCTTTATTATCGTGATTTTTTAGCTAAATTTGCCCTGCTAGCCCAGCCAGATGGAACTTTTGAATATAAAGCGCATTTAATAAATAAAATAACCCTGTTGTCGACTAATCACCCGTTTAATATATTACGTCGTTTAGGCGTTTATTCACCTCAGACTAAACGCAATGCCGTTAATACCGCCCAATTATTAGCGGCTGTTGCACGTTATTTACAGAATCAATTTTCGCTAATCGAAGAAGACCGCGCTACAAAGGCATTATTCTCTACTGAGCTCTTTGACGATAAAAATAAATTATTAGTTGAACTTGCTCCTTATGAAAGAGGTGCTAGGATATTGACTAAAAAAGCTAAAGAGATGCTTATTAAAAGCCTTAAACAGCTTCAAAATAGTATTGAACTCAGAAAATTGATGCGCCTCTTCGATCGTAATCGCCATAATGAAAAATCCCTTGAAAATAGAGTTCGACTCTTTAATGAATCCGCTGAAAATATGTTTCGTTTATTGGATGCTGTGCAGGTTTTAGTATCGACTCCAGCCACTCAAGGAGTGTTAACAAGCGACAGGCGGCATTACCAGCAATTAATTAGTGCTGCTGAAGCAACTATTCTGCATTGTATCGGCGGGACACTGTGGGTTGCTTGTAAAAGTGGCAAGGATCGTACCGGAGGCGCGTCCGTAGCGTATGATGCCGCCGCGGCGTTCTATGCGCAGCGTGGAAGACATCCTCGTTATGAAGACACAAAAGCGGATCGAGCGCTTTATTTAAGCTTATTAACGGCGTGTTACGAATCGGAACATCAAAAAATATTTGCTGCGCAAAGTGCACCAGGCGCTAAAGGTTTACTGGGGGCTGGTTTGTTTTTACCCGACGATATGCGCTTAGAGGCTAAAAAAGTCCAGCAAGAAACCCAATTAGCGCGTTTAAATAAACCTAAGCTTACTATAAGCAAAAAATCATTGGATATTTTTAACAAGCAATTGTTAGAAGATACGCTGCAGGTGTTAAAGGATAAGATAATCAATAATAAGCTTGGGGACAGTGCTACGTTGGAGGATTGGCCTAGAAACGTAAACAGTTATTTTATTAACGGGATCAGTATTAGCGAATTACAAGGAAGTGAGGGTTTTAAAAGAAATGAAAAGGAAGAAAATAAAAAGATATTATTAAACCTTATTGGGAAGCATCTACTTTTTTCGATAGAAGACCAAGAGTTAAAGCAATATTACCAAGCACTGATTCTCTATTCTTTCCACCAGGGAGGTTTTCCGCATGTATTTGGTTACTTAAATTCTGATATAAACGAGCAATTTAAGGAAGAAAAGGAGTGTTCTTTTTCAAGGGAAGGCAAAGAAGATTCAAACCAAGCGGTAAAGGTAAACTTTTCTTGTTCGGAAAATATGATACACATTGAAGAGATAAATACCTATAACAAAATGATGGATAAGTGTAGCAATATAATACTAGCTGGGCATGGGGGTTATTATTATCAAACCCATTCGAGTATTTCAGTGGCGCTTCGTAAAGCTAAAGATAAGGGCTATGAATTAACAACAGTTATTAATAGGGTTAGTGTAGACTTAGCTTACGAGGGTAAGCAACTGAGACCCTTTTTTTTTAAAAACTCCAGCTTGTTTCAGCGTATACTTGATTTTTTTACACTCTTGAGCCAGGCCATTAAACAATATTTTTATCGTGACTTTCATCGTACCGATAAAAATTTAGATGAAAACTGGTTAAACAAGATCAATCGTTCAAAAATGGAAGAAAAAATCGAAAAAAGCAATTTTCAGCCTCCTAATGGACTGGTTTCTGAGCTATCTAAGTCACTCCCAATTATCGGGAAGGAGGGCTTGAGCGAGTCCTCTAACATCAGTTCTAGCGTTGATTCATCGGTGAACAAAGCCTCCTTTTTTTCTAAATTACCTTTATGCAGTTCTGAGAAGCTTAAAAAAGGAACGGAGAAAAAGCAGCTAGAAGAGCCTTACAGACGTGACGTCCTCCTTCGCCCCTAGTATTTAGTCGATTGGGCTGAAAAAGCGAAAAAAATGCCAGCCTAAAGTCTTAGTGTAGAGCAATTCTCAATTTAGCATTACAATACTAAATCGACGTGGCTTTTAAGATAATTTGTTTTTCACCGCGCGATGTTAAAAGGGCAAAAAAAATAAGCGAATGATATTGAAAAATAACAAGAGAAAGCAATGTCGATACTTGACATCTTAGAGCGGTCTCTTTACAATCTCGCCCCTCTTCGTTCGATGAAGAAAGCGTTTTTTGAGCTTACCGTTAAGGGCTTAAAAATATTTTTTGTAAGCGTTAACAAAGTTGATTTACGTTAAAAAAACAGCGTGAGTCCTAGCTATTTTAAGCCACATTTTTGAGTAAAGAGATTACATGGCCACAATTAACCAGTTAGTGCGAAATCCACGTGTACAAAGACGTGCTAAGTCGATGGTGCCTGCTTTAGGGGGATGTCCTCAAAAGCGCGGTGTCTGCACGCGGGTTTATACAGTTACCCCTAAAAAGCCAAACTCGGCCTTACGTAAAGTAGCCCGCGTCCGTTTAACCAATGGGATGGAAGTGACTACCTACATAGGTGGTGAAGGCCATAATCTACAAGAGCACTCTGTCATTTTGATGCGAGGTGGCCGGGTAAAAGATTTGCCCGGTGTTCGTTATCACGTAGTACGTGGCGCCTTAGATACCTCCGGTGTGGCGGGTCGAAAGCAAGGGCGTTCTAAGTACGGTGCTAAGCGGCCGAAAGATAAATAAATTAAATAGCTGAGAATTTATATGCCAAGAAGACGTGTTGCTGCCAAAAGGGTTATTCTCCCAGACCCTAAGTTTAAAAGTGAGTTATTGAGTAAGTTTATTAACTCTATTATGAAAAATGGAAAGAAAGCAGTTGCTGAGAAGATCGTTTATGGCGCTTTAGAGCGTTTAGAGGCACGCCTAAAAGATAAGTCTAAAAAAGCAGTAGACAAAGAGGAAGAAGGGGCTAATAAGCAAAGTTTCGATGCCGATATGCTGCTCGATATTTTCGATCAAGCCTTAGACAATATTCGGCCTAATGTTGAAGTACGGGCGAGGCGTGTCGGTGGTTCGACTTACCAAATCCCTGTCGAGGTACGTCCTTCGCGTCGTACCGCACTTGCGATGCGTTGGCTTAAGATCGCAGCCGGGCAACGTAGTGAAAAAACCATGGCGCAGCGATTATCCGCTGAAATTTTAGATGCTTATGATAATAAAGGGATAGCGGTTAAGAAACGCGAAGATACGCACCGTATGGCGAAAGCAAATCAAGCTTTTGCACATTTTCGGTTTGGTTGATTTTAAAATTTTAAAAAGGTACTGAGTGTGGACCGACAAACGCCCATAGAACGTTATCGAAATATAGGTATTATTGCCCATATTGATGCGGGGAAAACAACAACGACAGAGCGTATTTTATTTTACACGGGAGTATCCCATAAGCTAGGTGAAGTGCATGAAGGCACAGCGGTTATGGATTGGATGGCTCAGGAGCAAGAACGCGGTATTACGATTACCTCGGCAGCGACAACCTGTTTCTGGGACGGGATGGGCCATCAGTTTCCTCAGCATCGTATCAATATCATTGATACCCCAGGGCATGTGGATTTTACCATTGAAGTAGAGCGCTCTTTGCGAGTGTTAGATGGCGCATGCGTTGTTTTTTGTGCGGTCAGTGGTGTTGAGCCTCAATCTGAAACAGTTTGGCGTCAAGCTAATAAATATCAGGTTCCCCGTCTAGCCTTTGTGAATAAAATGGATAGAGCAGGCGCTAATTATTTACGTGTCGTTGAGCAAATTGAAAAACGCCTAGGTGGACGGCCTATTCCTATCCATATACCGATAGGGGCAGAAGAAAATTTTGAAGGGGTTGTTGATTTAGTGCAGATGAAGGCTATTTACTGGGATGAAAGTACCCAAGGTATGCGCTTTGAGTATCGTGATATCCCTCCTGCTTTACAGGCT
>CAZSWN010000011.1:0-1262 GCA_964611135.1 uncultured Coxiellaceae bacterium | reverse complement strand
CGTCCTGGAATAGTGGAACCTATGCAGGACAAAATAACCCTCCTGCTTTACAGGCTGAATGTCAGAAATGGCATGAAAAGCTGATAGAAGCTGTTGCAGAAGCGACGGATAAGATGACGGAGCGTTATCTTAGTGGCGATGAATTTACTATACAGGAGGTTAAGCAAGCGATTCGCCAGTTGACCTTAACGAATAAAATTGTGCCAGTGCTTTGTGGTTCCGCCTTTAAAAATAAAGGCGTTCAGGCCATGCTAGATGCGGTAATTGAATATTTGCCGGCCCCTAATGATGTGATGGCTATTAAGGGCGTGCTTGATGATGCGAATCAAACAGTTGCTGAAAGGCCGCCTGTTGATGAGGCGCCTTTTGCTGCCTTAGCCTTTAAGATAGCGACCGATCCCTTTGTAGGCTCCTTGGTTTATTTCCGTGTTTATTCAGGTGTTGTTAAAAGTGGCGATAGCGTTTATAACCCCGTTAAAAGTAAAAAAGAGCGTATTGGGCGTATTGTGCAAATGCATGCTAATACTCGAGAAGAAATAAAAGAAGTAAGAGCCGGTGATATTGCGGCCGCTGTTGGACTGAAATACACCACCACAGGGGATACACTATCGGATCCTGATAAGATCATTACTTTAGAGCGCATGGAGTTTCCTGAACCGGTTATATCGGTTGCAGTGGAGCCAAAGACCAAGGCAGATCAAGAAAAGATGTCTATTGCTTTAAGCAAATTAGCCCAAGAAGACCCCTCTTTTCGTGTGCGTGTGGATGAAGAATCAGGCCAAACCATTATATCCGGGATGGGCGAGCTTCATTTAGAAATTATTGTTGACCGTATGAAGCGAGAATTCAATGTGGCCGCCAATGTGGGCAAACCACAGGTGGCTTATCGAGAAACGATTCGTAAAGCAGTTGAGCAAGAAGGGAAGTTTATTCGCCAAAGCGGTGGTCGTGGTCAATATGGCCATGTTTGGATAAAGTTAGAGCCATTAGAGGCTGGAAAGGGTTATGAGTTTGAAAATGCGATTGTAGGTGGGGTTATTCCCAGGGAATATATACCTGCTGTCGATAAAGGAATTAAGGAACAGTTAGAAAATGGTGTGATAGCCGGTTATCCTGTTGTCGATGTCAAGGTAGTCCTTTTTGATGGTTCTTACCATGATGTAGATTCCAGTGAAATGGCGTTTAAGATTGCCGGATCGATGGCATTTAAAGAAGGCGCGCGAAAAGCCGCACCGGCTTTATTAGAGCCCATTATGCGCGTT
>CAZSWN010000010.1:29986-37889 GCA_964611135.1 uncultured Coxiellaceae bacterium | reverse complement strand
AGCCGGCCCGGCCTGCAAATAACAATGCGGTTACGACAGGGCCTAATTCACGCACCACACTCAAAGCAACCAATTGGCCTAATTGCTGGCTCGCACCAAACCCGTTTAACGTATTATAGCCTTGTAAACCTACTACCATTCCAATAAACAACCCTGATAAGGCAATTATGACTAAAGACAATACGCCAATAAAATATAATTGCTCAGTTAACAAAGGAAAACTTTTCTTAAATTGCGGCTTACGAATTAGCAACTGTGTCAAAAATAGTCCTGAACGACCGAGGCTCATTAATAACTCTAGGCCGACTTGACCCAATAATCTTAACTTATCAAGTATTAACATAGCATTAAGAAAGTAAATCTTGGGTATAATCAACAGCGGGGTAATGAAAAGGGACTACGCCATCCGGTAAACCTTGTAAAAATTGTTGAACCTCTGGATTTTTGTCTGCGCTTAGCTTTTCGGGAGGCCCTTGACCAATAATTTTTCCGCTGGCAATCACATAAATATAATCCGCTATACTAAACGCTTCTTTTACGTCGTGTGAAACTAAAATCGTTGTAATACCTAATGCTTTATTAAGATCCGAAACTAATTTAACGATCACTCCCTGTGCAATAGGATCTAAACCTGTAAAAGGCTCGTCATACATAATAAGCTCCGGATCTAGAGCAATCGCTCTAGCCAAAGCGACGCGGCGCGCCATGCCGCCTGAAAGCTGATTAGGCATCAGATTTTTAGCCCCACGTAAACCGACAGATTGTAATTTCATCAATACAATATCACGAATCATAGAATCAGCGAGCTCTGTATGCTCTCTCAAGGGGAAAGCAACATTCTCAAAAACATTTAAATTGGTAAATAATGCGCCGCTTTGGAACAAAATTCCCATCCTACGACGTATTTCGTACAGGCGAGTGCGTGGCAATTTGTTAATTAACTGGCCATCCACACGGATACTTCCTTGCTTTGGTTTTAACTGCCCACCAATTAAGCGTAGTAAAGTCGTCTTTCCACAACCACTAGGCCCCATAATAGCGGTTATCTTACCTCGTGAAATATTAAGTTCGACATCAGAAAAAATAGTACACCCACTACGATTAAAATATAAACCCTGGATACTAACGAGATTACTCAAGCTATTCGTCTCCTTTTCGCACTTTTTCTATTAGATAATCGGTAACCTGTAAAAAACGAATCGGATCTCCACCCACCATATTAGGATCCACTTTATATCGATTATCTATAACCAATGTAGGCGCAGCAAGAATTTTATCTTCCTGCATCAATGTATCACTTCTTAATAGCTGCGCATCAATACCGGGAGAAAAACCGGCTATATTTTCAAATTCATGCTGTTTCACGCCTTGCTTTATAAAAAACTCTTCTTGTAGCTTAGGGTTTGATAAATCTTGCCCTTCAACGTGAATAGCTTTAAATATAGCTGGAGTCAACTCTTTTTCGACGCCCAACATTTGAGCAATATAATAAGCGCGCGCTAAACTACGCCAATTCGGTTGGAATATAAGAGGAATACGCTCAAACTTCACATAGGCTGGCTTTTGTGCAAGCCATTTATCCAAAGTTGGTTCAAAGTGATAGCAGGCAGGGCAAGCATAGTTAAAAAATTCAACTACATGCACTTCCACTTTAGGCGTCGCTTTAGGAATAATCTCAGAAGTAGAAATAACTTCATAATCTCTACCCGCTTTAAAATCAGTCGGTAAAGAGGCGTTGGCATTATGACTTATTTTCCCACAAGCCGTTAAACTAACTAACAAAACTAAAAATAATAGACTGCGTAATCCCAATCTAAACATAGAGCCCTCTTTAGTAAAATACCTAACAAATAAACCTTTTTAAAAATCATCATTTTTCTTTTATTTCAATTAAGTAGACTTTGCGGGCATAGTCGCTTACGCCTCTTTTTTTCTTTAAGAACCACCTTCTGAAAATTAAACAAAAACCCTTCGACGCTTTAGTAGGCCTATAGAAAGCGGTCAAGCATAACACAGCTTATCAAAAAACGTTAAGTGAGGAAAACACGGCTGTCTTGTGACAACAGCTAATAAGGGGGCCTAATACCCCCCCTCTATAAGTTAAGTTTTTACCTTAAAAATTCATCAAATAAACGCTTATCATCCCTATTATCTTGCTTGGGGGAATATGTTAGAGAAATTACAGCCTATTTCTAAGCAGCTTGTTCTCTATTTTAGTAATAATCTTATTAGCTATCAATTTTATTATTGATTTTATTAATTAGTGGATAAAAGTAAAAATTCTATAATTTTTTAACCTTAATCTAGCTATTCGTGTTCAAAAAAAATGTCTATTTTGTTAACCGGCTAAACTTTTTTAAAATCAAGAAATTTTTTTATTAAGTTTACCAAGCTGGTAAAAAATCTATTAAATCTTAGCGTTTTTAAAATCTTCTTGATGAGTTTGCACATTGAAATTGTTAACGACAAAGCATAGTATAGTTTTAAAGGGTAAGTAAAATTTGTCGTTATTGCAAGCGTCCAAGTCTAGTTTTAAAAAACTTGGATTTTAAGACAAACATTTTGTTCTATGAATAAAATAAGGGTTTAAATATAAAAAATAGTTCTTATGTAACTATTTTTTTAGGGAGCTACACTATGTGGAATATACCTGAACAAATACGCTACCAATTAATTGCACAATATCGGGACAACATCCTTATGGTAAATATTTTAGGCGAAGGTTTATACTTTATGAGGACAGCACATCAAATATTTACCACGCCTAAGCTAATAAATGGCTTTTCGCAAGAAGAAGCAGCGCTTATAGGTTATATAGTCGGTGCAGAAAGCAAGTAAAGATTCAATTTTAAAAAATTAGGGTCTCTGGTTTATAGTATTTTAAAATGTCTTTGTTTTTTAAACTGTTAAAAAAGTAAGTTTAGCCGTTTAAAAAGTAGAAATTGCATGCTGTTTTACCTTATGTCAAAGTAGCACTTACAAAATGTCTCAGACTGAGGTATGTATAGTAATGGCACAAAACCAGGAAATCTTAAAAGCAAAAGTCGCTCAAGCCGTTTTAGGTTATATTAAGCCAGGTCATATCCTTGGCCTAGGTAGCGGCAGCACAATCAACTCTCTTATTACCGCTTTAATGCCTATTAAGCATAAAATCGAAGGCGTCGCCGCCGCTTCTATCGAGACAGAAAAACGCTTAAAACAAGTCGGGATTCCCATTTTAGACCTAAATAGTGCGGGAGAATTGGCGCTTTATATAGATGGCACCGACGAAGTCAATTCACAATTACAACTCATAAAAGGGGGAGGGGGCGCCTTAACTCGGGAAAAAATTATAGCCGCTGCCAGTAAAAATTTTATTTGTATTGCCGATCAAAGCAAGTACGTGGATATGCTAGGACAAAAAAGTCTACCCATCGAAGTAATTCCAATGGCGCGTAGTTATGTCGCTAGAGAGCTAGTAAAATTAGGTGGTTTTCCCATTTACCGGGAAAAATTTATCACTGACAATGGAAACATTATTTTAGACACACAACACTGGGATTTTACTGATCCTATTAAATTAGAACGTTTGCTCAATAATATCCCCGGTACGGTTTGTAATGGATTGTTTGCACAACGCCCTGCCAATATATTGCTAATCGCATCAGAGCAGGGAATTAAAACCTTAGAAAAATAAATTTCTTATTAATAGCGATAATAATCCGGTTTATAAGGACCATTGGATTTCACACCGATGTAGCTTGCTTGCTCAGGAGTTAATTTGGTTAACTTGGCACCCACTTTCTCTAAATGTAAGCGAGCTACCTGTTCATCCAACTCTTTAGGCAACATATAAACCTTACCCTTTTCATAACGGTCACTATGTTGCCATAACTCAACTTGTGCTAAAACTTGATTAGTAAACGAATTAGACATCACAAAACTAGGATGTCCTGTTGCACAACCTAAATTAACGAGACGACCTTCTGCTAACAATAATAAACGCTTTTTATCTGGAAAATTTATTTGATCGACTTGGGGCTTAATGTTTAACCAATTAAATTGACGCAATCCAGCCACATCTATCTCTGAATCAAAATGGCCAATGTTGCATACTATAGCGAAATCCTTCATTTGTTTCATGTGCGATAAGGTAATAACTTCTTTATTTCCTGTTGCTGTTACAAATATATCTCCTTGGCTCGCTACGTCGTCCATGGTGACAACACGGTAGCCTTCCATGGCAGCTTGTAATGCGCAGATAGGATCAATTTCAGTAATCCAGACCGTTGCGCCATAGGATCTTAAACTCTGAGCACATCCTTTCCCTACATCACCATAACCACAAACAACCACAATTTTACCCGCAATCATAACATCCGTTGCTCGCTTTAAAGCATCGATTAAAGATTCTCTACAACCGTACAGATTATCAAATTTAGATTTGGTTACAGAATCATTCACATTAATGGCCGGAATTAATAGTGTTTTTTCGTTTTGCATTTGATAAAGCCTATGCACGCCTGTTGTTGTTTCCTCTGAAACACCCTTAATAGCCTGTAACAACTTAGGGTATTTCTCATGTAGTAACAACGTGAGGTCACCACCATCATCTAACAATAAATTAGGTATCCAGCCATCGGGCCCCATTAAAGTCTGCTCAATACACCACCAAAATTCTTCTTCTGATTCGCCCTTCCAAGCAAAAACCGGGATATTTCGAGCGGCCATAGCAGCCGCTGCATGATCTTGTGTAGAAAAAATATTGCAAGAAGACCAACGAACCTCAGCGCCCAACTCAAGCAAAGTTTCAATTAACACAGCCGTTTGTATGGTCATATGTAAACAACCCGCGATGCGTGCCCCCTTTAAAGGTTGTTCATCTGCATATTTTTTACGTAATGCCATCAACCCTGGCATTTCTGTTTCGGCAATGGTAATTTCCCGTCGACCCCATTCAGACAAACTTAAATCAGCTACTTTGTAGTCAATAACTGTGGTCTTTAGTTCTTCTGTTATCATATAAATACCTTTTCAATAGCTTTCGTTAAATTACCTTTGCCAGAAAAATTTTTATTAAAATTCTGTGACTTTTTTTATTTCATGCGTCAATAGTGCGGCACGCAATAATTCTAATTTATCTGTTTTTTCCCAAGGAAAATTTTCTTTCTCGCGCCCGAAATGGCCATAGGCCGCGGTTGGTTTATAGATAGGGCGCAATAAATCGAGCATTTCAATTAAGCCTCGCGGTCTTAGATCAAAATGCTGCTGAATTAACTCGATAATACGTTGATCCGCTAATTTCGCTGTACCGAAGGTATTGATATTAATAGATGTCGGCTCTGCAACACCAATCGCATAAGAAATTTGTATCTCACAACGATCAGCCAATCCTGCGGCCACAATATTTTTAGCCACATAACGTGCTGCGTAAGCCGCTGAGCGATCCACTTTACTGGGATCCTTCCCCGAAAAGCAACCTCCACCATGGCGCGCCATGCCACCGTAAGTATCGACAATAATTTTACGGCCCGTCAAACCCGTATCACCCAAGGGCCCACCGATAACAAAACGACCCGTTGGATTTACATAGTACTTAGTGGTTTTCGTCAACCACCCTGATGGAAATATAGGTTTAATAATTTCCTCCATGACGGCTTCTTTAAGATCGTCATAGCCTATATCAGGTGCATGTTGAGTAGAGAGTACGACTGTTTCGACACCAATAGGTTTCCCATTTTGGTATCGCAAACTTACTTGGCTTTTAGCATCCGGCCGTAACCAATTCAAGCTATTATTTTTACGCAATTTGGCCTGCCGTTCCATCAAGCGATGTGCATAAGTAATAGCGGCTGGCATAAGCACATCCGTTTCATTACTGGCGTAACCAAACATCAAGCCTTGATCGCCTGCACCTTGCTCAAGCTTATCGAGCTTATCAACACCTTGGGCGATATCGGGTGATTGCTTGCCAATAGCTGACATAACGGCACAGGATTCCCAATCAAATCCCATCGATGAACTATTATAACCAATCTCTTTAACGGTCTCCCTGACAACTTGCTCTACATCAACCCAAGCTGTTGTGGTTATCTCGCCGGCAACTAACACCATTCCGGTTTTAACTAAGGTTTCACAGGCAACGCGGGCATCCTTATCTTGTATCAAAATCGCGTCAAGGACTGCGTCAGAAATTTGATCAGCTATTTTGTCAGGATGTCCTTCTGACACTGATTCCGAAGTAAATATCGTGTAATTATCCATTTTTTATTCTCAATCTTACAAAGTGAAAATAAGCTTAAAAATTAACCTTTTAAAGCTGAAAAGAGTTCTATACTAGCGAATATTATTTAAAATAGCCAATTTTAATCTAAGCTATTTAAAATTTTAAGAGGGGGGCAATACTTGGATGTAATAAAATGCCTTTGTAATTAGCATAAAGAATAGGGCCACTATCTTTTTTCATCCCCTGTATCACAATAATTTGAGTGAGTTCCGTCTTATGAGACTCTCCATATGCTACAAGGTAGCTTCGATGTGAGGAACGAGCATTTTCTCTAAAGTGATTTTAGAATTATCAAAAAATCGATAGGCTGCTTTTTTTCAGACTAACCTTGACAAGCCACCGAAATTGTTTTTGTTGGTTTATCTCCTAGGCTGGTTAAAAGTTTAATTACGCTAATATCTAATCATTTATCACCTAAATGAATGTTTTCCATTTTTTTTTGCTAACCAATTCATCACTTAATCCATACGCTAAATTAAATAATTTAATACAATACTTATGGGTAACAATTAGTGAAATTGTTGTAAGATCATACTGAGACTTTTTACCTGATCTCTCGTTAACACTGATTGTGCAATAAAGTTCTTTTGTATAAATAATCTGATTTTACCGGGTCTTTTTATATGCTATATTTAACGAGCTTAAAATCTCTGTACACGCGAGATAATTTCCTTGAATAAGGCATACTATAATTATCGTTTACAGACCGCTTAAGCATTAGTTATCAAAATTTAATATAAAAATAACAATTGCAGAATAAAAAATGATACTAACTTATGCAGAATTTGTTACATTAACGTTTCTTACGTTTGGCATTCCGTCCATTACTCCTTCCAAACTGGCAGATGAATCAATACAAATTACTATTGGTAGGAATATAAAGAAAACAGCAACGAACAAAAATCCTATCCTTACTATTTCCTATTTACCTTCAAAAAATTTAATTAATTGTTTGAGTATAAAACCAATTTATGTTTTTTCTATATCCCCATGGGATCGTATGGCTTATCTTTCTATAGGTATTCGTAAAGAAATTAATATAGGAAAATTTATCTTAGTTCCTTCTTTTGCACCCACACTCTATACGAGTAATTTTTCAAAAATCAAGCAAAAAGAGTTATTTCAATTTCGTACCAGCCTAGAACTAAATTATTCAGCTCAACATACTATTTTCGGCATTGGGCTTTCTCATATTTCAAATGCAGGAATAACGCCTCTTTCCGCAGGGCAAGATATTGCTTACTTCTCTTTTCGTTTCCTACTATAAATTGAAAAATAATTCCGACTAAGAGCGAGGCTCACGCATTAAAAAAGTAGCAATAAAAGCCATACTAAAGCCTATCGGTAAAATTAATAGTGCGCGATGGTAATCACTAGGGGCATAAACTCTAATTTGATTTAATACCACCCCTTGAAAATTATAATCCATCAGGTAACCAAATAAGGGCTGAAAGATGGCATAGCCACCTATTGCCATAAAGGATACGACACTGACCGATGTAGCCGTTATACTTTTAGGATTACTTGCCGCAACCAAGGGGTAGCCTAGTACTTGGCTACTGGTAAAAAAACCTAAGGCAAAAAATAAT
Source organism: uncultured Coxiellaceae bacterium (assembly GCA_964611135.1). Taxonomy (GTDB): domain Bacteria; phylum Pseudomonadota; class Gammaproteobacteria; order Diplorickettsiales; family Diplorickettsiaceae; genus Aquirickettsiella. The sequence goes on along the minus strand of CAZSWN010000010.1, from coordinate 30,035 downwards.
AATGCCACTGTTATGATCGAAAGCCCTGATACACATATAATCGTTATGA
>CAZSWN010000010.1:0-29976 GCA_964611135.1 uncultured Coxiellaceae bacterium | reverse complement strand
CCCCAACATCATAAGCGGTATGCGCTTTTGAATTTTGTCAGACATCCACCCGACAACAGGACCCCCAATTATTGTTCCGACAAAAAGGAGGCTTGGTGCAAAAGAAGCTTCTGTGGCTGAAAAATGATCGGCTTGTTGTAAAAATAAACTTCCCCAAATAGCGCCTAATAAAGCAATAGGTAAATTTAACAAGGAAACATAAAGCCCACATAAACTATTTTGTGGATTTAAATAAGCCAAACGCCAACTTTTGAAAAGACCTAGCTGCGATAGCTCTTGATGGAAGTTTTTCTGTTCTTGACGCAAAACAGCTGGATAATCTTGTACAAAAGCAAAAATAACCAGAAAAATGATGATACCTAAACTCGCATTAAATAACAAAGCATGTCGCCATCCTACTAGTTCAGTTAATACCGTCAATGGTGTTTGGGCCACCATTCCCCCTAGCATGGCCATCGTTACAATTAAACCACTTACTAATGCCATATTTTTAGCAGGAAACCAACGTGAGGCCAATCGAATGCTACTTAAAAAACAAAAAGCACTACCAACTCCGCTCATAAAACGAAACACACAAGCTAAAGCAAATGAATCGGTTATTGCAAAGGCAGCTATCCCTACAATACAAAGCAGCAAAGCGGATAAAATAATTTTACGTGTAGAAAAACGGTCTAATAAAGCACCCGCAACCGGTAAAAACAGTAAATTTGCATAAAAATAATAAGCCGATAATTTACCTAATTTCGTCGCATTGAGAGAAAAAGCGCGCATCAAGTCAGCACTGATTGCATTGAACATATTCATTTGAATAAATTCATAGAAAAAAAACAGTGCGGCCGAAAAACAAACTATCCAAGCTAATTTTTTATCTTTTATAGCAGGACTATTCTCAGAAAAAACAGAACTCAGCATAAACTATTCTCGCGAATAAGGTTGGCAATAGGTTTCACGCAAACAACAAGCGGCTATTAAGCTCACCGTAAAAGCAATGGGCATAATCGCCATACCATAAAGATAATTACGGGGTGAGTATAAGGGCACCCCCTGTATTAACACCTGATCCCAATGCAGATCAATTAACCAGCCGAATAAAGGCTGAAATACTGCACCGCCTCCCATAATAAGGATCGAGGCTAAACCAGTTGACGTCCCTGTTAAATGCTTAGGATTACTTTCTGCAATCAACGGATAGCTAATAATTTGAGTACTGGTAAAAATACCCAGCAATAAAAATAAACCCAGCAGTGTATAGAAATGCAACACCGGTATAAACATAATAAGCATTAAAACCAGCAGAGATAATAGCGCCCCTATTATCATCAAGGATCGTCGTCTACCGATAAAATCAGAAAACCAACCCACTAAAGGTGAACCTATAATGGTTCCTAAAAATATCATCATAGCAACCAGCGAAGCTTGCGTTTTGCCAAGGTGATGAACTTGGGTTAAATACAATGTCCCCCACAATGCTCCCAACAAAACAATCGGTAAATTCAAAAGACAAGTATATATCCCTGCTAAACTATTCTGTTTATTTAATAAAGCCAAAACGACACTTCTCCCTACCGAAATAGAAGGAATAGCGACTTTAACTGTTTTTTTAGATCGCTGATTCCCCGGATAATCCTGAACGAAAACGTAAACCATTACTGTAATAAAGCTACCTAATATCGCATTAATCAGCACAGCGATTCGCCACCCCAATCTATGTACCAAAAGAGCAAAAGGGGTTTGTGCCACAATGCCTCCTGCCATCGCAATGGTAATCATAATGCCAATAACCAACGCTAAACGCTGCGAGGGAAACCAGCGTGTGGCTAATTTAATACAACTTAAAAAACAAAAGGCATTCCCAATACCCGCTATAAAATGGCTAAATGCAGCGAGCTGAAAGGATTGGCTGAAAGCAAAGGTAACAGTAGATAACACGACCATTAGCATCGCGCTAAGTATAATAGTGCGTATTGAAATGCGATCAACAAGTATCCCTGCAAACAATAAAAAAAGAACATCGGCATAGAAATAGGTCGCTGATAAGAAACCTAATTGTCCAGCATTGATCGAGAAATCATGCATTAGCTCTTGGCTAATGGAGTTGAACATCCCCATCTGGATAAATTCATAGAAGAAAAATAGCGCTGCTGAAAGACAGACCAGCCAAGGCTGGATCTTAGAAAAGCTTAGATGATCCGATATTTGATGAGACGTTTCGGCCATATTTTCCTCAAATAAGAGATGAGTCTTTTTGCCAGTACTTTGGTTTTTTATTTTTAGGGCCTATTTGAGAGCCGTAGTTTATAGGAAGGCAAGCCGATTGTCCAAGCTAAATCACCGCATTTAGGTGGGGCCCATATAAGTGACTTTATCTATTCGATGCCGTATCGGCTAATTTAAAATGCTTTCTACACACGGAAATATAACGCTCATTCCCGCCAATATCGATTTGCTTACCCTTGGTTATTTTACGATTTTTAGCATCAATTCTGATATTCATAATCGCCTTGCGCCCACAATAACAGATGGTTTTTATCTCGCTTATCTCATCTGCCAAGATCAGCAGATATAAGCTACCCTCAAAAGGCTCAGCGCGAAAATCGCTACGCAATCCATAGCTTAAAACTGGAATATCCAAGCGATCGACGATATCTGTTAACTGAAAAACCTGCGCTTTCGTTAAAAACTGCGCCTCATCGATTAAGATACATCTTAAATTTGTTTTTTCTTCGAGCATTCTCTCGACACATTCAAACAAATTATCTTTTACGCTGAATAATGTAGCCTCTGCCTCTAGACCAATTCTCGAAAAAATATGGCCGGTTTTATAGCGGTTATCAATAACGGGGGCAAACAGTAAAGTCTGCATGCCTCGCTCTTGATAATTATAACTTGCTTGTAGCAAGACGGTACTTTTGCCAGCATTCATCGCTGAATAATAAAAATAGAGCTTAGCCATTGTCCAAAATTAAGTTACGTTTAGCGTATAATACCTGTAACTTTAGAAAATAGGGAAAATATTTTATGGCTTTAACACCTTCAACGATGATTGCCTTGGGGACAAAGGCACCTGATTTTGAATTATTAGACACCTTAAGTAAAAAACATAAGCATTTAAAACAGCTGAAATCACCCAAAGCAACTGTCATTATGTTTATTTGCAATCATTGTCCTTACGTAAAGCACGTCATTTATGAGCTCGTTAACTTAGCCAAGGATTACCAGGTCAAAGGAATTTCTTTTATTGCCATCAGTGCGAATGATGCACAAGCCTATCCTGAAGACGCCCCCCATAAAATGGGCCAATTAGGCAAAAAATTAGGTTTTAGCTTCCCCTACCTCTATGACGAAACACAATCCGTCGCAAAAGCCTATCGAGCGGCTTGCACACCCGATTTTTATATTTTTGATAAAGATCTATTCTGCGTGTACCGGGGCCAACTCGATGACTCAAGACCTAACAATAAGCTCCCCGTGACTGGCAAAGATATCCGAACCGCCTTAGACAATATACTCACTGGAAAGCCTGTTGATCCAGAGCAAATACCAAGTATAGGGTGTAATATTAAATGGAAATAAACTAACAAAAAATTTAACCTGCGTATTATGAAGTACCCTGCCTAGGGAAAGGTCTTTTACTACTTGTACCCGCTTGCTGATTTTGTCTTTGTAACCAGTTAAAAAAATAAAAGTTATTCTCCAAACAAGCAGAATCACTGTTTCTTGCCTCTTCTGCTTGTGCTAAAGTTTCAATTGCTCTTTTTGATAAATTCGATAGCTCAGAGAATCGATTTAACGATAAATTTGCCTGCTTCTTCAAGGTAAATAATTTTTCAGGTAATTCTTTTATAATATCTTTTTCTAGTTCGTCAATTATCTCATGACGAGATTTAGATTTTTTCCCGATATTATCTCCATCACTTCCATCTAAAGACCTAAGTCGATTTATAATAGCAGATAGCTCATCTGTGCATTTAATGCGCGTAGCTTGATGGGTCGTTCCCTCTAAACTATTGATAACTTTCTTAAAATCTTCCTCTATTAGCGCAAGAAACAATTGCTCAGATAATTTTTTCTTAAATCCTTTTTTATAGAGACAAAATGGATTTATTCCATAAAAAATCAAATGCCACCATTTTAATTTTAAAACAAAATCATTTACTGAATTAAAAGCGAGTGTATCTAGTCCGTTTTTTTTAAGCAAACTTAAAAAAGAAACCTTACTTTTCCGGCTTACAAAATAATTTCTTAAAAAATTAGCCATAAATTTTTTAATTTTTTCAAAAAAAAGTTTAGGGAGACTACTATCGCGATAAAGTTTATTCTCTATAATTTTCTCATTAAACAAAATATCCTTGTTTAAATATTCATTTAAATAAGCTTCAATCTCTATTTTTCCATTTTTAATAATAGATTCGAGTCTATTAGAATAAATGAAATAATCTAATCTGCCCTGGCTCCGAAATGTGATTTTTTCAAACTTATTACTTGATTTACAAGAAATAACTCGGTTAACCTTGCTTGGATTTAATTTATACTCCTCAAATAATTGAATCGCATTTTTAAAAAATGAAACGATAGACGCTTTGTTAAAAGTTTTATTAAAATTAATAATTTCTTGATTAAAGTATTCTGGGTAAATCTTATCAAAACCTAACTTGTAAGAAAAATCATCAATTTCGTTCAAAATAGTAGTTATTTCTTTTATAGAAGAAAAAATCTCTTTCGCTTCACTCATCAATTTTTCAAAATCTTTAAAGCTAATGTAGTCAAGGAAATCATTGTTGCTTACTTCAAAATGTGGCAAATTAAAATAAGTCGTGTTTACCGCATTATTTTTTTTCGTATTAAATTTTTCAATTTCATTCTTAATAGGAGATAATAAACATTTTAACGCCTGCTTGCGCTCCTCATTTATAGCTAGCTTTTTAGCAAATTTTCTTTTTTTAATTTTATCCGCCCTAATTTTTCCACTCTTTTCAATACTTTCTATTTTCCTCCATAGCTTAGCGTATAATAGCTCATTTTTAATTTCCAGTGAGTATTCTTTCACTAAACTACGGTTACTGGAGCGCCCTATTTCTGCTAAATTAATCTTTCCTAAACGCTTAAATTCTTCTAATAATATGAGTTCTTCGGGATTAATCTCTGTTTTTTTCTCCTTCAGAGCCACATTAATCTCAGCAGTAATGGAATTATCGCTATATTTAGCCTCTTTCAGCCGATTAAATATCGCGTGCGGATGCTCTTTATCTATTGATTTAGGAGGCAAGCTAACGGTAAAACCAACACCTTTATCATCAAAATCTATTATTCTTGGCTTTATTCTTTTGTATCTATTTTCACCTAAATTTTCATTAATTTCATAGATAGCATTATAATTTAATTTTTTTAATGAATTTGCTGCTTCTTTCATCTCCTGAATACAAACAGCACGGGAAGCTTGCTTAAATAACTGTAAATTATCGAGTTCCTTAATAAAATTATCTAATTCAGAATTCGCTCCCGTATTTAAATATTTATTAAATTTTTTAATGAAGTTTATTTGTTCCACTTCTAAATTATTATTTTGTAAAATAATCAACAAAATTTTGGCCATTAAATTCGTTTTATTTGACCCAAATTTATTTTTATTAAAGAATAAAAATAAACTATTAGTAATACCATTAATAATAGACCATCTATTTTCCGATACGCCACTCGCTACGAGTTCTTCTAACAAGCTATTTATTTGACCTAAGAAATCTTTATTTTCGAAATCCAAGCCATTATTTTTTTTCAAAAGAACGATGTCTCGTATTTCCTTAAGCCGATTTTCTAAATTTTTTTGGTCCTTTAAAAAAATAAAACCTTTATCCTGGTCGACAGAGTTACTAGACGCATAAAAATTTTCAGCTTGACCCTGTACCAGCCAAGTAGAAGCCTCATTGTAGCTTATACGCAGTGGTTCCCAGAATGATTTGATCACATGGCGGGTTTTTTGATTTAATTGAGTAACTAATTCCTTATTTTCTCCGGAAATCTTATTCGCTACTTTGAGAACAGAATCACTACTAATAAAACTAATGACCTTATTAATTTGATTAAAGCTACTATATTCATTGGGCATGAAGATATACCTTCTTATTTTTTATTTTTAACCGATCGTATTATTCGATTTAAATAATACAAATTATATTTACCTTACATTGTAATAAATGTGATTTAAATCTGTATTAACAGCCTTAGGAATCGGACTTTCTGTGGGATCCTTACTCGAAGTTTGAGCACCAGGAAAAAACCAAGCCTCGATAAAAACGGGCTTAGAGGAGTTAACTTCTTTCGCTTGATTTTTCAGCTTATCTATTTCCTTATCCAGCACTTCTATTTTAGATTTATACGTTATTATATTTTGCTTAAATTTCATAAGCTGTTGATCAAATAAAATAATTTTATCCGGATTAAGGTATTTAGATAGGCTTAGTATTTTTTCTAAGGAATCTTCTTCCAGCATAAGCGGAAAACTCAACAATTGTTCTTTTAGATCAAGCACCATAGGTAAGCATAATTGTTCGGCCCATTTAATGGAAAAAATTTCTTTGTTAACCCATGGCCAACGGATAAGTCCGTAACTTAGTAAATTCCAAAAACTTTTTTCTTTAAAGAAATTCTTATATTGAATAAAACTCATATTTTTATCTAATTTAGATTTAAGTTTTTTAATAAGCGAATTACTACTTAAATAGCCTCGATTAAATAACCGTTCAGCTAAACTGGCTTTATGATTAACATCAAACCAGTCATTTTCTCGTTTGATTTTTTCCCCTATAAGCAGATTCAATAGTTTTTGGACAAGATTAGAATAATTATCTTTAAAGGATTCAATATACTCATCTACTTTTTTATAAATACCTTTATCTTCTAAACTAAATGGATTAACATTTATTCTGCTAATATTAAGCTCCTCAGTTACACTCATTTTAGAAATAAATGGGTAAATTTTATTCTCTAAAATCTCTAACTTCTTAAGAAAATCAGATGATTTAACTTTTAGTGGATTTAAGTTAATTTTCTCGCCTTCAGAATCTTGCCTTATCTCTTTTATTTCATTTAAAGTATTTAAGTCATTTTTTACTTTCACATTTTCAGCGACACTCGAAAAAATACCGTTTAAATTTTCGCTAGCGCTTGTTATATGTTCCTTGACTTTATATAAAGTTTCACCTCCTAAAAAAGCTATATTTTTAAATTTTTTTGTACTTCCACTTAAATAACGCATTGGGGGCTTATGTTCAGCTACATTTATTAAATTAAATTCACTTAATGATTTATTAAATTTTTCTATTACTTTATTTTTTCCAATGTTTTCTATATTAGGAATTCGCTGTTTAGTTTGCTCTTCAAAATCTGTTTCAAACTCTTTTAAATGATCAATTAGAGATTTCTTACCCATCACTTTCTTAAATGTATTAAAGAATAAATCGGCATTTTGAGCTGTTTTTTTATTATTTCGGTGACTGTTCTCTAAAGCCCTATAAACCAGGCCTATAACGAGTTTAAAATCGGAGGGAGTCATATCAGTACCGTAAAAACTCTGATTAACAAATTTAACGCTAAACTCTTTAAAAGATGCACTAAATTGCTCATTTGCCAAATTAAAAAGCTGTTCCAATAAATCTTGATATATTATTTCTTCATTTTTATCGCGAATAATTGAGTAAAAATCTTTTTTTATAGCTAAAATATTTTCGCTGGTATAAGACTCAAGCTGAGTAGGTTTGCCTCTTAACTTGCCTGGGTAAGTTAAGATTTTTCCAATATTTTTCTGTTTATCGATTAATGATTTTATAAAAAGAAAAAGAGGGGTAAATTCTTCATGAAATTTCTCAAGTGCTACATCGTCTTTTTTTTCCAACAAGTTTAGTAATAGATTAAAAATTTTTAATTTATTTGAAAATGATACTTTTTTAATATCACTTTGATAAACCGTATAAAAAAAACATTTAATCTCTACATAACTATTTTTTGCATCTGGTTCTTTAGATGTATTATTAGCTAAAATATTCGCATAAAGATCAGCTAATTTGAGGCGAATCTTGTCAAGTTTTGGCTTTACCAAACAAGCATCTCCCTCTAAAATGAGGCTATCCGGTAAATCGGCATCAATTTCCTGATAGCCTTCTACTCGACAAAAACAACGCTCTAATGCCTTTAAAGCAACTTCATTGACTAAAGGATCCTTTAAACAATCATTAAGTATACATTCATTTTTGAAATGTTTTTCAAATGATTCTCTAAGTGAAGCGGCTTTTAAACCACTAATTTTTTTTGATATAGATTCTTTTAACGCAAGAAGTTTTGTTTCTGTATCAGGCATATCGAAATCCTATTTTATTATTGAATACTTTGTTTGCTTATTTACTAGCAACTTAGCTCTAAATACGATAAAAAATCACACGTCTATGTTACATACAACGCGTAGGGCGGGGCAAACCCGCTAGCTTACTCGCTTGCTTTAGTATTCCCTTAGGGAAAAGATTATTTAAATAGACACTACTGGCCTTTTCGGGACCTAATTGTACCGCCAATTGATTAACCAAGATCCTAATTGCGGGTGTTTTATGATATTGTTGGTAAAAATTACGCAGAAAATAAATAACATGCCAATGATCTTTAATAAGGATTAATGATTCACCTTGTGCAATCATCGTCGCTACATCCTCATGCCAATCCGCTGAGTGAATAAGGTAACCGTACTGATCGGTTAAAATTTTCTCGCCATTAACTAACAAACTCGCCATTTATCACCCTGCAATTAGGATAATGTTACCAACATTGCTCGACTTAAAAACTGAAACTAAGCCTTTTTAAGCAAGCACTCCTTACTTTGGCTAACTAAATAGCTCTCTTAAGGATAGATGACAAGCTTTTTCTAATCCAGAAAAATAAAATTTACTCGTTTATTGCTCAAATTTATCCACTCTAAAAAGCTTGAGTAATACCGGCAAAAATCAATGAAAAGATACAAAAGAAATTTATGTTTACCCCCAGGACTTGTTTTATTAACAAGAAAACAAGTCCTGGGCGCTTATTAAAATTAAGTAATTATTCTCTATTACCGCTAAAAGCGCCTAACAAGTTCAATAAACTTAAAAAGATATTATACAGTGATACATAAAGTGTAACCGTGGCCATAATATAATTGGTTTCACCACCCTGGATTATTTGGCTGGTTTGCAACAAAATGATACCCGAAGATAATAAGATAAATACTGCCGAGACAGTAAGCATTAAAGCAGGCATGTGAAAAAATAAAGTCGCTATGCTTGCTAAAAAAGCAACTAGCATCCCTACCATCAAAAAACCCGCCATAAAGCTGAAATCTTTTTTGGTAGTTAAGGCGTAAGCCGACAAAGCAAAGAAGATAAGACCTGTAGCGCCGAGTGACATCATGACGATTTCATGGCCGTTAGTAAATCCATGGATATAATGATTTAAAATCGGACCTAGGGTGTATCCCATAAACCCTGTCAAACCAAACACGGATGCTAATCCCCAAGCACTATTACGCGTATAATTTGTTAGAAACAATAAGCCAAAATAAGCAATCAGTGTCATGAAAGGATTCAAAGGCAAGGCATTCGTGAACATAGCAAACCCAGCGGTAATTGCACTAAAAATCATTGTTAAACCAAGCAGAATATAGGTATTACGTAATACCGTATTTGTCGCTAAAACTGACTCTAATCCTGGATTTAAGAGTATTTTACTAGAAGCCATTTCACTTCCCCCGTAAGATTAAAAATTTGCCTATTCTATCATAAAGCAGACTCCGTCTAAAAGCGGGCATTATGCCTAGCCAGCGTAATAATTTACTCCCACAAAGGATACCTTTCTAATAGGATGGGCATTTTAAAAAAAAGATGCGCCAGCGCTGAAAATGCAGGCGTATAGTCTGAAACATAAAATTTCTTTTTCGGTAACCCAGATGGGCTCGATAACAAACCACGCTCTCTGAGTAAATTTTTTACAACTTCAGCGACTATATCTGTTGAATCGATAATGACTGTTTTATTTTTAAAAAATTGCTTTATAGGCTGTTTAATTAAGGGATAATGTGTACAACCTAGCACCAATGCGTCAAGATCATGCAAGGATGATTCAGAAAGATAAGATTTAATCGCATCTGTCATAATCACTTGATCAGCAAACCCCTCCTCAATCAAAGGGACAAGCAATGGCGTAGCCAGTGTATTCAAGCGTATATTAATACCCAATTCATCTAATTTTTTTCTATATATATTAGAGTTAATCGTTTGTTTTGTCCCAATTAAACCGATTGTTTTATCAATATAATGCTTGGCCAAATAATCAATCATTGGATCGATAACATCTATTACGATTGCTTTGCGACCTACATATTCTTTTACTAATTCATAGGCAACTGCTGACGCTGAGTTACACGCAATTAAGATAAGTTTGCAATGCTGCTTAAGTAACATATCGCAAATTTTAATCGAATACGCTTGGATAGCGGCGGCTGACTTGTCGCCCCATGGCGCATGCGCTGTATCGCCAAAATAGACGATTGACTCATTGGGTAATAACTTTGTCACGGCATTAGCCACCGTTAAACCGCCAATGCCGCTATCAAATATCCCAATCGCTTGCGAAGAACTAAAAGACATATTTACACTTTAATATATTAATAAGCTAATACCTAGCACAAAAAGAAATAAAGCAAAAAACCTTCTTAAAGTATTTCCTGAGGTGCGCTTTCCTAATCTTGTCCCTAAAGGAACAATAACAACACTTCCGATTGATATTCCTAACACAGCCGGCCAATAAACAAAACCCACACTGCCAGGCGGTAGATTATTAGCGTGCAAACCGGTTAGTGTAAAAGCGATAGCTCCCATAATAGCTAATAACAACACGCAAGCCGAAGAAGTCGCAATCGCATGATGCGTTGACAATCCTAAACGTAAAAAAACAGGTACCGCAATAGCACCTCCACTAAGACCCAACATTCCCGAAGTAATACCAATAAAAAAACCAATCAAGCATTTTTTCAAGGTATCTAACACAATGATTTGTTTTTTTATAACTTGACTTTTATGAAAAAGAAGTTTGAATGCCACTGAAAAAAGAAATAGGCTAAATAATAATTTCAAAGCGTGGGTAGAAAGCAATAATGCAAATGATGCACCCGTTACTATTCCAACTAGCATCCCGGGTACTAACTGTCGAAATAAAAGCCAGTTGATCGAAAAACTACGCTGGTGATGATACACCGCTATTAAAGAAGTAAAAATAATCGAGGTTAAAGCCGTGCTAATTGCCATATGCATTTGTAATTGTTTTGGGATATGCGCATGTGAAAAAATCCAAAGCAGTCCTGGAACTAATAGGGTTCCACCACCTATACCTAGCAGTCCTGCTAAGAACCCAGCTAACAAGCCAATTATAATATAAAGCAAAAAAAACATTTAATAACCCAAGAATAGTTTATAAAAATTGAAAAGGGCCGGGGTGCAAAATAAAACTAGCAAATTAAAGACTGCGCACAAGGATAGCTTTTTTGTCCTTGTTCTACTTGTAAAGTAACGTGTTGAATATGAAACTGTTTCGCTAAAACTTGATTAATCTGTAAATATTCTTTATCTGATAAGCCCCCTTTTGGCATAATCAAATGCGCTGTTAGCGCAGTTTGCTCCGTACTTAAACCCCAAATATGTAAATCATGCACTTCTTGAACACCCGGCAATTTTTTTAAATAATTATAGACGGCTTCCTGACTAACCTCATAAGGAACAGCTCCTAGTATCAACTCAACAGAACGACGTAGTAAATTCCAGCTGCCCCAAGAAATAATGGCTACAATTACTAGAGCAACTATAGGATCTATCAGCTGCCACCCGGTAAAATAAACCGCGGCGCCGGCTAATACAACACCCAGTGCAATAAAAGCATCGTAGGCTAAGTGCAAGAATGCGCTTTTAATATTGAGATCTGAAGCGCGTTGTTTCATAAACAACAATGCGGTTCCTCCATTGATTAATACGCCGATAAAAGCGACTACCATGACAAGGGTTTCATCGACCTTAACCGGATTATTAAGCTTGTTAATAGATTCATAAACAATCAATGCCGACGTTAAAACCAATAACAATGCGTTAGCTAACGCAGCTAAAATAGTCAATTTTTTATAACCATAGCTATAGCGCTGTGTAGCACGCTTTTTCACTAAAAGGTTAGCGCCCCAAGACATCAATAAACCCAAGACGTCGGAAAAATTATGCACGGCGTCAGATAACAAACTGACAGAATGCGCGATGAAACCATAACCTACTTCAACGAATACGAAGCTTAAGTTAAGCATGACTGCCAAAGCAAAACTTAAATTTAAAGTAGCTTGCGACGCGCAATGATGGTGAGTATGCGACATATTTTTTATCCTTTAACAACCTCAATATTTTTATTAGTTGGCATACTAAAATGGAAAGTCTGGGACGATAAATAAGGATTTAATTCAACTTGAGAAAAATTAACTATGGTTTGTTGGCCTAATTTATCGACTAAACGCATTTCTCGTAATTTATTTTGTTGAAAAATTAAACTTATTGATTGAAATATTGCCTTTTTATCCTTTGGAATTAAATGAAAGCCATGAACATCTGCTAAAGAACTTACAATAAAATGTACTGTTAAATTTTTAGGTGCCTCACTTAATAAAGCGGCAGGGGAACTTGCGTCAGCTGTTTGTTGTTTTTGTATCGTTACTTGTTGTAAATCTACATCATAAAACCAAATATGCTGACCATCAGCAATTAATAATTGTTTACTGGGAGCTCTAACCTCCCAGCGAAAGCGACCTGGTCGCTGTAAGGTCATCATACCGCTCGTTTGCTGTAGAATTTGACCTCTACCATTCATAATTGTTTGAGTAAAATCAGCCTTGGAGCTTTTTAAGCTACTCAATAGCTGCGTTAGCTCATCCGTTGCCGTGGCCCATACAGTCTGCATAGGGAATAATATAATTATAAGGCTTAAAATGCGGTTTAAAAATTTCATATAAGTTAAAAACACTGCCAAAATCGCAGTTAATCTCCATCCACAGCTAATTAAACATTATATACCTAAGGTGCCTACCTCTGCGAATCCGGCCCTCAATAAGGACCATTAAGTAAAACAAGCTGCTTTTTCGATTAATACTGACCAATCGATATTCAGCTTAAGTTTTCCTATTTTTTCCTTTACGTGAGGAATAAACTCAAAAAAAGGCACTTGGATATATTGGCTTAAAATCAAGTAATTTTCTTCACAAAATGACATTTCGGGATCAATTTGATTAGCTAAGCAAGCTACTACAGAAATATTTCTAATTCTCAAGCTTTCGTAAGTCAAAAGAGCATGATTTAAACAACCCAGACGTAAACCCACAACAAGAATAATAGGAAAACCTAAAGCCTGAACCAAATCAAGCATGGTTTCTCGTTCATTTAGAGGAACCAAAGCACCGCCTATGCCCTCAATAACACGATAATCCACTGTATCATGCAATAAAGATCGACATGCTTGCACTATCTTTGTAACACTCAATGTACAAGCTTGTTGAGCAGCCGCAATATGAGGAGCGGTCGCTGCGGTAAAACAAAAAGGATTCACTTGCTCATAAGGTAAATGTATCGTTGCGGCCTTTTGCAAACTGATTGCGTCTCCATTTCGCAATCCATTTTTAGTAGCTTGCGCTCCACTGGCAACAGGCTTTAACGCGATGGTAGAATAAGCACTTGCCTTTAAGGCGGATAGCAAACTAAGCGCTACGGTAGTTTTACCAACATGCGTATCTGTTCCTAGAATAAAGAAACCTTTAGTTGTCATTATTTTATATCTGTATGGGAGCAATTATTTTATGTTATTGATTGCTGCTCGAATATGATGAAGTGGAATTTTAATTTCGTTAAAGCTATTCTGAGCGGTTTTTTTTTCGGCTGCCCAAGCATGGCCATAGATAATTTCCCAGGTTGCGGGTAGTTTTCCTTCTGCATTACGAAAAGCCTCATAGGCTTTAATCAATTTTTGCAAAGAACCTTTAGAAGTCAAACCGCGTTGACGATCCTGGGCAAGGTTTTGCACCCCTAAATCCTTTAATTCCCTCATTAAAATTAAGGCTTTTGAATCGAGTAAGGTAAAATAATCAACATCCATCACAGGATCACTAAAAGGCACCTGCAATAAATTGTCGCCTAAATCATGCATATCAACGAACAGATGCACATGCGGCTTATCATCCACCTGCGCCCAACAATACCGTAACTCTTGTAAAGTATCAGGTCCAACCATAGAGAAAAGTAACAAGCCACCTGGCTTTAATACGCGACGTATTTCATGGAGACTTTTAGTAAAATCAACACTCCAATGTAACATTAAATTCGAATAAACTAATTCAAAGGCATGGTCACTAAAAGGTAAATTCTCAGCATATCCACCTACCCAATGCGTTTTTGAAGAAGCTTGCCCTTTTTCTTTATACTGCGCTTGGATCAGCATCCCGCTCGCCTTATCTAAACCTATAATTTTAGCCGCTGGATAGGCTTTTTTTAAAAAAGATTCAATGTAGCCTGTCCCACAACCTAAATCTAAAATGCTTTGAGGCTGGCAACGAATTCCTTGTAGGCGTTCTAGCAAAGCCATTCCTACCTGTCGTTGTAATACAGCTACTTGATCATAGGTTTTTGCTGCCTTATTAAAACGAGGCGCAATTTTTTTTTCATCTAATAGATTTATCATTTATCTTGATCAATTTCAGCCCTAAGGCTATTTGTTCTAATAATTTATCAATTTCGTTTTTTGTATGTAATGCACTCAAGCTTATACGTAGACGTGACGTATTTTTAGCCACTGTCGGGGGGCGAATCGCATTAACCAAGAAACCATTTTGCAATAAATAGGCCGCTAGCGCTATGGTTTGTTCGGTACTACCTATTAAAAGCACTTGAATAGGGGTCTCTGATGGTAACACCGGCAACCCTAAATACTCTGCCATTTGCTTAAAATGGCTAATTAAATATTGTAATTTTTCTCTACGCCAATTTTCCGCCTGCAATAATATTAAACTAGTCTGTATGGCTTTAGCGATAGCGGGGGGCAAAGCCGTCGTATACATATAAGGACGTGAAAATTGTATCAAATGCTCTATTATCGCTTCATTGGCCGCCGCAAAACCACCAAAGCATCCAAAAGCTTTGCCAAATCCGCCGGATAAAATATCGGGCTTTAAACCAAAATAATCACTAATCCCAGCACCTTTTCTACCCAAAACCCCTAAGCCATGCGCATCATCTATTAACAAGGTCGCCGAATACTTTTTTGCTTTTTCAACTAAATCCGGCAATAAGGCTAAATCACCGTCCATACTGAACACACTGTCAGAAACAATAAATTTATGTCTAGCGCTTGAGCGTATCAACTGTCTATCGAGACTAATAAGATTATTATGCGCATAACGCTTAAATGAGGCAGAACTCAATCTTGCCCCATCAATTAAAGAGGCATGATTTAGCTTGTCGGCAAATATAGCATCCTGTCTATGCAATAAACTGGCTAAAATACCTATATTCGCCATATAACCGGTAGAAAACACCAATACTCTCGAAAAATTAAGGAATTCCGCTAGAGCTTGTTCAAGTTCATAATGAACGCGACTATAAGCCCCTAGAAAATGCGATGCACCACTTCCAACACCATAATCATTAGCCGCTTGCTGAAATGACTTTATAACAGCCGGATGTTGAGCCAGACCTAAATAATCATTAGAACAAAATGAAAAAAAATTTTTATCGCTATAGCGCCGCTGTACCCCTGTTAAACCTTGTAAAACCTTACGCTCTCTATAAAGGCCGGCTTTTTTATGTCGAGTTAATGCGTCTTCAAGGTTTAATGGCATGCATTTAATTCGGTATCGATTAAAACCGCTTTAAGGCCTAATTTTTCTAACAGGGCATTATCCTTGTCAGGGGAAACATTCTCTGTCGTTAATAATTTTTCACCATAATGAATTGAATTAGCGCCGGCAAAAAAACATAAGGCTTGCGCTTCTTCACTCAAACTATCGCGCCCAGCTGATAAACGTAGCATACTAAACGGTAGCATAATACGTGCTGCAGCCACTACACGAGTAAACTCAAAGGAATCAACGGCTGGTTTATCCGCCAAAGGGGTACCGGAAATAGGGATTAATTTATTCAAGGTAACACTTCTAGGATGCTCGGACATATTCGCTAATTGCTGTAATAAGCCCATGCGATCTTCTCGTGTTTCACCCATGCCAATAATGCCCCCACAACATACCTTAATACCCGCCGCACGAACACATGTTAAGGTTTCCAAGCGCTCTTGATAGGTTCTGGTTGAAATAATAGTCGCGTAATATTCCGGCGAAGTATCTAAGTTATGGTTATAATAATCTAAACCGACTGCGGCTAATTGCTCAGCTTGTTCTTTTGTAAGCATCCCTAAAGTAGCACACGCCTCTAATTCTAATGTCTTAATGGCAGACACCATCGCTAAAATATCAATAAACTCTTTTTTAGGAGGACTTCGCCATGCAGCGGCAATACAAAATCGGCCTGCGCCTTTTTCTTTTGCTTTTTTAGCGGCCACTTTTACTTGTTCTACCGTCAATAAGGCTTCCTTTTTAAGCCCGGTATTGTAATGACCACTCTGGGGGCAATAGGCACAATCCTCTGGACAGAGGCCTGTCTTAACATTGAACAAACTACTAATTTGTATAGCATTAGTTTGAAAAGACTGCCGATGCACAGTATGCGCAAGGTAAATTAAATCATTAAAAGGCTGCCGAAATAGCGTTTGAATTTGTTCTTGAGTCCAATCGTGACGAACCTCGAGATTTAACATAATAAGCTCTTAAATCACAAAGTTGCCAACATAAAATGAATAGGATTCCTTGTCAACTCTATGACATCACTAAAAAATCCTTAATAAATGTAAAAAAACAACATTATATTATTTAAAAGAAAAGGGGACCCATGTCGCTATTAAAGCAATTGTGATTATTAGGACTAAGATAATCCAACTGTAGCTATCCGTCACTGTAAAAACAACGGGATCGTCACGAATCTTTCCTTGCTTTGCAAGATACCAAATATGTCTAAGCCAAATGAATAAACAGGGACAAATTAACCAGAGTAATAAAGGGCTTTTATAAAAAACTCCTACTTTTTCTGAATAAATATAAGCAATAAATACTAGGATTGATAAATGACCACTCACATGACCTAAGAAAATAAGCTTATTTTTATCCGTTAATTGGTAGGCTCGACCTAATAAAAATACTTTATTTTCCAATTGCATCGTATGAAGCTCAGCATAACGCTTAAGTAAAGCTAAACTAAAAAACAAAAACAGCACGAAAAAAATCAACCACGGCGAAAACCCTTTTTCTAGCAAAGCCATGCCAGCAAATACACGCACAGAATACAAAACAGCTAACAAAGTAACGTCTAACCATTTTTTTTGTTTGATAAAAAATGAATAAAGTAAGGCTAACAGATAGTAAGCTATAGCCGCTATTAAGAAATTTAGCGGTAAATAAAATGAGAGGCTCAACGCAAGGATAGACAAACAAGGCGCTAATATAATTCCCACATTAAGCGGAAGCTCTCCCGCCGCAAAGGGACGTTTTTGTTTGCGAAAATGCTGTTTATCGTTTTCCAAATCCAGTAAATCATTAATCAAATAAGCGCTAGAAGCTAAAAAACAAAAAATCAAAAACCCTAAAAAAGCATTTTTCAACGCAACGCTATTAGTAAATTGATACCCTAAAAAAAGCGGGCTAAACAATAAAAAATTTTTAGCAATGTGATAGGGACGCATTGCCCTAAAACAAGCTTTTATTTTGATTTTATTTTTTTTATTCCACACAAACTTTACTCTAAAAAGCTTTTTTCTAAAGGGAGCTCTCTGATATTTTCTGGGTTATTTATAATCATTTTTTATCAAAAATAACGATGCTCGCATTTTGAGTCATTTTCATGCTTAACTGTACCTTTTTTACTCTATTTTATGGATCTTATCAATCGCGACCTACTGCATATTTGGCATCCTTGCTCACAAATGAAGGATTATGAGACCTTCCCCCCTTTAATCGTTACTAAGGCTTACGGGCCCTATATCGAGCTAAATGATGGAAGGAAAATAATAGATGCGATCTCTAGCTGGTGGTGTAAATCACTAGGTCATAACCACCCTCGGCTAAAAGCGGCGCTTTTAGCCCAACTCGAATGCTTTGAGCATGTGATATTTGCCAATAGCACCTATGAAATTATCGTCCAACTTTCAGAGAAATTAAGCCAACTTTGCCCAGGACTAGATAAAGTATTTTATGCCAGCGAGGGCTCCTCAGCCGTTGAAATCGCCCTTAAAATGAGTCTACATGCCCAAAAGCTGCGTGGCGAAAGCCAACGCACCCAATTTACTGCCCTAGAAAATGCTTATCATGGCGAGACTTTTATGGCTCTAGGGCTTAGTGACTTAGGTCTTTACCGTCAAGCCTACGAAACTCATTTAATACAGCCCAAATTCATCCGAAATATACCCTACGTTAATTCAACGACCGATCCTTTATGGGATGATTGCTCCTGTATTTGGCCACCTATTGAAGAACAACTTGAACGGCAAGCGGCGCATTTAGCAGCGATTATTGTCGAACCGATTGTTCAAGGAGCCGCCGGAATGCGGATATATAGTCAGGACTTTTTACGCCGCTTGCGTACCTGGACACACGCTCATGGTATCTATTTAATTGCGGATGAAATCATGACCGGCTTAGGAAGAACGGGCTATGCTTTAGCGTCTGATCATGCACAAATAAAGCCCGATTTTATTTGTTTAAGCAAAGGATTAACCTCTGGCTGGTTAGCTATGAGCGCTGTGCTAACCCATAGCGATATTTATGATCTTTTTTATGCTGATTATTCAATAGAAAAAAATTTTCTACATTCACATACCTTCAGCGGGAATGCCTTAGCTGCTGCTGTTGCCCTGGAATCCTTGCATGTTTTAGAAGATGAGAAGATTTATAAGCAGGTTCAAGAAAAAGATTTTTTTCTAAGAAAATCAATGCAGGAAGTCGCTATTAGGACTGAAAGATTAACTAACATCCGCGTCATAGGAGGGATAGCCGCTGCTGATTTATGTTTGAGTGAAAAAGAAAAACCCCAGCGTATAGGCTATCAAATTTTTCAAGCAGCCATAAAGTTGGGTGCTTGGTTACGCCCTTTAGGAAATACAATTTATTGGTTACCGCCATTAAATACCCCCTTATCCGTATTAGAAGAACTGAAGGAAATTACCATAGCCACTATCAAACAAATCTTAGCTTAAATAAACAATAGATATTTTTCAGTATTTAGAAACGAGCGTCCATATTGAGAAGGAGACTCTTTCGCTATCCGTTAAAACTCACTTCGCTGTGATTACGTTCAAATGGCTGGCAAGTGTACGTCGTTCTCGAAAACGCCAACCGTACCAAACCATAAATACACCCAGGATTTTAGCGAAGGATAAAATCACAACCGCCAAATAATTAAATTGATGGATAATCATTAAAAATACACTGCTATCAACCGGCGCACTGAGGCTTGCAGACCAAAGTATACGCTGAGACAAGGAGCGACGTGTATAAGTATAAACGGCCCAATCAATGAATTCAGCGATTAAAAATGCGCTCATACTCGCAATCGCCATAGCCTTACCCGCTAAACTATAGCTAAGGATACTCCCAATAAACATGGCAAAAATAACTTTGTGTTGTAATTCGCGTTGCGCAAAATCGCGCAATACATAAATAATACCGACCGTCCAATCCATCGGTGAAATATCCGCGCCTAATACAGGGGTTAGCGGGATAAAAGTAAACAAGGTATTTAGCAAAACAATTAAAATAATATACGCAATGCTATGTTTGTAATTTAAAACCCATTTCATATTTTTTAACATTTTATTGTTATTTAAGCCTTCATTAGTCGTACAATAAACTGGCCGAGAATCCTTGTTTCTCCATGATTTTCCGTAAGGTCTTTAAACCTTCTACCTGAATTTGACGAACTCGTTCTCGCGTTAAACCTATCACTTCGCCGACTTCTTCTAAAGTCATTCGATCACAACCTAATAAACCGTAACGTCTTGCAATCACTTCTCGTTGATTAGTTGATAATTCTTTTAACCACGCTTCAAGATGTTTACGTAAATTTTCGTCCTCTAAGATATGCTCGGGATCATTTTCTCGGTTATCTGATAAAGTTTCAAGTAAAGGTTTATCCGCTTCACTACTAGCCGGCGCATCCACAGAAGTAATATGCTCATTTAAACCCAGCATCCGCTCTACCTCTTCAAATGGTCGATCTAACCACTTAGCAATTTCATCGGCTGTCGGCTTATGATCGAGCTTTTGTGTGAGCTCTCTTGCGGCTTGTAAATAAACATTCAGTTCTTTAACGACATGGATAGGCAATCGAACGGTCCTCGCTTGATTCATAATAGCTCGTTCAATAGCCTGACGAACCCACCATGTGGCATAAGTCGAAAAACGAAAACCTCTTTCTGGATCAAATTTTTCTACGGCATGCATTAAACCTAAATTACCTTCTTCGATAAGATCCAAAAACTGCAAACCTCGATTATTATAGTGCCGCGCAATTTTAACAACTAAGCGTAGATTACTTTCTATCATTCGTTTACGAGCATCTTGATCACCTTTCGCAATTAGCCGCGCATAATAAACCTCTTCTTCGGCTGTTAATAAAGGCGAAAACCCTATTTCATTGAGATATAACTGCGTTGCACCAAGTGACTCATCTCGTCTGGTATATTTAGGCGGTACGGCTGCGTCAGCTTCTCCATTTTCACGATTTAATAAAAACCTTTCGGGTTTATTTTCAAATACTTGCTCGATTACAAGCTCACTTTCCTGTTTTTCACCTCCCTTTTTTTTAACTGAATCGCCTTTGTTACGCATATTGACTCTCCCTGATAATTAACCTAGATGATAAGTAATAACTAAATAACTATCTTTTGGTTATTATTTAGCAAAGCTTAGTAATTTCCTAGATAACCTGCTTACTTTATTATCAATTATCCAAATACGCATCCACTGACATAAACCAGCGCCTGCTTTTTAGTATAAATGTAAACATCACTATTATCGTTTTTATCGAAAGTAGGCAAATTGTGAATTTAAACCACAATTTTGATGGCTACAAGTAGATTCAGCCCTAAAACTTAAGATAAGCGAACACAATGATTGCGAGCGATAGAATAAACCAAGATATTCGATCGATATAATGTCGTAATAATTTATCAATATGAACACCACCCCAGCGTATTAAAAAAGCGACTAAAAAAAACCGTCCGCCGCGACCCACTAAAGATCCCAAGATAAAGGGTAATAGCGTAACATGCAAGGCACCAGCGGCTATCGTAAATAGCTTATACGGGATAGGGGCAAACCCTGCTAAAAAAAGGATCCAAAAATTCCATTGATTAAATCCATGCTCAATTTGTTGATAGGTCGACTCATATCCAAATTGAACAATATAAAGATGTACCCAATCAAATGCGACACTTCCTATCCAATAACCGAATAGCCCGCCTAAAACAGAGGCTATTGTGGTTAAAAACGCGTAACGCCAAGCACAACAAGGCTTAGCTAGAACCATAGGCGCTAACATCACGTCGGGCGGAATTGGAAAAAAAGAGGACTCTGCGAAACTTAAAACAAATAAGTAATAAGGGGCGTGATGATGCTTAGCCCATGTAAGCATTTTGTCATAGAGCTTTGAAAAATAATTCATTTTAAATTTCCAAACAATCCTTTTGATAGGAAAAAAATCGGTGGATTTATAGTTTAGGATCCATATTAACAATCCAATCTTCGATCTGCTCTCGGGCTGAATGATGCGTCAAATCTAGCTGTAATGGTGTAATACTAACTTGCTGTTGCCCGACCGCATAAAAATCGGTACCTTTTCCGGCGTCATCTTCTTTACCTGAGCTACCTATCCAGTAAATAGTATGTCCTCGCGGATCCTTGCTTGGCATCATCCTATCTGCATTATGGCGGGTTCCCAAGCGGGTTACTTCGTAACCTTTTAAATCGTCAAACGCAACGTCAGGAATATTGACGTTTAAGATAGTTTTCGCAGGAATCGGCTTTTCATATAAAAGGGTTACCAATCGCTTAGCAACTTCTGCGGCGGTAGAATAATACATAGGCTCGCTACCTGCTATCGAAAAAGCAATAGCGGGTATTCCTAGAAATCTCCCTTCCATTGCAGCGGCAACCGTTCCTGAATAAAAAACATCATCGCCCAAATTAGATCCCGCATTGATACCTGAGACTACCATATCTGGAATTTTATCTTCACTCAACAATCCCGTTAAGGCTAAATGAACACAATCTGTGGGTGTTCCTTGCACACTAATGATCCCTTCGTCCAAGCGTCTAAGCCTTAAAGGGTGCTGTAAAGTCAATGAATTACTAGCGCCGCTGCGATCCCTGTCTGGCGCTACTATCGTTATTTCGGCAATTTGAGCTAAAGCTTTTGCTAAAATAGATAGTCCTGGAGCATGTACACCATCGTCATTACTAATTAGAATTTTCATTTTAAGATACTCTGGAAACTAAAAGCGCGCTTTCGGAAAATTTTGTAAGAATAGGCAATATTAATAAAACTAACCCAAATACCAACAAAGTAATCGGTCGGCTCAAAGGAACCTGCGAAGGGTTGTTTCGATAGTTTTTATATTGAATAAGCGCACCAAACAATAAGGCGATGCCTATCGCTAAGCTCATATTATACAAGGCGCCAGTTAATAGTGACATAGGTAACAATAGCTTATCGGATAAATCACCCAATGAATCGGACGCTAAAGCGTTAGCATTTACTGAAAATATAGGCAAAATAAAGGAAATAATTTTTTTCATACAACAAAACAATTTAAAGGATATCCAATGGTTTAATAATTACAATCTGAATACTTCGCATTTTTTTTATCAACTCTGATCCTCCCCGTCTGACTCACCTTAACGAGCCAAGCTACTTTTTTTGATAATACACCAACACAAATAATAAAACTGCCATTTTGCCCATAAGTGGAGCCATCAGGCCTCAATTTTAAATAATCATGCGATCGGGAACCACGCCAGGCTAAGAAATCCGTGCGGCCCAAAGCAGGATAAACCCGCAATAGGGTCGTGCTATTAACTAAATCAGTTGGATTTTTTGCAGAAAAAACGATCCAACCGTCCTTCCATCTTCCTGAACAGGTTTTGCTATCCTTGCTTTTACATACTGTAACAAGACGCTGTCGTCTAATAGCCTCACTCCGTGCATAATGGATGGTCATATTAATACGTTCCGTTAAGATAAATAAGCGCAGCTCCGCTATCAAATGCCTATAAACTGGAAATGCTAACCCTAATAAAATAGCCAATAAAGCCATTGTAAATAATAACTCGATTAAGCTAAAACCTAAGCCTAGTGAAGTTTTGCTAAGACATTTAGTTAATTGAGCAAGTCGATCATTTCTCTGTTTAGTTGTTTTTTTACACATTGCATATCCTGCCATGCTTTACGTTTTTCACGCGGAGAGCGGAGTAAGTAGGCGGGGTGATAGGTAACTAATAAGGGGATTTTATCTAGCCCATAATGAAATAAATTTCCACGTAAACTTGCCATCGTCGCATTGGTCGACAATAAATAATGTGCGGCAATTCGACCCACCGCTAAAATTAATTTTGGTTTAATTAAACAAATCTGTCTCAATAAATAAGGCGTACAAGCCTTAACTTCATCTAAAGAAGGGTCGCGATTATTAGGTGGGCGGGATTTTAAAATATTAGCAATATAGACATTTTCTCGTTTAAAACCAATTGACAACAACATATTTGTCAATAACTGTCCGCCTCGACCGACGAAAGGTTCTCCTTGTTTATCCTCATTTGCACCGGGCGCTTCACCAATAACCAACAAATCCGCATTTGGATTACCTATGCCAAATACCGGATTACTGCGAGTTTTATAAAGGTTACAGGCTTTACAATCGCTCACAGCTGATCTTAACTCTTTCCAATTAAGTGCTGAAATTTCTTGTTTGCGTGTCTTCACCGATTTTATAGGCACCGTATCATCCTTTATATCTTCTTCAGTTAATTTATCGCTTTTTTCTCGCGAAACCCAGATCGGAATATCCATGGCTTTAAAATAGGCTAAACGCTTTTCTGTGATTAACATCACTTCACTTTACATAAATAAATAATTAGATTTTTATTAACTAACTGGGCAAAACAATAGTTTGTCCCTATTCTTTTCTCCGGCAAATAATATTCGCTAGGTTTACAAATGCCCCTTGTGTAACTCCATTCTTCACAATAACTTTTATTATGAAACACACAAACCCCTATAGCGCCCCCTGTAGCTCCCTTCATAATCTTCAATTCGCCACCATGATGGAAGCAGTAAACGGAAGCCGGATTGGTCATTGCATAAGCTGAATTAGCTAATAAAAGAAAAAATAAAATTAACCCTCGTTTCATAACAACTCACTTTCTTAGGAGGAGATACAGATTTTATCAGAAATTAATAAGCAAATCCGAAGATATCCGTGTGTCCTACTGTAAGCCGATGAAAACTTCAATTTAGCCCGTGATAAATTACACCTAAAAGAAACTTTCAACGACTTGATAGATCCAGTATACTTTTTGAGCTATGCCTATGAAGCAGCTTATTGTACGTCCTTTACGCCAGGGTAGCTACCGCACAGTAGCCGAGGCCATGCGCTTGTTTACAGATAAACGCACGCCCAAAACCCCAGATGAAGTTTGGTTCATTGAACATGACCCTGTTTATACCTTAGGGCAAGCAGGCAAGTTAACGCATATTCTTAATCCCGGTATTATTCCCATCGTAAAAACCGATCGTGGTGGGCAGGTAACTTACCATGGGCCTGGACAGCTTGTTGTATATCCGCTTTTTAATCTTCGTCGTTTAGAATTAGGGGTACGTGAGCTTGTTACGCTCCTTGAAAAAACAGTCATTGGCTTACTCGCCCGTTATACTATTCGTGCCGAAGCAAAGAAAGAAGCGCCTGGCGTTTATGTTAATTCCGCTAAAATAGCCTCTATTGGTCTGCGTATTCGACATGGCTGTTGTTATCATGGCCTCGCACTTAATGTTGCGATGGATCTTAGCCCATTCTTAGGAATTAACCCTTGTGGCTTTAGTCAACTTAATATGACTCAACTTGCTGATCTAGGTGGGCCTAGTGATCTAAACGTGGTAGCGAATGCTTTCATGGAACAACTACAGCTAACTCTAATAGCCTTTAAAGAAAATCTCCCGCTAAAGAAACTGCCAACTAGCAACGAATGTAATAACTAGGCTGACTTTAAAATTAATCCATAGACTATTTTATCTAACCAAATTTACTCTATACGATGGACTCTATGCTAAAATTGCGCCATTTAATATAAAATCATTAATGCTATGGAAACCATACAAGCTACCGATCCGAGACAAAAGCAACGTGGGGCTGCGAAAATGGCTCGCATTCCAATAAAAATTGCGCCAACTAATCCTTTACGCAAGCCAGATTGGATCCGCATTAAACTACCGACGAACCCCGCTGTCGATCAACTTAAAGCCATGTTGCGCAAAAATCGTCTTTATACGGTATGTGAAGAAGCCTCTTGCCCTAATTTAAGTGAATGTTTTAGTCATGGTACAGCTACTTTTATGATCATGGGTGATAAATGCACTCGGCGTTGTACCTTTTGTGATGTTGGCCATGGGCGCCCCGATCCACTCGATCCCGATGAGCCGAGTAATTTAGCCAAAACCGTCCAAAAAATGGGACTTCGCTATGTTGTCATCACCTCCGTAGATCGTGATGATCTACGTGATGGGGGAGCCGCTCATTTCACGGCTTGTCTACAAGCATTGCGGCTTGCTTGCCCTACACTCAGCATTGAAGTCCTCGTGCCAGACTTTCGAGGCCGCATGGCGATTGCTTTAGATGCAATTGCCACTGGATTACCGGATGTTTTTAACCATAACATTGAAACAGTTCCACGTTTATACAAGCAAGCACGCCCGGGTTCAGACTATGATTGGTCATTAAAATTATTATCTGAGTTTAAAAATCGTTTCCCAGGCATACCCACTAAATCAGGGCTCATGCTAGGACTAGGTGAAACCTTAGAAGAGGTTAAGGAAACTATGCGAGATTTACGTAAACATTACGTTGACATGATAACCCTTGGTCAATACCTAGCCCCAAGTCGCCATCATTTCCCTGTTGCGCGGTATGTTACCCCTCAGGAGTTTAAAGAGCTTGGGGCATTAGCTAAACAGATGGGATTTACGCGTGTAGCAAGCGGCCCTCTAGTGCGCTCTTCTTACCACGCAGATAAGCAAGCGGCTGGAGAAAACGTAGCCTAATGATACTTCCCGATCTCAAGCCTTTTTTTGATTGGTTACAAATTCATCCCTATTTAGGGGGACTAATTACCTGTTTTATCGCGTTTCTTGAGTGTCTTGTGCTGATCGGGTTTTTAGTTCCTGGCACTGTCTTTATGACAGCGATAGGAACCTTGATTGGTATCGGTGTTTTACCATTTACCAGTATTATTTTATGGGCTATTGCAGGCGCTATTACAGGTGACGTACTTAGCTTTTGGATAGGGCGCCACTACCATCATCGTACAGGGGATCTATGGTTGTTTCGTCGCTATCCCGCACTTTTACACAAAGGAAAAGCTTTTTTTGACACCCATGGCGGGAAAAGCATTTTTTTTGGTCGGTTTATTGGACCTATTCGTGCTATTTTACCCTTTATCGCTGGCATGGTCCTTATGCCTTACCGCCAATTCCTAATAGCGGATATTATTTCTGCGATTGCATGGGCACCTATTTATATGTTGCCCGGAATACTTTTAGGTCAGGCTTCTCAACAATTACCGCCTGAAGTAGCGAGCAAATTAATCATCTTTGTTGTCTTACTTTTGCTGTTTACCTGGCTAGTCTATTCGTTTATTAAATCATGTTATGCTTGGTTTGGCCGTTTATTAGATAAACAAGTTGCGTATCTCTGGGGTTTTACCCGCAATCACCCTAAACTTAAGACCATAAGCTCTCTTTTAATGGATTCACGATATCCTCAATCTCATACGCAATTAACACTTGCTTTAGTTTGTATTTTTTCTGCACTTGGATTTTTATTAATTGCAATTAGTGTTACACATCACGGTGTAGCAACCTACTTAAATGAATCGATTTATCACTTAATGCGTAGCTTACGCCAGCCAAATCTCGATAAATTTTTTGTTATCATGACAGAATTAAGCCCTAGAGTATTAAGTGTATTCTGGTTACTTCTTTTAATTATTTTTCTAATCCAACGAAATTTTTGGACCGCCTTACATTGGGCAATTGTTGGCGTATTAAGTTATGGCTTAGGCGATTTATTGAAACATCTTTTGCATATAGCGCGTCCTATTGGTTTAGTAAAAACACCTCTTGGCGCCTCTTTTCCTAGCGGCCATACAGTAAGCAGTGTTTCTATCTTAGGATTTTTTGCTGTTTTAATCGCATTGCAGCGCCCCAAAAGGCAACGAATGTTTTTTTATGGATTAGCTAGTTTAATCGTTCTTTTAGTCATGTTTTCACGCCTTTATTTAACAGCCCATTGGTTTAGTGATGTATTGGCGGGTGCTTTACTGGGCCTTAGCATCGTTACGGGAGCAACGCTTTCTTATCGCCGAAAAATAAATAATAAGCCTATTTCAAGTGCTAAAATTGGAAGTATTGGCATTTTAATTTTATTGATTTGTTGGGGATTTAATCTAACTTACGATTACAAAAAATTACTTCTAAATTCCCAGCTTCTTTTCCCTGAACAAATTATCGATTTTAAAACTTGGTGGACTGATGCTAAACTGCAAAACCCCATTTACCGTGAAGATCGCTTTGGAAAAAACATAGAAGCTTTAAATATTCAATGGGCAGATAAACTCTCTAACATACAAAGTAGCTTAGAAAAACAAGCCTGGCATACCCTTCCCAAAACAAGGATATTAACGGCACTGTATAATTTAAGTTTGCATAGCAATAACTCTAATATTCCCCTATTTATTTCATCTAATGCGGGCCAAATGCCCGCATTAACTATGACAAAATATTTTACGGCTACCCATACTTTATTAGTTTTAAATCTTTGGGATTCTCATAAAAAATTCAGTAATGGTATTCCGTTATGGTTAGGACTAGTCCACTATCATAAAACATGGCTTTTACAATTTCAGCCCATAAAAAAACAACCTGTTATTCAATATATCACTCCGCCCGATAAATTATTATTACCAGACCTTACCCACTATCATATAAAAAATATATATTATCCTGCTTCCCAGACAAGCGTACTATTTATTAGATAAGCTAAATATTTTTTCAAAAATAATCCTTACTTTCTATCAATTTTAGATTAAAGAAAGGATTTTATAAGCAAGTTTTGCGACTAAAAAATCACAGCTGTGGAAATGCGGGATAGGGGCGAGCTCATTAATATCCGCACCTACAATCGTACCAACTTGACTTGCCGCTGTGATAATTTCTATAACATCTTGCCAAAATAAACCGCCCGGCTCTGGTGTTCCCGTAGCGGGCATCACACTTGAATCAAATCCATCCACATCAAATGTCAAATAAATGGGAAGGTCCTTTAAATGAGAAACTATTTCATCGGTGTTCCATTTTTTCTTATCTTTTCCCCAATAAATATGAATTCTTTCACGATTTTCTTCAACAAATGGAACTTCCTCGGCTGAAATATTGCGAATACCCACTGAAACGACCTTGAGTTTAGCCTGATCCAAACAACGCCTAATCGCTGAAGCATGGGAATAATGCTCGCCATGATATCCATTACGTAAATCGGCATGGGCATCAAAGTGTAACAGGATTAAATTATCATATTTTTTTAAAAAAGGACGAATTGCGCCTATCGTAATAGAATGCTCACCACCTAAAACAAATGGAAACTTTTCATCATCTAACACTTGTTTTACTATCTTTTCTAGTTGTTGTAGCGCTTTTGGAATTTCACTTTCAATGCTCGGCTCATCCAGCGTCACAATGCCAAGCTGGCGAAAAGGTTCACACCATAAATGTTCATCAAACAATTCTACTTCGTGAGACGCACGGATAATAGCCGCGGGACCTTGAGCAGTCCCTCCGCCATAAGTTACCGAATTTTCAAGGCCAAAAGGGATAATAACAGCCCTAGCCTCTTCGTAAGCAACCGCATCTTTAGGATCAAGGCCTAAAAAAGCCTTCTTTGCTGGCATGCAATGCATCTTTAGCGCCTCTTTTTATTAACTAAATAAATCCGTATAGCGCCTGCGTTTACGGGTTTTCCAAAAACCACGGTGATAAGCATCACTGGCTAAAAGGGGTAGTACTGATGTCGCTTCTGCGAAAACCATTTGCTCATAAGCCATATCCACTTTCCCCCATGAGCAGGCTTCTTTTAATGTAGAACTTGAACAAGCCCCATCACGCACATCCGCTACCGTAATTTGAATAGCGTATTTATGCATCTCAACAGGTTTCCCAAGAATATCCGCACAAACCACCGTATCTTGCACAAAATTTTTCGGCACTCCGCCACCTATCATTAATAACCCGGTCGTTTCTGCCTTAATTTTAATTTCGGTTAGTTCACGAAAATCACGAATTGAATCGATCGTTAAATGTCGATTCGGGTTTTTTACTTGATGAAGCACCAAACCAAATCCCGCTGACGAGTCGGTAAAAGCAGGGCAAAAAATTGGGACGCCTTGCTCATAGGCTAATTGCACCAGAGAATCCTCTTTTTTTGCATTTCCTGCTGCTAAATAAGCACCCATTGCATGAATAAACTCCC
>CAZSWN010000009.1:34262-38522 GCA_964611135.1 uncultured Coxiellaceae bacterium | reverse complement strand
AGCAAAAGCAAAAGCAAAAGCAAAAGCAAAAGCAAAAGCAAAAGCAAAAGCAAAAATTAGTTTTCTATAGTGCTAGGCAAGATATTTCTGTCATGACGTCCCTAAAAATATGACAATGAAACCAGATTGGCGAATCATAGCAAAACTTTAAGGGCGATGCTATAGTTTCTTGCATCGAATGCTTGTTATTTGTGCTGGCATGCAATTTTTGCGCCGTGCGCCCGGCTCTTTGAGCGCTAAACGGATCTTGAGACATTACTTTTACCCGATTATGAAAATTATTATCAATGGACACTCCTTAAAACCGCCATTAACTGGGATAGGGCACTATACCCAATGTTTGCTACAAGGTTTACAGCAAAATCCTCGCATTCGTGCGCTTGTTTGCATTCCAAAAATCAATAGCGACTATGAAAATTTAGCTAAAAAAAATTATTTATCGACTCAAATAAATGCTTTTGTTCGATCCTTACCCGGCACTTATGCGACGCTGAATAAATTTCGTAATATGAGTTTTATGAAAAAAGTAGCTTCTTTTGCCGAGGAAAATTTTATTTACCATGAACCGAGTTATATTTTAAGGCCTTATTCCGGGCCGAAGCTATGCACGGTGCATGATTTATCGCATATTCATTATCCGCAATATCATCCGCGAGAAAGGGTTAAATTTTTATGGAAGCATTTAGCCATGAGCATAGAGCATGCGCAGCATATTATTACCGGTTCTCATTTTGTACGCCGTGAAATTATTGATTTTTTTAACTTGCCGGCCAATAAAATAACGACGGTTTATCATGGAGTGGCTAATATTTTTAGACCTCGTGTAGAAAATGATTTAAAACCCGTTTTGGCGCGTTATCAATTGCTAGAAAAAAAATACTTACTTTGTATCGGCACTTTAGAGCCTAGAAAAAATGTAGAACGTCTTATACAGGCTTTTTATCGCTTGCCATCACAGTGGCGTAAGCAATACCCATTGGTTTTAGTGGGGAGTAAAGGATGGGGCAGCTCTCAATTAGAAAAATTAATTCATCAATTGACTCAAAAAGAGCAACTTTATTATTTAGGTTATGTTCCTGAGGTGGATTTACCTTATTTATATTCGGGTGCTCATGCGTTTGTGTATCTATCGCTGTATGAAGGGTTTGGTTTGCCGGTTTTAGAAGCACTGGCCAGTGGAATACCCTGCATGACCTCCAACGTATCGAGTATTCCCGAGGTGGTTGGCGAGGCAGGGTTATTAGTAAACCCTTGGGATGTGGATGCGATAACCGCCGCGCTAAGCCGTTTATTAAGCGATCCGGTTTTGCGGGCCGATTTAAAGCGAAAAGGGCCTGTTCAAGCGGCACAATTTTCTTGGCAAACCTCTGTTCATAATACTATTGATGTTTATGAGGGAATATTAGCGTCTTCATAAACGACGGTTTCCCGGCCATAATCGTCTTTAAATCGGATAATATCATCTTCACCTAAATAATCGCCGCTTTGTATTTCGATAAAAATCAAATCATTTTCACCTGGATTGCGGATGCAATGTTTGGTTTTTATCGGGATGAGCGTGGATTCTTGTACTTGTAAAGTAAATTTTTTTTCGCCATTTTGTACGCTCGCGATTCCTTCGACGATGACCCAATATTCACTACGATGCTGATGTAACTGTAGCGATAAACTGGCGCCTGGATGAACCACAATACGCTTTAGCTTATAGTGATGGCTTTGTTCTAAAACGGTGAAATTTCCCCAGGGGCGGTATACAATTTGATGAAAACGATAAGACTCACAGCCTTTGTCTTTTACTTTTTCAACCAATTGTTTTACTTGTTGTATATAAGAATTTTCAGCAACCAATAAGGCGTCGCGGGTATCGACTATCGTCAAATTTTTTAAGCCTAAACCGGTAATTAAACGCCCAGAACCATATTGATTGTAAACGGTCGTATCGTAGCTTTCTTCGAGTATCGCTTCGCCGAGTACGCGATTTCCTTGTTTATTAGGCTTTAGCTGTTTACTAAATTCATCCCATGAGCCCATGTCCGACCAACCAAAATTAGCTGGAATTATCGCCAAATTTTCGATTTTTTCCATCAAAGCGTAATCGATGGATATTTTATCTATTTTATTAAAATTTTTAGCGTCAAGATCGAGTCTGTCATTAGCTTGAAAGAAAGGGAATTTTTTTGCGCTGAGCTTCCAACAATTTTGTATCTGCGTGAAAAGTTTAGGTGCATATTTTTCAAATTGTTGTAACAATACTTTGGCTGTAAAACAAAAAATACCCGAGTTCCACAGGTAATTCCCTTGTTCGATAAAAAGCTGGGATTCCTCAAGCGAAGGTTTCTCATGAAAGCTTGCAGCTAAATATCCTGCGCTTATAGAGGCATCGATAGTATATCTAATATAACCATAAGCGGTTTCAGCTTTATTGGGAATAATGCCAAAGCTGGTTATAAAGCCTTTTTTAGCCAGTTTATAAGCGGCTTTTACACACGCATTAAATTTTTTCTGGTTTAAAATGATATGGTCAGCAGGGAGTATCAATAACACGGTATCGGGATTCACTAATTGCTGGATTAATAGCGCACTTAAGGCAATGGCCGGGGCGGTATTACGTGAACTAGGCTCCAGTAAAAAATTAAATTTTATGTCTGGATAATTAGCCAGATAGTTAAGTCGAGCCAGTTCTTTTTTGCTTTGATGATAATATTCCGTATTAGTAACCGTAATAACCCGGTTAATTTTAGGTATATTAACAGCACGTTCATAGGTTTTTTGTATTAAGGAAAACGAACTGTTGTTCAATCGAATGAAAGGTTTAGGGTGTGCTTCGCGCGAAAGAGGCCATAAGCGAGAACCTGTTCCGCCGGATAATATAATGGGAATAAGCATTTTATGTCATCCTTGATATGTGTCCATTGCTTTTTTATAAAAATTATTCCCAATTTAAATGGGTTGTCATTAAAAGCTTGATGAAACGATAAAGTTTAGATATAAGTGGCTGCGCTGATCTAAAAATAAATAAAAGTATCTGTTCTCTGCTAATGATTCAAGCATAGCTTAGTTAAGATATCAATAGTTAATTCTTGTGTGAGAGGCGAGCATGGAGCGGGTTTTGCATATCGGTAAATTTTCAAGTGGCCAACTAGGCGGTATAGAAACGGTTGTTGATAGTTTCATCGTCGGTTTAAGTCCTTTTTTTGAGATCGTCAAGCTAAGTGCAAATACGCATTTTAGCACTGAAATTAAACAGCGCGAGGGTTATCTGGAATACAATGTGGCATTGGCGGCTGTTTTGGCGCGTACCCCGTGTTTTCCTAGCATGCC
Source organism: uncultured Coxiellaceae bacterium (assembly GCA_964611135.1). Lineage (GTDB taxonomy): Bacteria > Pseudomonadota > Gammaproteobacteria > Diplorickettsiales > Diplorickettsiaceae > Aquirickettsiella. Next base: position 35,201 of record CAZSWN010000009.1, on the reverse strand, counting down.
CTATTTTTTATTAAAGCTACATCAACAATATAAATTTTCTCTGGTGCATTTACATTTTCCCAATCCTATGGCGCACCTGGCCTCTTTAGTGTTACCCGCTCGCGTTAAGCGCATCATTAGCTGGCACAGTGATATTATTTATCAAAAAAAAGCACTAAAATATTATCAGCCTTGGGTCAATCGCTTATTAAAGCGAGTTAGTGCTGTGACAGTAGCAAGCTCTTTTTTGGCTGAAAAATCCACACAACTTTCGGTTGCTAAACAACGTGATATTATTCATTTTATTCCCTATGGTATTAATACGGATTATTTTTCACCGGATAACTATCAAGAAAAGATTAAACAACTGCGCACACAATTTTCTCAGCGTTTTTCAGTATTTGCTTTAGGGCGGCATGTGACTTATAAGGGATTTACTTATTTGATCGCGGCAATGGCGCAGCTACCGGCTGATTGTATTTTACTGTTAGGTGGAGAAGGGCCATTAACACCGCACTTAAAAGCACAAGTTCAGCGTTTACACTTAGAACAGCGGGTTTATTTTTTAGGTAAGATTGAACAAAATGAATTAGCAGCGTATTATCATATCTGCGATGTTTTTTGTTTGCCCTCAATTGATCAAAATGAGGCTTTTGGCATGGTGCAAATAGAAGCGATGGCTTGTGCTAAACCGGTTATTTCTTGTGAGATTAATCAAGGTGCTGATCAAGTGAATCAAGATGGTTTAACCGGTTTACTGGTTTCGGCACGCTCAGCTACTTTATTGGCTAAAGCCATCTTAAGGTTTTATAATGAGCCACGGTTAGCTGAACTTTATGGGAAAGCAGCTTACCTTTATGTTAAGGAAAGGTTTGCGTATCGACTCATGTCGCAACGTTTAAGGGCACTGTACGAAAAAGTCTTGGAAAAATTGCATTGAATTTTAATTTTGATATATGA
>CAZSWN010000009.1:27497-34252 GCA_964611135.1 uncultured Coxiellaceae bacterium | reverse complement strand
ATAGCGGACTAAGTTGGCTTCAAGTGTTATCTGCAGTATAGAATAAATTTATCTTTTTTGATAAGGAAATCATTAATTCTGTGTTAATAGAAGAGACGTTTGTTCAAGAACGGTCTAAAATAAAAACTCTATTTTTATTTAAATCAATCCCTTTTTTTTTAGGATTGGGATGTTTTTTCCTTGCTTGGCTGCTATTGGGTCACTTTGATTGGCATGTTCCCTTTAGATATATTGACGGTGATTTCTTTTACGCAGTTAGTTTTGTTAAACGATTGATAGAGGGGGCTTGGTATTTTAATACGGAGCGTGTTGGATTCCCTTTTGGAGGTGAGCTTTTAGACTATCCTGCTTCGGATGCAGGTAATTTTGCTGTGTTAAAGATTCTTGCGACTTTGACGCACGATCTCGCGCTAACTTTTAATTTATATATACTTTTGGCATTTCCAGTTATTGCTGTAGCTTCGTACTGGACACTGCAAAAATTACAATTAACTAAAATTTCATCTTTAGCTGGCGCTGTGCTTTTTACCTTTTTACCTTTTCATTTTATACGCCTAGTGTCGCATGCACATATTTTTCTTTGTTGGTATCCTAGCGTGCCACTATATATATATTTTTCATTCGTAATTTTTTCAGAAAAGCCACTTTTTTTTGAGCTGAATAAAAATTGTGTTCAGATAGTTCTGTCTATTGCAAGCTTATTAGTGTTAACTTCTTTTGGTGTTTATTATGCCTTTTTTGCCGCACTTGGTTTTATAGGTTCGGGGATTATTGGCAGTTTAAAGTGGAGGTCAAGCCGAAATATACGTTCCGCATTGATTGGCGTGATCATAATAATGACTGGAGTGGGTTTAAATATCTTTCCAAATGTTAGTTATTGGATTAAAAATGGTCCCAATCAAGAGGTGGCTATACGTTATCCTTTCGAGGCTGAGCTTTATGGTTTAAAAATGACTCAGATGCTATTACCTCATCCGGTACATCGTTCCTCTTTTTTGATGAATATTTTGAAAGAATACGAAGCGACTCCTTTTTTAATCAATGAGAATACAAGCGCAAGTTTAGGTATTATCGGTGCAGTAGGTTTATTAGCTTTACTGGCTATTTTTTTTAGTTTTCCTTTTCTTGAGTTTCAAGTCGATGACAGAATCAAGCTATTTTCTTTTTTAAGTATTTTTTTATTTTTATTTGCTACAGTTGGTGGATTTTCCTCTATTTTTAATACGTTTGTTACGCCCATGATTAGAGCATGGAATAGAGCCAGTGTTTTTATCGGTTTTTTATCGATAGCGAGTTTTTTTATTCTTCTTGAAATGTTACTTAAGAAAATAAGTAATCCAAAATATTTAACAGGAAACTTAATTATTGTAGCACTGCTGCTCTGTATGTTTGGGGTTTTCGAGCAATCATTAGTGAATGACAAAAATATTTTAAAATTAGCTGATAAACAATACTTCATCGATAAACATTTTGTTGAAAAAATTCAAGTTGCTATTCCTAATGGTGCCCTTTATCAGCTACCTTATATGCCCTTTCCCGAGGTGATGCCAGTAAATGGTTTAGCGTCTTATGGTTTATTTCGTGGTTATCTGCACTCTTCCACCTTGCACTGGAGTTATGGGGGTATGAAAGGTAGAAAAGGGGATTTATTTTTCAGAAATTTAGCTACTCAGCCTTTATTAAATCAAATTAGAACTATAAAATCACTAGGTTTTAATGGGATTTATATTGATCGGCGCGGATATAGTGATTATGGTAAAGCTGTTGAAACAGAGTTAAAAAAAATACTAGCTACAGAACCATTGCTCAGTGAGGATAAAAAATTAGTTTTTTTCCCTATGGCGAATAAGAAAAAATAAATTTTTAAGATAAAGAATCGATATCAATGGTAAATAGTAGTATTATTTCACGAATGTCATGGATGTAAAGATAATGAAAACTGTTATATTAGCCGGGGGCTATGGTACACGTATCAGTGAGGAGACGCACTTGCGTCCAAAGCCAATGGTTGAAATTGGAGGCAAGCCCATACTTTGGCATATTATGAAATTATTTTCCTTTTATGGCCTACATGAGTTTATTATTTGTCTAGGCTATAAAGGTTATCTGATTAAAGAATATTTCTCTAATTATTATTTGCACACCTCGGATGTGACTTTTGATATGCGGGAAAATAAGACTAAAATACATCAAAATAAAGCCGAGCCTTGGCGTATAACCTTAGTTGAAACCGGTGAAGAAACGATGACGGGAGGTCGATTAAGAAGGATTGCGCCTTATCTTGGAGAGGACGATTTTTGTTTTACCTATGGTGATGGATTAAGTAACGTTAATATCCGCGCCCTTATTGAACATCACAAGCAACAAAACACACTAGCGACCTTAACCGCGGTGCAAACTACAGGTAGGTTTGGGGCATTGGATATTAGTGATAAAAAAGTAACTGCGTTTAAAGAAAAACCACGCAGAGATGGAGCCTGGATAAATGGTGGTTTTTTTGTTTTATCGCCTAAAGTGCTTCATTATATTGAAAATGATGATACCGTTTGGGAACAACAGCCTTTAGAAACTTTAGTGCATGAAGGACAATTGTCGGCTTTCTTTCATCAGGATTTTTGGCACCCTATGGATACTTTACGTGATAAAAATAATTTAGAAGAACTTTGGTCTTTAGGTAAAGCGCCTTGGAAGCTTTGGGAAAAGATGCCGCAAAACATTCAGAATACAGTTTGTATTTAATATTTAGGGAATGAGATATTGGTCTTGCAACGATTTTATGGTAGCCGTATCTGAAGAAAAATGATAGTAAAATTATTGTTCAGATTCGCCGGGCAATAAATATTCTAACGTTGAATAGTACCGGCGGTTGTTATCAAACACGTTATTTAGCTTAACTACGACTTTTATAACGTTCAAAAAAAGCACATTCAATTTTTAAAGCATGAAATTTTTTTTTGGGGAAATATTGTCAAAACAACAGCCTGTTTGTTATTCATCTGTACGTAGTGGTTTTAAAAACGCCTCATTTTGGCCGCTATTTTTATAAGCGATACCTTGAATAGCTTTCGTCTTTGGGCGAGGCACTTTGCAAAGTATTCAAAATATGGCTTTAATTTAATATTTTATTTAGTGAGCTGAATATGGAATTTTGGCAGGGGAAAAAAGTACTCATTACAGGTCATACTGGATTTAAGGGCAGTTGGCTTTCTTTATGGCTACAGTCGCTCGGGGCTGAACTAATCGGTTTTTCATTAGCACCGCCGACACAACCTAATTTTTTTGAAATAGCACAGCTTAGCAAAGGGATGATCAGCATACTGGGAGATATGCGTGATTTTCAACTAGTCCAAGCGACATTAAGAAAATATAAACCAGAAATTGTTATTCATATGGCGGCGCAGTCACTGGTTCGTTATTCCTATCTAACCCCTATAGAAACCTATGCGACTAATGTGATGGGGACAGTCAATCTTTTAGAAGCGGTTCGATTAAGTGATTCGGTAAAAGTATTAATCAATGTAACCAGTGACAAGTGTTATGAGAATAAGGAACTTAGTCGAGGATATCGAGAAGAAGATAGATTGGGTGGATATGATCCTTATAGTAATAGTAAGGCTTGTTCGGAATTGGTGACACAAGCTTATTCTCGCTCGTACTTGAAAAATCTTGGGATTAATAGCGCTACGGCTAGAGCTGGAAATGTCATTGGAGGAGGAGATTGGGCAAAGGATCGCTTAGTTCCCGATATAGTAAATGCCTGTATAAAACAGCAAGATATTTTGTTGCGCTATCCCGATGCATTACGTCCTTGGCAGCATGTGTTAGAACCACTCAATGCTTATCTTGCCCTGGCTAAACGATTATATAAATCCTCTCCGAGTTATACGGATGCCTAGAATTTTGGTCCCGATGAGAATCAATCACTTAAAACAGTTAGCTGGGTTGCTGAGCTTATTATTCAAAATTGGGGTTGCGCAATAAAGTGGATTAAAAGTACTCAAGCACATAAATATGAAGCAAGTTTACTTAGATTAAATTCTTCAAAAGCTAATTTAAATTTAGCGTGGAAAGCATGCTGGGACGTTGAAACAGCCATAAATTATACAATCAATTGGTATAAAGATTATTTGAGGGGAGAGGATATGCAGAACAAATCATTAGCGCAAATTTCTGAATTTCTTAAAAGGTATAATTTAAACTCTAGTTTAGCCAGTACTATAAAAGATAGCGATATTATCCATCAGGAAAATTAAATGCAAAGAAGCTTGGATGCTCTAAAAAAAAATTATGAAATTAAAAGGCAATTTATATCATTTTTATTCGTAGGTGTGATAAATACTTTATTTGGATACGGAGTTTATGCTTTATTTATTTATCTAAATGTTAATTATTTTTTTTCAAGTTTAATTTCACTCTTTTTCGGTATTATGTTTAACTTTTTAACCATTGGGAAATTTGTATTTAGAAAATTAAATTTTAAAAAAATTAATAAATTTATATGTTTTTATCTATTTTTATATATTTTGTATATTTCTTTTATTAAAATATTTAGTTTATGGCAAAGTAACTTATATATTTGCGGCATCTTAGCGGTTATTTTTATATCGATTATTTCGTTTATAGTGAATAAATATTTGATTTTTTCATAATGAAAATTATTTAATTGATGAATTTAGGCGCCAATAATTTATAACTATTATAGTGGGTGATATTTAGAGTGAAATTAATTTCTATTGTAGTCCCGTTTTTTAACGAAGAAGAAAATATTTTCTAATTATATGAAAAAATTAAAAATGTCTTTAAAAAAAATAATTTTTATAATTATGAAATTATATTTATTGATAATGCATCGAAAGATGGAACAGTCAATCTATTAAAAAAAATAGCTAAAAAAGATGAAAATGTAAAAATAATAGTTAATACGCGTAATTTTGGTCATATTCGATCTCCTTTTTATGGATTACTGCAGGCAAATGGAGATGCCGTGATTTTGATAGCCGCGGATCTTCAAGAACCTCCGCAAATGATCAATGATTTTATTTTGGCGTGGGAAGCTGGTTTTAAAATAGTGATAGGAATAAAAGAAAAAAGCGAAGAGTCAAAAATTATGTTTTTGATAAGGAAACTCTATTACAGGTTTATTAGTCGTATTGCAGAGGTTGATTTGGTAAAAAATTTTACTGGTTTTGGCTTATATGATAATTCTTTTTTGAAAATTTTAAAAAAAATTGACGATCCTTACCCTTATTTTAGAGGATTTATAGCGGATATTGGTTTTGATCGAAAAGAAATTCCTTATATTCAGCCTAAAAGAAAACGTGGCATTACAAAAAATAATTTTTATACTTTGTATGATATAGCGATGCTGGGTATCACTAATTATTCTAAATTACCTATTCGTTTAGCTACAATTAGTGGGTTTTTTTTATCTATATTCAGTTTAACTTTAGCCATTTTATTTTTTTCATTAAAGTTAATTTTCTGTAATCATTTTAGTGTAGGAATAGCGCCAATCTTATGTAGTTTATTTTTTTTCTTCTCGATACAATTATTTTTTACTGGTTTATTAGGGGAATATGTTGGATCCATACATACAAAAATTATGAAAAGACCGCTTGTGGTTGAAAAAGAGAGGATTAATTTTGAAAATAAAAAAATTAAATCAAATGAGATAAGCGAAGAGATTACTTTTTAATTGCATCTTTAAGTTAGGGAGGTCTAATGTAAAACAAGATTATTTAGCAAGCCAATTAAATTGTGTACTTTATAAAATATTATTACTAAATATAAATAATAATCTTTTTATAATATTGAAATTAAAAATTATATTCCTGATATAATGCTTTCTAGATAAGGTTTAAGTTTTATTACTGTTGTCAATTCAATGATAGTTTAGACTCTTCAGTAATAGACTAATAAAAGGATATTTTGCTAATTATGAGATACTTCTTTAAGACTAAAATGAATTGCAGTATAATTTCCAAATTCAAGTTGGTTGGTACGTTGATAAACGGAATCAATATCCCTTACCATTTCTTTCATAGGAGAATTTTTTTCAACAATAAGCCAGCCGGAACGCTGGAGTGTAGCTGCAGTTAGGCGTATAAATTTTCGCCTCTCTTGAATGGGTATAAAGTAATAGTTACCAGGTGACTGTAACGCATTCCAAACATTAGTAGGCGAATTATTCGTAATGGTGGAACTGCTATTGAATAGCGTAAATGGCTCATTATGATTTTTTTGAATAAAGTTGATAGCATGTAAAGCGTCTATGTTGATAGCGCGTAAAGCGATCTCTATTGGGAAAGCAGAGTTTGTTCCAAGTTTAGTGCTAGAAGGGCGTAAAGAACCAGCGAGTAATTTTGGTTCAAAAGAAAACAGCCTAGCACTTTCAATATTAGTTCGCCATGCAATCCAGTTGAACATAGGAAGCCAGGCAAGCAATGCGGATAGACAAATAACACTAGCTCTATTGAGGATATAGTCTAGTTTTTCTTTACTACCTATAGATGCAATGCTATGTAATAAAATCAAGAATAAAAAAGCTGTTATATAACCTACGTTAGAATCGTCACTGTGACCCAGAAAATAACAAAAAGCGCTATAACTCAAAAGATTTAATAAGAGACCCGAGCGAAATAAACGACTATCTCCTGATTTATGCCATAAATAAATTAGCGTACCTATGCCAGTCGCCATGATTATAAAAAAGTACCATATACTGCCGTATAAGTTGATTGGTAGGGGGCCAGGTG
>CAZSWN010000009.1:10170-27478 GCA_964611135.1 uncultured Coxiellaceae bacterium | reverse complement strand
AGAGTAGGTGATTTATGATAGGTAAGACGATATATCAGGTTAAAGACAATGACGAGACTGGCGCCAATTAAAAGTAGTGTGACTAAAGAGAGGATAATGTTTTTGCAACGTAAGGAGAAATTTCCTGGGGTACGTTTGATAAAAATATAATAAGGCCACCATATACAAGTTACATAAAATGCGGATTCAGGCGACCATAAGGCCCCAAGCGCCCAAAGACCGTGCGCAATACATATCTTAAGTTTGGAATACTCAATTCGTTTAATAAAAAATAAATAAGTGACTACTAAAACCGCGGGTAAATAACGTAGGCCACTACCTGATGAAGGCGATTCCATTGGCGATCCCACATAGGCCGCGATAGAGGGCCAAACAAAACATGTAGCTAAACTAAGTGCGAGTGCTATAAGGCGCTCAAGCCAATATTTACGAATTAATGCGAACGCTAAAGTTGTAATGAGTGTAGAGGTTATAAATATGCAGGAGCTGGCAACAAAATACATTCCTTGCCAGCAATCATGGCCACAAGCACTTGCTATTAAAGTGGTAGGGCCCAGGCCATATTGTGTAGGAAAGTCATGAAATATAGCGGCACCACTTAATAGTAATTCTGCAGGGCCTATGTAGGCGGCCCAATGATGACAAAGCGTATAAAGTATTGAGGGGTCATGAAATATGCCAGTAGAAAAGCTTAGTATCCCAGCTAATAGCATATAGGGGATAAGCCATTTGATTGAGACACTATGGTTTATTATAGGCGAGCGTTTTTTTATCTTGAAAACGTGGTCAAATAAAAAGGCAAAACAACAAAAGCTTACTAGCGAAAAATTATTAACACTAAATGAGAGATCCTGCCTGGCCCACCATAACAGTGTTAATGAAGTGCAAAATACTAAGAAAGTAGTCAGTAAAAGGAGTATATCCAATTTTTTATTGGCTAAAGATAATGCAAACGTAACCAGTGCAAAACTTAAAATAATGCTTATAGTCGATTTCCCTGAAAGTAATACGACACCGATTGTAGCGATTACAAAACATGCTAATTTCCACATCCATCCACTGGATAATTCAATTGTTCCATAAGATTGTAAACTTGCTGGGTAAATTGGCTTTTCCTTTACAAAAGATGGCCATAAAGCAATGAACAACCCAACAAGTGTATAGGTGATAAGTACATAAAGCTTAGCTTCCATGGCGAATATCCTTCAAACGATTAACTTTAAGGCTAACCATTTTTTTTGTTTGTGTCCACTTAATCCCGAATATATTTATTTCAACAGATTTTGTTGTAGTATTATACTTGAAAGCCAGTATCCCAGAGGGTCTTTTTATCAGCCACTTTTCCCCGAGATTATATCAGTAAATAATCGGATGTTTTTTATAATTTATTATGCGGTTATCTACATTCTTCTACTTTGCATTGAAATTATGGCGGTATGGAAGGTGAAGCAATAGATATTGTTAGCAAATACATAGTATTATGTTACTCACTTAAGGAGCGTGAAAGTGATGAAATCTGTTGTACTAGCGACCTTAACCGCAGTCCAAACTACAGGTAGGTTTGGGGCATTGGATATTAGTGATAAAAAAGTAACTGCGTTTAAAGAAAAGCCACGTGGAGACGGTGCCTAGATAAATGATGGGTTTTTTGTTTTATCGCCTAAAGTGTTCCATTATATTCAAAATGATCATATAATTTGGGAGCAACAACCTTTAGAGGTTTTAGCCAAAGAAAGGCAATTATCTGCTTTCTTTCATCAAGAATTTTGGCATCCTATGGATACTTTATGCGATAAAGCGAGTTTAGAAGAACTTTGGTCTTCAGGCAAAGCGCCTTGGAAGCTTTGGAAAAACATGCAGCAGGGGATAGAAAGCACAGTTGGTGTTTAATGTTCAGAGAATTAGCAATGGAATTTTGGCAAGGAAAAAAAGTGCTCATTACAGGCCATACTGGATTTAAAGGGAGCTGGCTTTCTTTATGGTTACAATCGCTTGGGGCTGAATTAGTCGGTTTTTCATTAGCGCCACCGACGCAACCTAACCTTTTTGAAATAGCACAGCTTCGTAAAGGGATGGTTAGCCTATTAGGGGATGTGCGTGATTTTCAATTAATCCAAACGACTTTAAAAAAGTACCAACCTGAAATTGTTATTCATATGGCCGCGCAATCACTGGTTCGTTATTCCTATCTAGCTCCTATAGAAACCTATGCGACCAATGTGATGGGCACAGTTAATCTTTTAGAAGCGGTTCGGCTTACTGATAGCGTAAAAGCATTAATCAATGTAACCAGTGATAAGTGTTATGAAAATAAATCACTCAATAGAGGATATCGAGAAGAAGATAGATTAGGTGGGTATGATCCGTATAGTAATAGCAAGGCTTGTGCTGAGCTTGTTACACAAAGCTATCGCAGTGCTTATTTTAAAAAGCAAGGGGTCGGCATTGCGACAGTGAGAGCTGGTAATGTGATTGGAGGAGGAGATTGGGCAAAAAATCGCCTGGTTCCCGATATTATTAATGCATGTATCGACAAAAAAAATATTTTACTACGCTATCCTCACGCGCTTCGCCCTTGGCAATCTGTTTTAGAACCTTTGTTTGGATATATGATGCTTGCACAAGCTTTATATCTTTCTCCTTCATCTAGTCATTATGCTGAAAGTTGGAATTTTGGTCCGGATGAAGAGAATGTTAAATCAGTAAGTTGGCTTGCTGATTACATTATTAACTACTGGGAGAGCCCTATACAGTGGAACTTGGATAGGGCTGATTTTCCTTATGAAGCAGATTATCTCAAGTTAGATTCTAGCAAAGCCAAGCAACATTTAGGATGGAGACCATGCTGGGGCGTTGAAAAATGTTTAAATCAAGCCGTAGAGTGGCATCAGGCTTATCAAAGAAAGGAAGATATGTATAAAAAAACTTTATCTCAGATTAATGATTTTATGCATGACACTATCGATATCCATGACTTAACGGTTAAGATGAAATGAATACTAAGCGACAAATAATAAGTTTTTTATGGGTAGGAGGGTTAAATACTTTAGTAGGTTATAGTTTATATGCGTTTTTTATTTTTATTAATGTACGCTATTTTCTAGCACTGTTGTTTTCTACATGCTTGGGTATATTATTTAATTTTATAACCATAGGTAGGTTTGTTTTTAAAAAATCAAGTAGCGGTGTTTTTTTTAAATTTATTTCCACATATATTTTTTTATATTTTTTAGGTTTGATCTATATACAAATTTTAAAAAAAATTAATATCAATCTTTACTTGTCAGGTTTAGTTAGCATCATTTCTTTGTCTATAATATCTTTTACATTAAGTAAATTTTTTGTTTTTAAAGATAAAAATAATACTGTTCTTAATTCGAAAAATTGAAATTTAGGCTAAATTTATTAAGAACTATAAGATATAGGGTTAATAACTGATACTAATTTTTTTGAGGATAAGTTCATAAATAATTGGATATTAATTTATACTGAATTAGTATATCTAGCGAAACTTTTTTACATAGACGATAAAATATAGTAAATTGTGATTTTATTTTAGGATAAAAATTTTGGAGGTTAATGAAAAGTATATCAAAGAATAGCTATTATATACACAGGAATGCATAAAATAATTAATCTTGGTCGAACGTCACTGGTATCAATGGAAGAGTGATTTTGAAAAAACGTAAGGAGCCTTGATGAATATAGTTAAATGCGAAGAAAGATATAAGTCGGGTGAAATAACAACAAAAAAATATAGAGATATGATATATGAATTACATACTTGCTTATTTGAATATAGTAAATATATTCAGAATAGTTATATAAATAGTATTGAAATTAATCAAGAATATTTAGTTTTAAAACTAAACGACGGAATAAGTTTAATTTATCCTATGCCAGATAAAAGTTCAGCGGCGTTTGATATTTTAAGCTTTAAATCTTATGAAAAAGATGAGATAGATATAATTATAAATTTACTCGATTCAAATATGGTTATTTTTGATATCGGAGCAAATATAGGATGGCATTCTATTAATATAGCAAAATATAGCAAAACTGCAAAAATTTATGCATTTGAACCTATTGATAAAATTTTTGACTTATTAAAGAACAATATTTCTCTTAATAAGTTAAATAATATTGAAATGCTAAATATCGGTTTTTCCGACAGAAGTGAAGAACAATTTTTTTATTTTGATAGGTATGCCACACCATTTACTTCATTAAGAAATAATTTAGCTACCGAAAATAGTGTAAAAATTTTGGCAAAGGTAGAGCGGATGGATGATTTTATAGTAAATAATAACATTAAAAATTTAGATTTTATTAAGTGTGATGTCGAAGGCGCTGAATTACTGGTTTTTAAGGGGGGGGAAGAAAGTATAAAGCAATATTTACCGATGGTTATAGTGGAGATGGTTAGAAAATGGACTGTCAACTTTAATTATCATCCCAATGGAATCATTAAATTTTTTACCGCTATAGGCTATCAATGTTTTAGACTTGAAAATGGGAAGTTAATTTATTTTCCATTTATGGACGAAGAAACCTTAGATATTAATTTTTTATTTTTACATGAAATAAAACATAAAGAAAAAATTAAAAAATTTATTTAATTTATTGATTGAGTTATTTTTTTATACAAAAAAATAAATAAAATAAAGAAAAGGATTTTATAGTATGAAATTTATATCTGTTATAACGCCGTGTTTTAATGAACAGGAAAATATCAAGGAGCTTTATAATGAAGTGAAAAATAATTTTTTAAATCTGAAAGGATATTGTTATGAACACATTTTTATCGATAATAATTCTGAAGATAGCACGCTGGATATCTTAAAAGAAATTGCTAGAGAAGACAATAGTATTAAAATTATAGTAAATGCCCGTAATTTTGGGCATATTAGATCGCCTTACTATGGTTTGTTACAAGCTCAAGGTGATGCGGCGATAATTATGGCTTCTGATTTACAGGATCCTCCACAAATGATCAGTCAATTTATTGCGGCTTGGCAGGATGGTTATAAAATTGTCATAGGTATTAAATTAAAAAGTGAAGAATCAAAAACTATGTTTATGCTGAGAAGTTTATATTATAAATTTATTACACGTATTTCAGAAACAGATTTAATTAAAGATTTTACTGGGTTTGGTTTATATGACAAGTCGGTATTGAAAATATTGAGAAAAATTGATGATCCTTACCCTTACTTCCGAGGAATTATAGCTGATATTGGTTTTGATCGAAAGGAAATTACCTATACTCAGCCAAAGAGAAAATATGGAGTTACCAAAAATAATTTTTATACGCTTTATGATATGGCAATGTTGGGTATTACTAGTTACTCTAAATTACCTCTTCGTTTAGCAACAATAGCGGGATTTTCTTTATCTATATTGAGTTTTTTACTCTCATTTTTATTTTTTTTCATAAAGTTAATTTTTTGGAGTTCATTTAATGCAGGAATTGCACCTATTTTATGCGGTTTATTCTTTTTTTCTTCAGTACAATTATTTTTTATAGGGCTATTAGGAGAGTATATTAGCTCCATTCATATGCGAACTATGAAAAGACCTTTAGTTGTAGAGAGAGAACGAGTAAATTTTAATACGGAGCACAGTAATTAATGTCGATGAAAGATAATTTAAAACTATGGAAGCTATTATGTTTAATAATTCATTACAGAATGAATTAAATTATATTTTTTTGCAAACAAAACCTTTATGGGAGGAGCTAAGAAATCAACAAATTTTTATTACTGGAGGAACAGGTTTTTTTGGTAGTTGGATTTTAGAAAGTTTTATTTTTATCAATAAAAAATTAAATCTTAATGCTAAAGCGGTTGTCTTAACACGTAGTGCTAAGAAGTTTTCAGAAAAATGTCCGCATATATGTTCAGATTCGGCGCTACAGTTTCATGAAGGAAACGTGTTGGATTTTGTATATCCGAAAGGAGATTTTTCTCACATTATACACGGAGCGATTAATGCCGGTGAAAAACTTAATGAAATTAATGAATTATCAATGTTTAACGATATTGTTCAGGGAACCAAGCATAGTTTGGAATTTGCAAAATTCTGTAATGCAAAAAAGTTTCTTTTTATAAGTTCAGGTGCTGTGTATGGAAAGCAATCGGATAATATGGATTTTTTAAGTGAAAAAAACATACACCAATTAGATTGGACTAATTTTACCTCAATGTATGCAGCAGGAAAATTAGTTGCTGAACTTATGTGCTGTATGTATGCTAAACAGGGTCAATTTTCTGTAAAAATTGCACGATGTTTTGCCTTTGTAGGGCCTTATCTTGCTTTAGACTTAAATTTTGCTATAGGTAATTTTTTACTGGATAGATTAAATAACAAAACTATTCTTGTTAAAGGTGATGGTAGGACCTGTCGTTCTTATTTATATGCGGCTGATTTAGCTATTTGGTTATGGACAATTTTATTTCGAGGAAAAGATTCTTTTCCATATAATGTGGGTTCTGATCAAGTAGTGACAATTAGAGAGCTTGCCATGTTAGTTGCCAATATCGTTGAACCAAGCGTTAAGGTAGAGATAATGCAAAAAATTAATAATGCTACTTTGGCGGAACGTTATATCCCTGATATTACACGCGCAAGGGAAGACTTAAATCTAGTTCCAAAAGTAAGTTTGCTGCATGCGCTACAATTAACTTTTAATTGGTTTCAGTCAAAATATCAGGTACCCACAACTGTCTAATTTAAATATTATTTAGCGTGATTCCTCCTCAATATTTTATATTTTTTATAGGAATTTAAATATGAATGCAATAGAAAAGAAAATGGTTAGTTTATTAGCTGAACTTTCTGCTCAGCATAATGTGATAGGTGTGAAAGCTGAATTTGAGGCGGAAGGGACTAGAATTGAAGAGGCGATGCGTTTAAAAGATGTTACATCATTAGCAGGTTTAGACTTAAATATTAAAATTGGTGGTTGCGAAGCCATTAAAGATATGTTCGACACTATCAATTTAGGTGCCAGACGTGTTATTGCTCCGATGATAGAAACACCCTACGCCTTAGAAAAATTTCTTAATGCATCTCAGGTGGTTTTCAAGGATATCTTAGACTCAATTGAGTTGTTAATTAATATAGAGACTTATACAGCGGTTAAAAATTTATCCGAAATGCTTAAAGTTCCTTCCATTAAACATTTAAGTGGAATTGTATTAGGTCGAGTCGATATGTGTGGCTCTCTTGGGCTTGAGCGTACAGAGGTTAATAATCAAGTAATCTTAGATATTGCTTTAGAGATATCTCATAAAGCAAAACAGAGCGGATTAACGGTTGTTGTGGGTGGAGGTGTATCCTTCGAATCAATTTCTTTTTTTCAAGCTTTTCCTAAAGGCGGCATTGATCGTTTCGAAACGCGTAAGATTATTTTTGGCTGTCCAAATGCACTTAATAATAGCAAGGAATCATTTCTTAAAGCAGTAGAGTTTGAATTACTTTGGTTAAAAAATAAGAGTAATCATTACAGCACTATTTCTAGTGAAGATAAGAAACGTATTGAAATGATGGAGCGTAGGTATCAAACGGCTATTACTGATATTTATGATCTGAAAAAAAACAAAATGACTGAGAATATAAGTTCTTAGCTTATTTGAGCGTTTATTTAGGTTTAATGTTTATTATAAATTAAGGGATAATGCACATTGCGTACTTTAATGATTACCGGTGGTAATGGAGAAATTGGTCAAGCGATTATTAATAAATTTAAAGAGAGTCATCAGATTATCTATCCCACTCGACAAGAGATGGATTTGGAAGATCTCCACTCAATTAATACCTACCTTAATACATTGAAATGTAATATCGATATTTTTATTCATTGTGCCGGATTTAATGAGCCTAAGTTTATTTCAAATGTTTTAATAGAGGATTTGAATAAAACATTAAATATAAATGCTATTTAGTTTTATAAAATTATTAATAATCTTGTTATTAATTCCAAAATTAAAACAAATGGTTATATTTTAGCAATTTCATCGATTTATGGACTATTTTCAAGAAAAGGTAGATTTTCTTATGCTAGTTCAAAACATTGTCTTAATGGAATGATTAAAACCTTAGCTATTGATTTAGGAAGATTAAATATTAAGGTAAATGCGGTTTCTCCAGGGTTTGTTGATACAAGTTTAACGAGAAATAATAATTCTTTAGCAAAAATAAGATCCTTTAAACAGAAAATTCCTTTAGGCCGATTAGCCAACACAGATGATATTGCGGAAGTAGCTTATTTTATGTGTTCTTTAGAAAATAGGTATATAACAGGGCAACAAATTATTGTCGATGGTGGATATACTGTAGGTGGATTTGAGGAATGATAAAAAATAGTTTAGAAATAAAGTCTAAGGATAAAAACTATCAAGTAATTATTCTGAGTAAAATAGAGGAGTTAATTGAAGAAATTAATTCATTTTCAAATGCAATATTAATTGTAGACGAGTTTATTTTTAAAAATTATAAATATCTATTTGAAAATTTAAGTAAAAATTTGGCTGTTGTCTCTATAGAGGCTACCGAAGAATCTAAAAATTTACAGAGTTTGGAATTTATTCTAAACACTTTTCAATCTAATTATGCCAATAAATCAACTACGATAGTTGGGATCGGTGGAGGAATATTACAAGATATTGTTTTTTTTGCATCACATGTTTATTATCGGGGTCTAGATGTGTATTTTATCCCTACTACCCTTTTAGCGATGTGTGATAGTTGTATTGGATCTAAATGCGGTTTAAATTTTAATGGATTTAAAAATCAAATAGGTGCATTTCATCCGCCCGCTAAAGTAATCATATGGTTAGGATTTTTAGAGAGTTTGCCTAAGGAAGATTTTAAGTCGGGATATGGTGAAATTTTAAAACTCATATTAATTTCTGGGAAAGAAAGTTTTAAAAAATTAAAATTTATATAACATAACGAGTGAATTGCATCAATATATTTTAGAATGTTTAAGCATAAAAAAAATTTTTATTGAAAAAGACGAATTTGATGTAGGTATTAGGAGATTATTAAACTATGGTCATACCTTCGGCCACGCATTAGAATTAGCAAGTAACTATACTATACCGCACGGCGTTGCGGTTGCAAGAGGAATGGATATTGTTAATTATATAGCTGTAAAAAAAGAGTTTATGGGTAAAATGCTTTATGATGAGATTCATAGTATCATTATAGAATATTTTTATTCAGATAGAGTATTTGGTATCTGCCCAAAAGTCTTAATAGAAAACACTAAGAAAGACAAAAAAAATTCTAATGGAATGCTTAATTTGGTTTTTCTTGGAGAGCTTGGAAATTTATTCGTTAAATCCATTCAACTAGATAGTGAGTTAAATGCTATAGTAAGCAGTTATATTGAGGAAAATTTTGGTTAAAGACTTAAATTATTATTAGCTTGTTTCTGTTTCAGGGATGGGGTCGATTAACATATTTTTTGCTAATTCATCCTTACTCAAAAATGGCGCTAGATCTTCTAATGGTTTTGAAATTATTTTACCGTTGACTAATTTTTTGGATGATAATTTAGGTGCAAAGCCTTGTGCTTGAGTTAATAAAATCTCACAAATACTCGGAGCGTTTGAACTTAAAGTAGCTGTTATGGCATTATTTAAATCGTGATGAGTATCACATCGTCGATAAATTATCTTATACGCGGCAGCTATTTTTTTACAATCAGGAAAACCTAAGCCACTTTCGATTCCACAACCTACAAATTTTTTACCAAAAAAATTGTTTTGTGTTTGCCGAATCGAATGATAGCCATTGTTATTTAAAATAAATATCTTGATGGGATATTTGTTAAATGCGATCGTAGCTAACTCCTGTATATTTTGTTGAATACTTCCGTCACCCGTGATACAAATTATCTTTTTCCCACCTGAACCTATACAGGCGCCTATAGCGGCGGGCAAATCATAACCCATTGATGCGCAACCTGAGTTGGTATAAAGCCGTTGCCCTTTTTTTATTATCATGGCTTGAAATGCGGTGACACAAGCTGTCCCATTTCCTGTGACAATAATTTGATTTTCTGCTAATTCTTGACTTAAAGTATGCATGAAACAATAGGGATTAATTCGGAAATTAAGCTGCCAATATTCAGGTAACACAACAGGATATTTTTTTTGTCTACGTTTACACCAATTTAGCCAGTCCTTTCTTTCTAAAATAGTTATATCTTTTAGGCTTAACTGGAGTCTGTCGATAAAATAGGCTAGGTGACATTCTATAGGTAAATTAATTTTCAAAGTGGGTTTTATGAGTTCTAGGGGATCAATATCAACCATTACTTTAAAAGCGGCTCGCGCAAATGTTTTCCAGTTATAACCAATTTGACGTATATTAAGCCTGGAACCTAGAATAAGTAGAAAATCAGAATTTTGTACTGAAAAATTACCTGCTCTGTCGCCAATGGAGCCAGGTCTCCCTACGTAATATTTATTATCATTTGATACGAGATCATGAGCGTTCCAGGCGGTGGTGACAGGTATTTTTAATTGTTCAATTAAGGATAAAAATTCCTGGTGTGCATTAGCTATTCTTATACCGTTACCCGCAAGAATAACCGGTCTTTTAGCTCCTTGGAGTTTTATTATCAGTTGCTCAATTTCTGTATTGAGCTGATTAATATTGGTTGTTTTTTTTTCAGCATTAAATTCTGGCAATGTCTCTGCTTGTATATAGCTACCTTGGATATTGATAGGGATATCTAACCAAACAGGCCCTGGTCTACCATGTGTTGCAATGTAAAGTGCTTTTTGCAGGTGATACTTGATTTCGTTTGCATCCGTGATCATCGCGGCATATTTAGTAAATGGACTCACGGATCTTATGACATCGCACTCTTGATCACCGAGTTGTCGTAAGTGCAATCCGCTGCTATGTACGGTAGTTGAATAGGAAACTTGTCCCGATATAACCAACATGGGAATTGAGTCGGTCCAGGCCCCAAATACACCATTAAAGGCATTTATTCCTCCAGGCCCTGTTGTGACATTGACTACGGCTATCTGATTGGTGAGACGTGCATAGCTTTCTGCCGCCATGGCGGATGCTTGCTCATGATGGTTAAAAATTACTTGCAATGCCGGATGTTTTCCGAGAGAGTCGTTGAGGTGCATGGCCCCGCCACCTGTCAACATGAAAATATGACGGATGCCGTGATGAACGAGTGTATTCGCTATGAAATCCGTGACTTTAATCGAGTTACTATTTTTGCTATTCATATCATATATACGAGAGTCCTGTGTTAGTTACTGCTATTTGATCAGCAAATAATTTAAAAGAAGAATGTATATGATTGATCATCGCTTCTGTCAGACCATGATGAACCGCAAATAAAATTCCACCCCGCATCACTTTATCTGCATTCTTATAACCTTGTGTATTTTTTTTATGCAATATTTTGCTAAATCCAGGTTGTTTTAAAATATTTCCTGTAAAGACAGTTCTCGTTTGAATATTTCTTTTTTCAAGAAAAATTTGCATTTGTGTACGTGTAAAAGGGGCATTATCTTTTAAAGTTAAGGGAAAAGCTAACCAGCCTGTTACCGAGTTAACTAGTTGTTGCGGTAATATAAACCAATCCTCATACTCGGAGAAAAAATCATAATGTTGCTTAAAATAATTCTCTCTTAATTTTATATTCTGTTTTAATTTGTTGAGCTGAACTAAACCAAACGCGGCGCCTAATTCAGAAGGTTCAAAATTATAACCGATAGCTTCAAAAATGAATTTTGCATCGTATGGAATAGTATCAATTTTTTTATTAAAGCGATGCTCAACGCTTTCAGATTCGATAAATAACGAAGAACTTCTTCCCCAGCTGCGTAATAATTTAGCGTGCTTAGCAAGTTCTTCATCATTAACACACAACATACCACCATTGCCGGCACAGTTGATAACATGCGAGCCATAAAAGCTCGTTGTACTGATATCGGTAAAGCGTCCAATGGGTTGTTTATCTAAAGTTGCGCCTAAGGTATCTGCGGAGTCTTCAATGAGAATTAAGTTGTACTGATTAGCAATTTCTTTTATCTGCCGCCAGTCAGGTAGGTTGCCCAATAGATTTGGAATCATCATTGCTTTGGTTTTTTCACTAATTAATGCGATGATTTGGTCCGCATCGATGTTGTAAGTGCCAGGACTGACATCGGCAAAAACAGGAATTAATTTATTACGTATTAGCGGCGCAACGGTTGTTGAAAAGGTTAAAACAGGGGTTATAACTTCTGAATTTTCAGGAAATTGGAGGATCTCTATCGCTAAATAATTAGCAGAAGAACCTGAGTTCAGCATAATTCCAAATTTTTTATCAAATAAGCAGGCGATCTTTTGCTCCATCTCTAAAACATGTTTTCCCATCTGCGTAGAGGTTTTTAGTACGTTGATAACCGCGTCTATTTCCTCTTTACCATGGACAGTCATTCCATAAGGGACTCTTGGTAATTTAGCATTATCCATATTTAATTACCTTCCATTTTAAGTGGTTACTAAGACTTCCTGAATAAGGATAAAGTCTTTTATCCGTAAAAGCGTATGATATCTCTGCCTAATTATAAGAACAGATATTTAAAATCGCTATAGTTTTTTTCTTAAGTTATTCATTATAAAGCTAAACTATTTTCTCCAACACAATAGTTTCATCCCTATCCGCGCCGGTAGAAATAATAACAATCGGCACGCCGGCTAAGGCTTCGATACGGCGCAAATAAGCTTGCGCGTTTTTCGGGAGCTTAGCCAATTCTTTAATGGGCGTCGTGGGTGATTGCCAGCCGTTTAGCTCTTCGTAAATAGGGATACAATGCGCTAAATCCTCTGGATTTAAGGGTAAATCCTTTAGGATCTGATCGCCCAATCGATAGGCCGTACAAATCTTGATATGGGCTAGGTTGTCTAAGACATCCAGCTTGGTTAGACACAGAGCGGATACACTGTTGAGTTGTACCGCACGGCGTAATAAAACGCTGTCTAGCCAGCCGCAACGACGTGGACGTTTAGTGACACTGCCATATTCATGGCCGCGATCGCGAAGTTCATCTCCTGCTTGATCGAGCAATTCGGTAGGAAAAACACCGTTTCCGACCCGTGTGCTATAGGCTTTGCTAACGCCTAAGACATAATCAAAATAACGGATACCTAAACCGCTGCCAGTGGCCGCTGAACCTGCGATGGTATTAGAGGACGTCACAAAAGGATAAGTGCCTTGATCGATGTCTAAAAAAGTACCTTGCGCGCCTTCAAACAATAAGGATTTTCCAGCGCGATGATATTCGGCTAAACGCGCTGGGATATCGGTAATTAAAGGAAGTAATTCTTTTCCTTGCTCTAACAAACGTGTACAGGTTTTATCGTAGTCGAGCGTTTCGGCTTGATAATAGTTCGCTAATAAAAAATTATGATAATGCAAGAGCGTTTTTAGTTTTTCAGCAAATTGATCGGGATTAAAAAAATCACAGAGTCGCAAACCGCGTCGAGCTACTTTATCTTCATAAGCTGGACCTATCCCACGTTTCGTGGTCCCAATGGCATTTTTAGCATTTCTTTCACGCGCTTCATCGAGTGCAATATGCGAAGGTAAGATGAGCGGGCAGGTAGCGCTGAGCTTGAGACGCTGGCGTGCCGTAATTCCTTGCTGCGCTAATTCATCCATTTCTTTGAGTAAAGCTTCAGGAGAAATAACGACACCGTTGCCAATGAAACATTCGACTCCAGCATGTAAAATACCAGAAGGAATTAAACGTAAGATGGTTTTTTTGCCTTGAATAACCAGGGTATGGCCGGCATTGTGTCCACCTTGGAAGCGTACCACCGCTTTAACATGTTGCGTCAATAGGTCAACTATCTTTCCTTTCCCTTCGTCACCCCATTGGCAACCAACAATAATGAGAGTTTTAGTCATGTTAAAACGTTACAAAAATGGGTTTGTAGGCAGCGTTTCTGTTGTTAAGAGTGGCTTGTATTTTCATGGTTAGCTTTTTCCAATGACGAGGCTAGGATTTATATTTTTAGTTTGAATGCTGTGCCGGTAGTGTGGCGAGCATTTGTTAAATTATTTAATAGATCATTCTTTGCGTTTAATACCAAAAAATTGTCCATCGATGAGGGTGTAAAGCCATTTTGATAGGCCTGTAAATTGAGGTAAAAGGAAGCAAATTCGGGGTTTTTATGATAAGCCTGATTGTATAGCTTAGCGGCTTCAGCCTCTCCTATGGCGCGAATTTTTGCCGCTTCTTCTTCAGCTTTGGCGAGGATTAAACTAACAGAATTATCGGCTGTGACATGAATTAATTCCGCGTTGGCTTTTCCATTGGCGCGTTGCGCCACGGCCATATTTTCTTGCTCAGTACTCATATTGTTTAATAGTACCGCATTGGCTTCCGCTGAGAGTTGCATTTGCTTAAAGCCGATATCCACAATGCGGATACCCACCGCATTAAGCGACTTGTTAGCGGTGCTTATTACTGTGTTCAGTTGTGTCGCAGAGCCGTGTAAGATGCGTTCGCTAAACGGCGTAATGGCCTGTTGTTTATCCTGAAACAAGGCGGTAATTTGTTTCAGGATTAATAAATTGGCTTGTGATAAATTATTTTGAGTGTGTTGGTAATAAGCGGCCGGGTTATCAATACGCCAGTTAGCGTAGTAATCAACGGCAATAGGCTGCCCGGCTAAGCGTGAATAAGCCGATTCTTTGAATGTGAGTGTTTGCAGACGATGGTCCAGCAGTAGTGACTGTACTAAAAAAGGGATTTTAAAATGTAACCCTGGTTTAAGAACGAAGTGCTGTCCTTGAGTATTACGCACTAATTTATTGGACTGTAATAATAAAGCACTATGTCCTTCTGGTACGATAATTGCACTTTGATAAACGATTAGTAATAAGGCAACTAAAAAGCCAAAGAGATAAGGGATTTTTTTCCCAATACGAATCATCATTCATATCCTCCTGCTACGTCATAACTACTCGGTATAACGTGGTTGGTTTTGTCATTGACTTCATTTGCAGTACTGGTTTTACCCTGCGTTGCCGATAGTTCGGATAATTTGGGTGTCTTGTTTTCCGTTTGAGTGGCGACAGGTTTATCGAGTGTTAAAGAAAACGGGGTATTAGCTGTATTCGCCATAACGAGTTTATGACTGTTTGCCATCATGGTTTGTAAGGTTTCTAAGTAAAGCCGTTGGCGCGTCAATCTAGGTGATGCTTCATAAGCGGGTAATAAGGCTAAGAAGCGCATTGTTTCGGTCTTTGCTTTTAAGATAACTTCTTGCTGGTAGGCTTTGGCATCGGCTATCAAACGTTGCGCCTTTGCTTTGGCATTTGGCTCAATTTGAATCGCATACGCTTTGGCTTGATTTTCAAGTTGTTCTTTGTCTCTTTTAGCATTAGCCACGTCTCGCAATGAGGCTTTAAGCGGTTCTGGAACTTGGATAGAGGTCAACTCAATATTTTTGATAGCCAATCCGGTTTCGTCCTTCTTCATAAAATTATCGAGTTGTTGCTGCAAGCGTTCTTCGAGTAAAAAGTGCGAGCTGGTTTGAAGTTGGGCTAAGGTAAATTGGCTGAGCACACGGTTTGCCGCATTATGAGTGATTTCTTGTAAGTTTAAGAGAGGATGCTCGCTGCTAAAAAGGTAATTGCGTGCATTAACTATCGAATAATCGATATTCAAATCAACCGAAATTTTATTTTCATCCTCGGTTAACAGCTGAACCGTCGTGGAAAATTTTTTGATCTTCCCTGTATCAACGATCGTATATTGCTGGATAGGTCTCAGAATCCAATGATATCCCGGATCAAAAGTGACATTGTATTTTCCAAAGCGAGTAACGATGGCTTGTTCGGCGGTGTTGACTTTAAAAAAGCCGAATGCGATCCAAGCGAGTAAACAAAAAACAGCAATAACCCCTATTGCTTTGGCGTTAAGTTGGACGGGTGAGAAGGACCGAGCCATAATAGCTGATTTTTTATTAAAAATTCGCAACTTAAATAAAGCCACAATCTTTTTACGTAAATCACGCAGAAATGCTTCTAGATCGGGAGGAGTCTGTTTGGGTCGACCTGTCCACGGATCTTTATTTTTGCTCGGATCACCCGGTTCGTTCCAGGGCATAGTGTGCTCCAATTTTTTAGCTTTTTAAGATTTTTACAGAAGTGGTATTTTTCTCTCGTGGTGCAAATCAATGACTTGTCAAAGCCAACTGACCGGTGCACAAAGAAATAGACAAACTTCTAAAAATTTATTAACTGACCATTTTTCGGCAGCAAACAGTGTACCGCTTTTTAACGCGCAGGTGTTAAATACACTCAAAAAAGTTCCATTCGCGCGTCGTTATTTGACTTAAACCACGCTAAGCGATGGACTTATCTGAATATATTGCCTCCCCTTAGGGCGCTTTGCGACTCAAACTACGCATTTTATGCATGCCGAGCCATTCTGGCAACTATTAATTCAGTGCTTTTTTTGCAAAGGTTTATTTTTTCGGTTCACCCTGCGGTTTGCGCTAAGCGTTCTATAGGCTGATTGCTAAGGAGGTGTGATTTTTGTAGGTAGCTTTCGCGGGAAGCAAGGCATTCAACGATAGCCTGCTGTAATAAATCAATACCTACCCCTGACTGGGCGGATAACCATACTTTAACCGGTAGGCCGGTTGCGTTTCGTTCTAAACGGGGAAGGCTGTCCTCGAGCTTGTCAATTTTGTTATAGATTAACAATTGGGGAATAGGATCGATTTTTATTTGCCTTAATACGCTATCTACTGCTTTGTAGCATTCAAGTTTTTCTGTGTTGCTAGCATCAACGACATGCAATAATAAGTCCGCTTCTTGTGTTTCTTCTAAAGTGGCACGAAAGGCAATCACTAAGTGATGCGGTAGTTGGCGTATAAAACCGACTGTGTCGGCTAAGAGGGCTATTTTTCCGCTACTAAGCGGCATACGTCGGATATTTGGATCCAGGGTGGCAAAGGGTTGATTGGCGACAAAGACACGGGATTTTGTTAAGCGGTTAAATAAAGTAGATTTCCCGGTGTTGGTATAACCTATCAGCGAAATATGGGCTAATTGGGATTTTTGCCGGGCGCGTTGGCTGAGCGCACGTTGTATGCGAACCTTGGCGAGACGTTTTTTGATGGTTTTAATTTGTTGTCGAATTAAACGCTTATCCGTTTCTAATTGGGTTTCCCCAGGGCCGCGTAAGCCAATACCGCCGCGTTGTCTTTCAAGATGGGTCCAACCCCGAATAAGTCGCGTCGATAAATGTTCTAGTTGAGC
>CAZSWN010000009.1:0-10146 GCA_964611135.1 uncultured Coxiellaceae bacterium | reverse complement strand
ACCTTCAAAACTACGCGCTCTTTGGGCAAAAATATCTAAAATTAACCCAGTACGACCCAAAACACGACACTGTAATTTTTGCTCTAAGTTACGTTCTTGAGCGGGTAAGAGATCATGATTAAATAAAACTAATTTTGCTGGGTGGGTCTGTAAGGCCGCGGATAGTTCCTCAAGCTTACCAGTCCCTATAAAATATTTAACTTTGATTTGACGTTGTCGCCCTAGGATTAAGGCCATTGGTTTGGCGCCCGCCGCTAGAGCTAGCTGCTGAAATTCTTTTACTATTTCTTTACTTTCATATTTCTTAAAACAAATATGGACTAATAGCGCTAGCTCACTGCGTTGGGGACGTTCAAGCATTACTGATTTCGAGTTCCTCGTCGGTCAAATTACAACTTTGTAGATCGTTATTTTCTTCGATATTGGCTAATTTAACATTTCGTGCCGGAACGACTGTTGAAATAGCATGTTTGTAGACCATTTGGCTGACTGAGTTTTTTAATAACACCGCGAAATTATCAAATGATTCAACTAAACCCTGTAATTTTATCCCATTAACAAGGTAGATAGAAACAGGGACTTTATCCTTGCGCAAGGTGTTTAGAAAAGGATCTTGTAGTTGCCCTTTAGACATAATTAGCTTCTCCATGCAAATTTTAAATATAAATATAATCTCAAAAAGCCTTGGCCTTAAATTTATTTAGCTTATAACCAAGTGTTGTAAGTTTAGCATGGGAAAAGCATAGGGCATAGCCCTGAAAGCGAAGAGTTTGTCTTATTGGCGGAAAAACTTAAGCGGATATAAGCGTGTTTGACCCTAAAATCCTTAAGCTGTGTTGACGCGGTTTAATAAGCGTGAGCGCTTTATACCGAATAGGTCATTTTAGGTCATTAAATTTTGATGGATCTGTTTATCGTCTTTAAGCTAAAGGGTTTTATCCCAATTAGGTCCTACTTGGATATCGACTGTCAGTGGAACAGATAGCTGAGTCGTATTAACCATCAAATGCTCGATGAGTTGCTGGGTTTTATTAAGATCCGAATCGGCCACTTCAAAAACGAGCTCGTCATGGACCTGCATAATCATGTGTGCTTTAAGAGGGTGCTGTGATAAAGCGTTATCGATGCGGATCATGGCTTTTTTAATAATGTCGGCAGCACTGCCTTGTAATGGGGCATTGATGGCAGCACGTTCACTGGCCCTGCGTTGTAAGGCATCGCTGGAATTAATATGCGCTAACTGTAAACGTCGGCCAAAAAGGGTGGTGACATAAGCTTGCTCATGCGCTAGTTGGCGGGTGCGCTGCATATAATCTTTGACACCTGGATAGCGAGAAAAATAACGTTCAATATAATCTTTTGCTTCTTCACGGCTAATGCCTAATTGGCGCGCCAAACCAAACGCAGACATGCCATAAATGAGGCCGAAATTAACCGCTTTGGCACTGCGACGTTGTTCACGGTTTACTTGATGCAAGGGAATATTCAGTACTTCGGCAGCGGTGGCGCGATGAATGTCAAGACCTTGTGCAAAGGCATCCAATAAACCCTTGTCTTGAGAAAGGTGAGCCATTATACGTAATTCGATTTGTGAATAATCGGCAGCCATGATCTGATAACCGGCCGGTGCAATAAACGCTTGGCGAATTTTTCGGCCTTCTTGAGTACGTGTCGGAATATTTTGCAGATTCGGATCGGATGAAGAAAGACGCCCTGTGACGACGGCCGCTTGGTGGTAAGAAGTATGTATGCGACCGGTTTTTGGATTAATTTGTAAGGGAAGTTTATCGGTATAAGTTGATTTTAATTTACTTAAGCTACGGTGTTTTAAAATGAGCTTGGCAAGCGGGAATTGGATCGCAAGTGCTTGTAAGGCCGCCTCAGAAGTAGAAGCTTGCCCCTTGGGTGTTTTTTCTAAGATGGGTAGTCCTTGTTCGAGAAATAGAATAGTCTGTAATTGTTTCGGCGATCCTAAATTAAAGGTTTTACCCACAAGCTGATAAATTTTTTCTTCTAAACGGACTAAGCGCTTAGCCAGGGAGCGACTTTGTTTTTTCAATAATTGCGCGTCGACCAAAACGCCATAACGTTCTATATGCGATAACACCGAAACTAAGGGCATTTCTATCGTGGTGAAAACTTGGTATAGCTTGGGCAACGCCGCTAATTGCGGTTTAAGTATTTGATGCAAACGTAAAGTAATATCCGCATCTTCAGCGGCATAAGGCGCTGCTTGCTGGAGTTCGATTTGATTAAAGGTTTTTTGTTTAATCCCTTTTCCAGCAATTTCTTCAAAGCGAATGGTTTTATAATCAAGGTGTTTGATGGCAGCGCTATCAAGACTATGCTGATTACTCGCACTATCGAGTAAGTAAGATTCTAGCATCGTATCAAAACCTAAACCTTGTAATTGAATGCCATAATTGGCTAAAACTCCCATATCGTATTTTAGATTATGTCCTATTTTAAGCTGTTTAGGATCTTCAAATAAAGGTTTTAATTGTTGTAAAACCCAAGCGCGGTCCAATTGTGGGGGGGCATCCGCATAGTCATGCGCAAGCGGGATATAGACGGCCGTTGTACCACTTATGGCAAAGGATAGGCCGACCAGCTCTGCTTGCATCACATCTAAATGAGTTGTCTCTGTATCAAAGGCCCAAATTTTTGCACGGGCTAATTGTTGTAAGTATTGTTCAAATGTCTTTTGGTCAAGAATTAACGAATAAGCGATTTGTTGGGTTGGATCTTGATGACTCGCTGGATGGCTTAAATCCCTATTTTTTTCTAGTTCTTTAACCCATCCTTTAAATTCTAATTTTTTATACAGATCCATAAGCGTTAATAAATCAGGCGCTTTAGGGCGTAATTGTTCTAAATTAAAGTCAATATTAACATCTTTTTTAATCGTGACTAATTGACGTGACAAGGGAAGTTGTGCAAGGTTTGCTTTTAGGTTTTCGCCGACTTTGCCTTTAATTTTATCGGCGTTTTTTATCAGTGAGGCTAAATTACCGTATTGATTGAGCCATTTGGCCGCTGTTTTGGGTCCCACATTAGGAATGCCGGGTACATTATCGACCGAATCTCCAATCAGGCTTAAATAGTCGGTTATTTGTTCGGGATTAACACCAAACTTATCGATGACGCCTTGGCGATCCAGTTGCGTATTCGTCATGGTATTGACTAAGCTAATTTGTTCACCTACTAATTGAGCAAAGTCTTTATCTCCGGTTGAGATCAGTACGGATAAATGTTGTTGTAGGGCGCATTCGGCTAAGGTGCCAATCACATCATCGGCTTCAACCCCAGGATGTATGATCGTTGCTAGGCCTAAACTACGCACAATGGCATAAAGTGGTTCTATTTGTTGCTGTAATTCATCGGGCATCGCAGGGCGATGGGCTTTATAAGCGCTATATAATTCTTCGCGAAAGGTTTTTCCTTTGGCATCAAAAACAACCGCTATGTATTCGGGTTGGGTATCTTTAATTAATTTGCGTAGCATACTAATTACCCCATAAATCGCACCCGTCGGTTCTCCTCTCGAATTACTCAAAGGGGGAAGGGCATGAAAAGCGCGATAGAGATAGGAAGTGCCATCGACTAAAACAAGAGACTTTTTCATAGAATTTAAGCAACATTCTCATCATATAGGTCAATGGTATGATAACATACGCCCGCTTATCCTATGTGAAGATCGCGTGTTTATATTCAATCTATCATAGAATTTAAGCCGGCTAGCTAAGTTTATGAGTAATGAGGTCAACTATGCGCATCGAGCAAGAAATAAGATTAGACTTTAAAGACGTATTAATTCGTCCTAAACGCAGTACCTTACAAACACGCGCGGATGTTGATTTAACACGTGAATATATTTTCAAACATTCACGATTTTCTTGGAAAGGTATTCCTATCATTGCATCCAATATGGATCATACCGGGACCTTTGCAATGGCAAAAAGTTTAGCCAAACACAAGTTGCTGACGGCAATTGATAAATTTGCCAGCTTACAAGATTGGAAAGCATTCTATAGCGCACAAAAAGAACCGTGTGATTTTTGCTTTCCTACCGCGGGTATTAAGCAAGAAGATAGCCAGATGCTGGAGCAGATTATTCAAGTGGCACCAACACCGTTTATTTGTATTGACGTTGCTAATGGTTACACCCAGCGTTTTGTCGATAGTATTCGCGCTTTACGTAAAAAATACCCTAAAAAAACTTTAATAGCGGGCAATGTGGTGACCGCTGAGATGGCCGAAGAATTGGTTTTAGCCGGTGCAGATATTGTCAAAGTTGGCATCGGTCCGGGTTCTGTTTGTACGACTCGATTAAAGACCGGAGTCGGTTATCCACAGCTCTCGGCTATTATCGAGTGTGCTGATGCGGTTCATGGTTTAGGTGGACATTTGTGTGCCGATGGCGGTTGTGTATCACCCGGCGATGTCGCCAAAGCATTTGCGGCGGGGGCAGATTTTGTTATGCTAGGTGGCATGTTGGCTGGCCATGAAGAGTGTTCCGGTGAAAAAGTAGAGGGAAATGGCAAATGGTTTATGCGCTTTTATGGCATGAGTTCGAGTGAGGCGATGCATAAACATCATGGCAAGATGAATGCTTATCGCGCCAGTGAAGGTCGTTCAGTGAATGTCCCTTATCGAGGCAAGGTAGAAAATACCGTACTCGATATTCTAGGCGGTTTGCGTTCTACTTGTACCTACGTCGGTGCGCAACGTTTAAAAGAATTATCTAAACGTACCACTTTCTTGCGTGTTACGCAGCAATTTAATGAGGTTTTTGCCGCATTGCAGGTGAATGAATTAGTCAATGATAACTAAGCCAATGGATTCGATTTGAAGCCTTCGCTTTAAAGTCAGTTTTTTAGAATAAGCGGCACCCGATGCGATGAATGCACTGCAAAAAAAACGTTTTAATTGGCTTATTAGGATGCTGGTTCTTACCGCATTGGTGGTTGGTTTGTCGCTTTATGCCTTAAAACAGAATATAAATTTATTTTATACCCCTAGCCAGCTTGCTACTAAAAAAATAACAGTGGGCCGTTTGTTTCGTTTAGGGGGACAAGTCAAGAAAGCGAGCGTTAAACAAAATAGCCAGCATTTGTTGGTCTCCTTTGTGGTCAGTGATAAGGTAAATGATATTCGGGTGGAGTATCGGGGCGTACTCCCCGATTTATTTCGTGAAGGACAAGCCGTAGTTATAGAGGGAAGCTTGGATCAAGCCGGAGTGATGCAAGCAACACAAGTACTGGCCAAACATGATGAGCGATATAGGCCGGCTAACTTAAAGCATTAAGCTTTTTTCACAGTAGCAAGGTAGCAAGTATGACGTGGTTAAAAGTACTCATAGCCGTTTTATTGATCGCCATAGCCAGTTTGGCGTATATCTTATTAACGCGATTTTTTCCCAGTGAAGAAGTTTTCTTCATGGGATCGCATGCCTTGACGCGTGCCTTGGTACTGGATCTGAGTATTAAAAGTAATAAAGAGTACCCGACCTTCTTAGCGGAAAATTCTGGATTTTTAGTCGTACATTCGGCCAAATCAGCCGAGGATCACCGTGATGATGTGCTAGAAACACGGGATATTTTGGCCTTAGTCGAAAAAACTAATAAAAATACCATTCAAGAAAAAGATCCTCTGTATGCAGAGTTAGCCTTACTTTTTTTAAAAAAAACTGCGTTAGGGATACGTGCCAATTACGTGACTTTATCCAGTTTAGGCATTAAAAATATTTTTTTTAATCCGGATTATTTGGCACATTTTTCAGAATTATATGAAGACAAACTCCCGCATGCGGCCGGTTATGCGGTGATGGGAGATAGTAGCCAACGACAAATTCGTGATATTCTAGTGAACTAAATTTTGTTTTTGATATAACACGTTCGATATGAAGCCTCTACAAGAAAGAATAAAACGTTTACGTTGGCAATGTCGCCGCGGGATGCTTGAACTGGATCTGCTTTTAGGCGCTTTTTTGGATCGGCATTATTTAAATTTAAGCGCTGTTGATAAAAATTTATTTGAACAGCTATTAACTTATTCTGATCAAGATCTCTACCGCTATTTGATGAAGCGGCAATTTGTTGAAGATCAAGCGATGCAAGCGCTTATAGAGCGAGTTCGTTGTGGCTGTTAACTGTTATCGTTTAAAACCCTCCTATTATTTAGCCGTTCTATTTTTAGTGATACACGGCGGTGCGATTGCCTGTTTGTGTTTTTTGCCTTGGCCATGGTGGACTAAATTGCTTTTAACCTTAGCTTGTTTAATGAGTTTAATCACGCTGTTTTGCCAACAAGTGTTGTTAAATAATCCGCATTCTATTGTTGAATTTTGGCAACAAAGTGCAGGACGTTGGCAATTACGTAATAATCTAGGTGAGCTTAAAGTACTAGGTTTGGCCAATGATAGCATTTGCACACGATATTTTGTGCTATTGAATTTCACGGCGTTAAATAAGAAAAAGCTTAAGATCTCCTTACTTATTTTGCCCGATAGCCTAAGTGCTAAGGATTTTAGGCATTTGCGCCGACAATTACGGAGTATCCCCTAGTTTTTCGTTTTTATAATCGCAGCGTGCTATAGGCCTAGAGCGTAGAATAATGTATAATTTTTAGTCATATCCTGTCAGAGTGTATCTTCTATATGTCAAAAATCGTCTCAGCAGCCAATTCTTCGCCCGTCGAAATATCCTTTGCCCCGGCCCAGCCCGTTATTATGACGGAAAACGCCGCCCAAAAAGTGTTGGAACTGATCGAAGAAGAAGAAAATCTTCAGCTAAAATTGCGTGTCTTTATTACCGGCGGTGGTTGCTCCGGTTTTCAATATGGCTTTACCTTCGATGAAGTGATCAACGAAGAGGATACGGTGGTGACGACCCTGCTTAAAAACCCCAAGCAAGACTCAGCAGATCCAGCGGAGCGAACGGTTCAACTGCTGATTGATCCCTTGAGCTTAGTTTATTTAGTCGGTGCTGAAATTGACTATAAATCGGATCTCAGTGGTGAACAATTTATTATTCGCAACCCCAATGCCAAAACCACCTGCGGTTGCGGTTCTTCCTTTGCCGCTTAAGCTTTTAAGTAAATTCCACCTAATACCGTTGCGTTTTTAGCGCCGGTTACGGCGGGTAAATTACTGGTTTTTCCTTCTAAGGTTTGCTTTGCAATCCAAGCAAAAGCCATGGCTTCTAAGTATTCACTTGGCACACCTCGCTCATCACTTAATAAAAGACGGTGGTTTTGACATCGTTCTGCTAAGCGTTGTTTTAAATAAGTATTTTTACTGCCTCCACCACACAACACAAGTGCGCCTTGGGGGCTGTTAAATTGTTGGATGGCGCGTTCCACAGTGATGGCTGTAAGCTCACAAAGACTTGCTTGTACTATAGCGGGCGATATGGGTCGATCGAAGGAATTAAGCTGTGCGTTGAGCCAATTTAAATTGAAATATTCAAGACCGGTACTCTTAGGTGGCTTTAATTGAAAATAGGGATCGGATAAAAACTGCTGTAATAAGGCCGGATCAAAGTGGGCGGTAGCGGCCCAAGCACCGTCTTTATCAAACCATTGCTTTTGATGGGTATGTATCCATTGATCCAGTAGACAATTCGCTGGGCCCGTATCAAAGCCGGTTATTGGCGCTTTTAAATTGGCCGGCAAATAAGTAATATTAGCAATTCCGCCTAAATTTAAAACAAGGCTATCTTCTTTTTCACTGCGAAATAGAACATTATGAAAAGCCGGTGTTAGTGGCGCGCCTTGACCGCTGGCCGCCATATCCCGACGGCGAAAATCAGCAATGGTGGTGATCCCGGTTTTTTCGGCAATGATATTAGGGTCCCCAATCTGAATGCTGAACGGAAAAGATGCTAGGTGCGGATAATGAAAAACAGTTTGACCATGACTGCCAATTGCCAGGATATTTTTTGCGAGTAAGTCACTTTTTTCTAATAGTTTGTTAACCGCCTCCACTGAAACTAAGGCTATTTTTTGATCTAATTCGGCTAATTTGGCTATCTTAATCGCGTCCTCTGTATAAAGCTTCGCTAAATCCTCGCGCAGTGTATCCGCTAAAGGGAGTTTATAGGTATTTAATAGCTGTGGCTTATTCGGCGAAAAATCAACTAATACGGCATCAACCGCGTCCATGCTGGTGCCTGACATTAAGCCAATGTACAATTTTTTCATTAGTTTCAATAATTAGTAAAAGCAGTATTGCCAAAAAACTTTTTAATTGTATTGCAATGTACGCTGAAAGAATAGTAGGCTTAAGCCATGAGAGCTAGCTAGACAGTCGCTGTAGTCACTATTGTTTATTACAGAGGAAAGTCCGGGCTCCATCGGGCAGAGTGCCAGGTAATACCTGGGAGGCGCAAGCCTACGGAAAGTGCCACAGAAAATAGACCGCCTATCAATTATAGTTTCGTCCTAGATGCGATTATAAGCGAGGTAAGGGTGAAAAGGTGTGGTAAAAGCACACCGCATCATTGGTAACAGTGCTGGCAGGGCAAACCCCACTCGGAGCAAGACCAAATAGGAACCTTTAGGCGTGGCCCACGCTAGGTTCGGGTAGGTCGCTTGAGGTGTATGGTGACGTATATCCTAGATGAATGACTGTCCACGACAGAACCCGGCTTATCGGCTGGCTCTCTATCTTATTATTTTCCGGCTATGGGTTTAGTTATTAAGGGCGCGGCGCCGAGTGAAAGCGTTGGCCGAAATAATGCTGTTTTTCTGGTTGAAAAATCCGAGAAAAAAGCTTC
Organism: uncultured Coxiellaceae bacterium; assembly: GCA_964611135.1. Classification (GTDB taxonomy): domain Bacteria; phylum Pseudomonadota; class Gammaproteobacteria; order Diplorickettsiales; family Diplorickettsiaceae; genus Aquirickettsiella. The sequence goes on along the minus strand of CAZSWN010000009.1, from coordinate 1,369 downwards.
GAAGTACTGGGTTTGGGTACTGAAAAGTGAACGGCTTGACTCGGCTTATCAAGGTTTTTTGTTATTGGAAAAGGTTCTTTTAAAGCGTGGAGTAGAATCTCTTTTTTCAGGGTGTCAATGCTGCAAAGGATTATCTCTAAGTCGGATTTGTTTTTAATTAGACAAGACCAGTGTTCTTTTAAGGCAGTACATAGGTTTGCAAATTGATCGGTATCGAGATAGGAAGCAACGCATTGAAAGTCATTTATATTTTTAATCAGAGAAGACCAATGTTCTGCTAAGGATACGCAGACGCGTTTGCGTTCTGTTTGCGTGAGATGATTCAACAAATATAAGTGCTCAGTCGTTTTAATGATAGTAGGCCAATGCGTCTTAAATGATTCACATAAAGCCGCACGCTGGTAAAATTCTAGCGAATAAAAGACCTGCTTAAAATCTTCAGGGGTTTTAATGATCAAACTCCAGTGTGCTTGCAAAGCTTGATAAACTGAGCTTTGCTCCTTGGAATTTAGGCTAAAAAGTATTTCACTGAGATCTCGGGCATTTTTAATAAGAGTAGGCCAACGCGCTTTTAAAGCTTTATGGAGCAATATATGTTCTTCGGGCGCTAAATACCTAAGTATTAGATAAAAGTCATGCGTATTCTCAATGAGAGTAGACCAGCGTTCGCTTAAAGAGCGACAGAGGGTTATGCGTTGTGGATCGCTAAGATAAACGATAATGACTTCAAAATCTTTAGCGGTGTTAACGAGGCTTGTTAATTGCCCTTGCAGTGCTTCATACAGCGCGATTCTTTGCGCCAAAGATAAGCAAAAAAGTACTTCCGAAAAATCATAAGCCGTTTTGATAATGGAATGCCAATGCTCTTTTAAAGCGTTACACAAAGCGATTTGTTGAGTCGATGCTAAGGAGAAATAAATGTTGAAAAAGTCACTTTTATTTTGGATCATCGAGACTAAGCGTTCTTGAAAAATCTCATACAAGACTGCTTTTTGATCCGAAGACAAGCGGAGAAAAACTTTCGAAAGCTCAAAAGGTGTTTTAATAAGGAAAGGCCACTGTTTTTTTAAAGCGATACATAAAGCGATTTGTTGTGTTGATTCTAGTGCAGAATGAAGTGTTAAAAAATCATTGTTATCTTTTATGAGCCACGTTAAGCGTTCTTGAAAAATCTCATACAGCATTACTTTTTTTTCAGCCGATAAATGGCTGAAGATCCTATAAAATTCATGATTCGTTTGAATAATAGACTGCCAACGGTCTTGCAGTGACTGATACAAAATGGTTTGCTGAGTCGGTTCGAGTGATAAATAGAGAGTTAAAAAATCTTCTGTGTTATGAATCATTCGCACGAACGATTCTTTGAAAG
>CAZSWN010000008.1:36135-42114 GCA_964611135.1 uncultured Coxiellaceae bacterium | reverse complement strand
TTTGAAGCCCAATATATCGATCTATGGAATGCAGGTGATAAAATTGCTGAGCGTGTGCGTGCACTGGGGTTTTTTGTCCCTGCCAGTTACGCTGATTTTGCAAAATTAAGTAAAATTAAAGAAGCGGTTGGAATACATCCTGTCAAAGCTAAGGAAATGATTAGCCAGCTAGAGCATGATCAAGAGGTTATGGTTCGCTTGGCGCGTGAATTACTGCCTGAGACCGAGGAAGCGGAAGACCAAGTTAGCGTAGACCTGCTTTCAGAACGCATGGAGGTTCATGAGAAGAATGCATGGATGTTACGTAGTTTTCTGGAATAGAGCACTTTTAGCAACTTGCTAACCCTACTGTATACCCTAGAGGGTAGTCCTGTGTTACTATGAGGACGTTTAGTTTATCTCTGCCACAGCCGGATTAGAAAACGTGTAAGCGAATGATATCTTGGGAGTGGCCTTTTTTAGCCTTTTGGAGGTTTTGCGTGAATAAAAGATTGTATGTGGGTGGTTTAAGCTATAGCGTCGATGACGATGGACTAAGAGAGCTTTTTACACCTTTTGGGACAGTAAACTTTGTTAAAGTTATTCGGGACTTCCATAGTGGCCGTAGCAAGGGCTTTGGTTTTGTTGAAATGTCTACCCCTGAAGAAGCGAAAGAAGCTATTGAAGCTTTAAATGGCAGTATCCATGAGAGACGTACTATTACGGTCTCTGAAGCTAATCCACCTGATTCTAGTGCAGGCGGTGGTGCTGGCGGTGGTCGCAGAACAGGCGGCGCTGGTGGCGGCGGACGTCGAACAGGCGGCGGTGCTGGTCGAGGCGGTATGGGTGGTTCTGGCGGCGGTTATCATCGTGGCCGTGAACAACGTGAAGAGCAGTATTAAGAGATTGGATGCTTCAGATACTTAAAAGTAGAGCGTAGTAGGGCTTAAGTTCCGTCTGGGTAGGTTCGGGCGCAGCACCATACATCTATTCTTTTTACACCTACATAGTATAAAGCGCGACTTAACTCGATGAGCGTGTGGCCTGTAGTCATTACATCATCGAGTAGCGCTATATGCTGCTTAGATGACAGATATTCTTGTATAGCAAATGCGTTTTTTACATTAATAGCGCGTTGGTTTGCAGGTAATTTGCTTTGTGCAATGGTGTTATGCACTCGTGTACACCCCTTATAATCAATAGGTACGTTTAATCGCTTAGAGATAGGGCGTGCTAGTTCCATGGCTTGATTAAAACCGCGTTCATAGAGTCTTTTTCTATGCAAGGGCACCGGGATGATTAAATCGGGAAATTTATCTTGTTGGTATTGTAAGCTTATTTGTTCTGCTAATAAGCTCCCTAAAATATGTGCATAAATTAATCGTTTTTGAAATTTAAGTGCGATAATTAATTTTTTTATTATTTGAGTATAGGAAAAAATTATGCAGATTTTGTGAAAGGGAAAGGGGTTTTTTAAACAAGCCCCACAACGAGATTCTGTTTCAAAAGGCAAAGGTGCTGCACAGTAAAGACAGACATTTTTTAGCCAAGGTAAATGTTCTTCGCAATCAATGCACAAATCTAGTTTTCGTCCCGTTTTTTCGCTGCATAAAATGCAATTAAAAGGTAAAAAACAGCGAGTAAAGCCGCTATTTATTTGTTTTAGTAAGCTGCTTATCTTCATGCATAAGCGTCCTTTTTTAAGATAAAGAAGTGGATTGAAACTATTAATTAACTCATAATACCCCTTATGTTGGAGAGGGGGGGCTTGGCTGTGTTTAAATTTTCCCCTTTTGAATTAAAAAAAGTAGGTTTGAGTTATTTTTTAAGGTATAGCTATGTGTGGAATTGTAGCGGGTATAGCGCAACGTAACGTAGTTCCTGTTCTTATTGAAGGATTAAAATGCCTTGAATATCGTGGCTATGATTCAGCAGGTATCGCTGTGCTCGATGTACATCGGCATTTACAACGTTGTCGTACAGTAGGCAAAGTAGCGAGCTTAGAAAAAGTAATAAAATCAGAAGCTTTATCGGGGCAAATTGGTATTGCTCACACGCGTTGGGCTACCCATGGCAAGCCTAGTGCATCTAACGCACATCCTCATATGTCAGGGACACGTATCGCATTAGTTCATAATGGGATTATTGAAAATTATTTGCCTTTGCGCCAAGAGCTAATAAAGGTAGGTTATTCATTTGAATCTGAAACAGATACCGAAATTATTGCGCATTTATTACATCAAGCGTTGAAAAAAAACAAAGTTTTTTTATCGGCTGTGCAAAAAACAATCGCGCAATTAGAAGGTGCTTTCGCGATTGTTTTTCTCTATCAGGATGAACCTGGGTCTTTAATTGCGGTGCGTAAGGGCAGTCCTTTAATGCTAGGTTTAGGATTTGGTGAAAATTTCATTGCCTCTGATCACCTTGCTTTGCTTCCGGTTACACAACAATTTATCTATTTACAAGAAGGTGATATTGCTGAAATTAGCGCTGAAAAAGTAATAATTTATGATAGCAAAGGCGATATTGTACATCGTCCTAAGCAGTTACTTGATCTTCCTAAAGAGGTGGTGAACAAAGGAAAGTATCGTCACTTTATGGAGAAGGAGATCTTCGAACAACCTGATGCGGTTAGTGCGGCTTTAGAGGGGCGGCTTATTAAGTATTCTCAGGTCTGGGATGAACTATGTGGTCCTCAATCCGCCCAGCGATTGGCTAAAATTCAACAGGTACAGGTGGTAGCTTGTGGTAGCAGCTACCATGCCGGTTTAATTGCGGCTCAATGGTTAGAATGTTGGGTAGGTATTCCTTGTCGGGTAGATATTGCAAGCGAGTTTCGTTATCAGTCCCATATTATTAAGCCAAATACGCTGTTTATTGCCTTATCTCAATCGGGTGAAACAGCCGATACTTTAGAAGCATTACGTCAGGCAAAAACGGAAGACTACGCAGTTACATTAAGTATTTGTAACGTTTCTGGAAGTACTATGGTGCGCGAATCTGATTTTGTTTTGTTAACACGAGCGGGTCCTGAGATTGGCGTGGCCTCCACTAAAACCTTTACAACGCAATTAACGGTTTTATTATTATTAACGGCTTTTTTAGGTGTATCCCATGGTTGGAATGCAAACCAGGAAGCGGCCTGTATTGCTGAATTAAAAAGCTTACCAAAACTTTTAGAGCAGACTTTAAAATTAGATCCGGATATTAAGAAACTCGCTAAAATGTTCATGAATAAAGAACATGCATTATTTATTGCAAGAGGGATTCATTATCCTGTTGCTTTAGAAGCGGCGCTTAAACTTAAAGAAATTTCTTATGTTCATGCAGAAGCCTATCCGGCAGGGGAATTGAAGCATGGTCCTCTTGCTTTAGTAGATAGTAGTATGCCTGTAGTCGTACTAGCGCCATCTAATTCGTTGATAGATAAACTTAAATCTAATATCCAGGAAATACGAGCACGTAGTGGCCAACTGATTTTATTGGTACAAGATGAGCTAGATGCCGCCGACGCCGATGACAGCATTAAGAGTATCTTACTACCAAAGACTGGGGAGATGATTAGCCCGCTAATTTTTGTCCTCCCGCTACAGCTTTTAGCCTATCACGTGGCTGTTTTAAGAGGAACAGATGTGGATCAACCGCGTAATTTAGCGAAGTCGGTTACGGTCGAGTAAAACGAGCGTTAGTTTAACGCATGGCTAACTTAACTGTTTCGGCTAATTGATGAGCAATATTTTTTACTTCAGATAAATTATCGCTTTCTACCATGACACGAACAACCGGTTCTGTTCCGGATGGACGCAATAATATACGTCCTCGATTTGTTAAAATTTTTTCTGCAAGGCCTACCGCTTTTTTTATGGAAGGAGTTTCTACAATAGCTGAAGGGTTTTCAGCGGGGATATTGATCAATATTTGAGGAAATTTTTTCATCGCTTTTTTGGCATTATGCAGCGATAATCCGGATGATTGAATCGCTTCGAGGACCTGCAAGGCAATGATAATTCCATCGCCCGTCTTACTAACACGACGCGAAATAATATGCCCTGAGGCTTCTCCACCTAATTGCCAACCTTTAGTTTGTAATGCTTCATTGACGTATCGATCACCGACTGATGTACGAATGAATGCAAGCCCTAGTTTTTTTAAAGCTAACTCTAAGCCTAAATTACTCATGGCCGTTCCTACAACCCCACCTTGGATATTCCCTGTTTTAATACCATGCTGCGCTAATAAAAAGAGTAATTCGTCGCCATCAACAATTTCTCCTAAATTATCTACCATCAAGACTCGATCGCCATCGCCATCGAACGCAATCCCTAAATCAGCTTTTTCTGATAAAACCGTTTTTTGTAAAACAGCTAAATGAGTAGAACCACAGTGCTTATTAATATTTAAACCATTTGGGTTTACACCTAAAACAGTTAGATCGGCGCCTAAATCGCAAAATAGAGGAGGGGCAATATGATAGGTAGCACCATTAGCGCAGTCGAGAACAATTTTTAGACCGCGCAAATGAAAAGATTTAGGAATAGTTGATTTACAAAAATTAACATAACGAGCTTTTGCATCCTCTACGCGAATCGCTTTCCCTAATTTAGCAGAATCTACCGTATGCATAGCTTGACTAAATTGCGCTTCTATTTTGAGTTCAATATCGTCCGCTAATTTAGTTCCTTTATGAGAAAAAAATTTAATGCCATTATCATAGTAGGGATTATGTGATGCACTTATCACGATACCTGCTTGTGCGCTTAAATCGGCGGTTAAAAAAGCAATGGCGGGTGTTGGGATAGGCCCTAAAAGGTATACATCTACTCCTGCTGCGGATAAACCAGCCTCCAAAGCCGATTCAAGCATATAGCCGGAAATGCGAGTATCCTTACCAATTAAGACCTTATGATGCCCATTCGCTAAAACCCTACCCACAGCCCATCCTAGTTTTAAGACGAATTCAGGCGTAATAGGATCTTCGCCCACTTTGCCGCGAATACCATCTGTCCCAAAGTATTTACGGGTTTTTGTCATCAGGAATCCAAGGGTTTAATTCTTGAACCGCTACAGACTATCTGCTGCTGGATCGGTTCCAGTGATTGTTGGGCCTGTCGTCGATGCAGAGGTATCTCCCTCAGGCGTAGTTTGAGGGCCTTTTTTATGACCACTATTGCTCCAGCCTTTAGGCTCTCGGGGAGGTCTTCCCTCCATAATGTCATTGATTTGGCTAGAATCAATCGTTTCATATTTTATAAGCGCTTCCGCCATGAGATGTAATTTTTCGATATTATCCTGTAAAAGCGTCTCAGCGAGCTTATAATTTCGATCGATGATAGCACGGCTTTCCTCATCAATCAGATGCGCTGTATCATCAGAAAACTTATTGTTCTTCGCAATTTGATGCCCTAAAAATACCTCTTCATTTTCTTGACTGTACGTCAGTGGCCCAAGGCGTTCTGATAAGCCCCATTTAGTGATCATGTTTCTGGCTATTTCAGTTGCACGCTGAATATCGTTCGAAGCGCCCGTGGTAACTTGTTCAGGGCCAAAAATCAGATTTTCAGCAATTCGTCCACCGAATAAACTCGCAATTTGGCTTTCTAGACGTTGTTTGGTATAGCTGTAACGATCTTCTTCCGGGAGGAACATCGTGACCCCTAGTGCTTTGCCACGCGGAATAATGGTTACTTTATAAACAGGATCATGTTCTGCGACTAAGCGTCCTACAATGGCATGCCCTGCTTCATGATAAGCCGTTAGTTTTTTCTCTTTTTCATTCATGACCATAGAGCGTCGCTCGCTACCCATCATGACTTTATCTTTAGCTTTTTCTAAGTCAACCATATCGACTGAGGATTTATTTTCACGTGCCGCAAATAAAGCGGCTTCATTGACGAGATTAGCTAAATCTGCACCCGAGAAACAAGGAGTTCCTCGCGCGATGATAGCGGGTTTTACATCTTTACCATAAGGGAATTTTCTAAGATGTACTTTAAGAATTTG
>CAZSWN010000008.1:21779-36125 GCA_964611135.1 uncultured Coxiellaceae bacterium | reverse complement strand
CCGACAATGACTTGTCGATCAAAACGGCCGGGACGTAACAACGCAGGATCTAACACATCTGGGCGATTGGTCGCTGCCATGACAATAACGCCTTCGTTTCCTTCAAAGCCATCCATTTCAACCAGTAATTGATTTAATGTCTGCTCACGTTCGTCATGACCACCGCCCAAACCGGCACCACGGTGACGGCCGACCGCATCGATTTCATCAATAAAAATAATGCAAGGCGCTTGCTTCTTCGCTTGTTCAAACATATCTCTGACACGTGATGCTCCAACCCCTACAAACATTTCGACAAAATCAGAGCCTGAGATAGTAAAAAAAGGCACCTTTGCTTCACCGGCAACGGCGCGCGCCAAAAGCGTTTTACCTGTTCCTGGGGGACCCATTAACAGCACACCCCGAGGAATCTTCCCGCCTAATTTCTGAAACTTAGCCGGATCCTTTAAAAACTCAACTAATTCACTGACTTCTTCCTTTGCTTCTTCTGCGCCAGCCACATCGGCAAAAGTGACCTTGACTTGATCTTCACCTAATAAGCGAGCGCGGCTTCGACCAAATGAGAGAGCACCTTTTCCTCCAGCACCACCCATTTGACGCATAAAAAATATCCATACGCCAATAAGGAGCAGCATCGGGAACCAATTAATAAATATACGCATCAAGAAGCTTTCTTGTTGCGGCGGCTCTCCTTTTACGTTGACGCCTTTTTTCATCAATTCAGGGAGTAAATATTGATCAGGAATAGGCATATAGCTAGTAAATGGTTTGTCGCTTTGTAGCTGGCCTTTTATGACCTGATTACTTTGAATAGTTACAGATTGCACGTTCCCTTGCTGAACATTATGCAAAAATTCAGAATAGGTTAAGCGTTCGCCACCATTATTGCGAGGTTCCAGGTTATTAAATACCGAGATAAGGATGACAGCAATAATTAACCATAAAAATAAATTTTTCAGCATGTCGTTCAAGCTAGACTACCTCATAATTCTTAACAAAGAGGGCTATTATATACTAAATTTCATAGCTTTCGATTATTTTTAGCGCTTTTTTAGCACTTCAGCCTAAAAGAGAACGACTAAAAAATGCGCTCAAAAGCCTATTTTGTTGGATTATAAGCTACCGCGACCAGATAAACCTCGGCTGAAGTTCCTCGAGAAGCAGAGGGCTTTCTAATGGTAACTTTAGTAAATAATCGCCTTAACTCTTTTAAAAAAGCCTCGAACCCTTCCCCTTGAAAGGTTTTTATAATAAAACATCCTTTTGACCTTAGAACTTGTTGAGTAAAATCTAAGGCTAATTCAGCTAAGTACATGGCGCTAGGTTGGTCAACGCTACGCACTCCACTGAAGTTAGGCGCCATATCCGAAATGACAATATCAATAGGGCTTGATTGTACACGGTGTAAGAATTGTTGCATAACAGATTCTTCTCTGAAATCACCTTGCAGAAACTCTACATGGGGTAGAGGCTCCATCGGTAAAATATCCAGCGCATATACCTTTCCTTTAGGGCCTACTAGGTTAGCAACTAACTGAGACCAGCCTCCTGGCGCAGCGCCCAGATCAACTATAGTCATTCCAGGTCTAATAAGTTTGCTCTTCTCTTGAATCTCTAATAATTTGTAGGCTGAACGTGAACGCAGACCCTCTTTTTGGGCTCGCTTTACATAAGGATCATTAAAATGTTGTTTAAGCCAGCGCTGACTGCTTTTACTTCGCGACATCGGGTTGTTGTTGGCAGTGGGTTTCGCGTATCAGGAACTTACCGATTAAAAAGGCGATAAGATAGCAAAAAGGTAATACTATAAAGGCTTTACGATAATTTTCAACACTATAAAATGGAGCACCATCATAATATACCCCATTCCAATTAAGGTGTAGAAGTATCCCAATAATTGGTTGAAATAAGGCTCCACCTGCAACCGTGGCCATGTTATTAATACCAATGGCGGTACCGGCAACGCTAGAGTGATTGTTATCTTTTACAACACCAAATGCGAGCGATTGCCCTGAAGCGGCAAGACCAAATAAAAAGAGACAAATATAGAGCCAAACCAAAGGGAGGTGTGGCATATAAATAACAGGAATTAACCCAAACATCCCTAGACTCGCCGCGAACTTTAAGGGCATCCTACGCAGGTTTACTTTATCGGACCACCACCCTAATAAGGGGCAACCAATGCCTATTGCAAGCCAAATCATGGTGCAAGCTGTTGAAGCGGCCTTAGTGCTAATACCATACGCTACAACAAGAAAAGGGACGCCCCACAAAGCTGCAAAGGCGGTGATAGGAGCCCATACCATAAAAGAATAAAGCGCGATAAACCAAGTTTGACTATTAGCGGCAACTTGATGAAAACTTTGCAGGATAGTTTTTTTAGAGGTAGCTTGAAATTTATGGCCTTTTGAAACCGCTTCTGGACTGTCTCGTACGATAAGCCAAACGAGCAGTGCTAAGATAACACCCGCAATACCTAAAATAATTATAGTTTGTCTCCAGCCCCAGTGTCCCACCGCAATAGTTAAAGGGGCTTCACCTACGATAGCGCCTACACTACTCATTAATTCAACTAAACCAGTTAGGAAGGCAAAATAACCAGAAGGAAACCAGCGTGAAATTAAAACGAGAGTCCCTATGAATGAAAAAGCTGAACCCATCCCCATCATAAATCGACCCGCTGAAGCAACAGCGATACTGCTTGTTGAGCCAAACAAAAAAGCACCCATCGCGCAAGTGAGAATAGCGCCAGTTAACAAACGTCGAGGGCCAAAGCGATCAAATAAGAAACCGGCGGGAAGCTGCATCGGCGTATAGGAGTAGTAATAAAAAGCGGCAACAGTCCCTAAGGTGATGGCATTGAGCCCTAGATCATTAATTAATTGATTGGTCATCACAGCAGGTGAAACTTGCAAAATGAATTCATACATATAAAAACAAGAAGCAAGGATACAAATGATAGTGGCAAGTAAGCTAGGCTTTTGCTTGACGAGGCAAGACAAGGATGAAGTTTTATTTTTATTATGAGACATAGTGTGTGAATAGTATCGAAATACGCAGGAAGAACTTAGGTTGCACTGATTGATTCATCGAAGTATTGCGGTTTACAATAGGTTTCTCGAAGCAAGAATTGGCTTACTAACAGCGCCAAGACATAACATAAAGGTAAAACAAAAAATGCTTTTTGATAATCCATTATACCATAAAAAGGTGCGCCATTATGTGTTACCCCGCTCCAATTGACATAGAGTAAAACCCCGATTAGTGGTTGAAATAGAGCCCCTCCTGCGACAACCGCCATATTATTAAAACCGATAGCGGTACCTACTACGCAAGAAGTATTATTGTCTTTGACAACGCCAAAGGCTAAAGACTGACCTGAGGCGGCTAAACCAAAAGTGAATAAAGCAAAATATAGCCAGGGTAGTGATAAAGGGGGAGCATATATAATAATCGTAAGACTAAGAATCCCTAGTAAAGCCGATAAGCTCAGTGGTTTAGAGCGAGAGCCGATTTTGTCGGAGTACCAGCCCATTAAAGGGCTGCCTAAACCTATTCCCAACCAAATCATAGCGCTTGCCACAGAGGCGGCTTCTGTTGTAAGACCATAACTTGCAACAAGAAAAGGGATGCCCCATAAAGCAGCAAATGCAGTAATAGGGGCCCATATGGCAAAAGAGTAAAGCGCAATTAGCCATGTTTGTCGATTTTTACAGACTTGTTGTAATCGTTTTAATTCACTTTTTTTAGGGGGAGATTGAAATTTATGACCTTGCGTAACTGTTTCCGGACTATCTCGCACAATGGACCAAACGAGCAATGCGAGAAAGCCGCCTATAACTGATAAAGCGATGATAGTGATACGCCAGCCCCAGTGATTAATCGCTGTAACTAAAGGAACTTGGCCTGCAATAGCACCCACTGAGCTCATTAATTGAACAAGGCCCGTCAGTAATGCAAAATAGTGTGGAGGAAACCAACGGGAAACAAGAAGCAACGCACCGATAAACGAAAAAGAAGAGCCAATTCCCATTAAAAGTCGACCTATCGAGGCCATGGCAGTATTGGGAGTAGTTCCAAATAAAAGTGCTCCGATAGCACAAATTAAAACAGCTAAGGTGATTAGACGACGAGGCCCAAAGCGATCAAAGAGTAAACCTGCCGGCAATTGCATCGGTGTATAGGAGTAATAGTAAAAAGCAGTCATTGTCCCTAGACTGGCCGCATTAAGGCCTAAGTCACGCATCAGTTCATTGGTCATAACAGCGGGGGAAACTTGCAACGTATACTCATACATGTAGAACATGGCAGCAAGGATGCAAATAATCGAAGCGAGAAGTAATTGCTTTTTGTTAGTTAAGGAATCGGGTATATCCCGTGCCATTATCGCTTCATTATTGTACATTATTTACCTCTTAGATCATGTTTGTCATGACCTTATTGTTGATAGCTTTCCGTAAAAGATCAAGTTAACGTTATAATAGTTGGTGTTATTTTACGCGCCACGTAAGTCGAGAGGAAAACAATAAGGGATTGGGATTTTGATTGCAAGTCCACCCGTGCTACTGGCTTAGGCACTAGGGTGACGAATTTTTACAGAACAGTCGCATGAAAACTCGCCAAAATGCTATTTAAACGGAGTTATCTATAAATTAGGCATCTTTAAAGATTATAATGCCATAATTTATATTATCAAAACATCTCGAAAGCTAGATTTGGATCTTAAGGATTACCAATTTTAGAGCGATGCATTGATCCTATAAAATACTTTGTTATACTGAGCGCCCGTTGCCGGGATGGCGGAATTGGTAGACGCGCCGGACTCAAAATCCGGTGATGGTGACATCGTGTGGGTTCGAGTCCCACTCTCGGTACCATTAAATTAATTACTATTGTGTTTGGATAAGGGCGATCGCCGTCACTGCGATCCCTTCTCTGCGCCCAATAAAGCCTAGTTTTTCATTGCTGGTTGCTTTCACGCTGACCTGCGTAATATCAATCTTCATATCCTCGGCTAAGTTAGCCCGCATAGTGTTTTGATGGTCCTTGAGTTTAGGCGCCTCCGCAATGATGGTAATATCTACATTATTGATAGAGCATTTTTTTTCGTATAGCATTTGAACGGTTGCTTGCAGAAAAAATCGGCTTGGTTTTTTATGCCAACGGATATCCGTATCAGGAAAGTGCTGACCTATATCACCTAAGGCGCACGCCCCTAATAAGGCGTCTACCAAGGCATGAATGACGACATCACCATCTGAATGCGCCTTTATCCCCATTTGACAAGGAATAACGACGCCCCCTAAGGTTATTTGCTTTCCCGTTTCGAAGGCATGTACATCATAACCTTGCCCAATGCGTAGATGAGTATTCATATCGTTTTCTGCTTATATCGATTTTTGCCTAAATCTTTAATCCTTAGTATCGTACCAGGATTTGATGACAAAATGGTAAAAATAGTGCCTAGTGTCTTCAAAAGAGGGTCAAGCGTTTATCTGAGGCTACATCAAGACACTAAGCTTATATAAGAGCGAAGTTTCTTCAATTTAAATGCTAGGTTGGATAAGAAATCAGATGTTATGATTGACGAGTAGATTTCAGCCGAGAAAGTTTTCGAGAAGCTTATAATGATAGAAACAACACAATTTTTTACAAATTATTTTTTAGTGGCGATGCCTATTTTAACAGACGCTTATTTCAATCGTTCAGTGGTTTATATCTGTGAACATAGTGAAAAAGGCGCTGTTGGGATTATTATTAATCAACCCTTACAGTCATTACGAGTTAATCTCTCAGAAATATTACAAAACATTGTGGTTGATAATATGACAGAATCAACTACAACCACTGAATTCCCGATATTGTGTGGAGGGCCTGTCCACCCGGAACGTGGTTTTGTGATACATGCACCCGTAGGGGAGTGGCAGTCTAGCCTTAAAATGAATAGCGAAATTTCTGTGACCACCTCTAAAGATATTTTACTAGCCATTGCTAAACAGCAAGGGCCCGATAAATTTATTTTTTCATTAGGGTATGCCAACTGGGTAGCAGGTCAGATAGAGCATGAAATTATTAATAACTTTTGGTTAATGGTGCCTGCGAGCGCGAATATACTATTTGATGTGCCATTTGAGCAACGCTGGCTAAAGGCTATGAATAATTTAGGCGTCGATGTGGCTAAACTTGCTTATATGGGTGGCCATGCCTGAGATTAAAACCGTATTAGGATTTGATTTTGGTTCTAAATATATTGGCGTTGCGCTTGGCCAAACTTCACCCGCAATAGCACAACCATTGACGAGTTTAACGGTAAAAAAAGGCGAGCCACCTTGGAAAGAAATTGAGGCATTATTAAAAATTTGGTCCCCGGATGCGTTGGTAGTGGGGATCCCACTCAATATGGATGGGTCAGAGCAAGCTATAACTCATTTAGCACGTGCTTTTTTAGCGAATTTAAAACTACACTTTCATTTGCCAAGCTTTGCCGTTGATGAACGACTTACTACGGTTGAAGCGCGTGCACGACTCTTTGCGGTGGGAGGTTATAAAGCATTGAAGAAAAAATCCATTGACAGTGTCGCCGCTCAGTTAATTGTAGAAATATGGCTAGAAAATAGAACCCATGAGTAAAGCATTATTTAAGTCAACTTCAGTGGTTGCATCGATGACCTTAATTTCGCGGATTTTAGGTTTTGTTCGCGATATCATCGCGGCCAGAATCTTTGGTGCAACTGCCGCAGTCGATGCGTTTTATATTGCTTTTAAAATTCCTAATTTTATGCGCGGATTATTTGCAGAAGGTTCGTTTTCGGCTGCTTTTATTCCAACTTTGTCTGAATATAAACAAACGCGTTCACAAGAAGAAGTGCAAAAATTTGTTGCCTATATTGCAGGTACACTTGGTTTTATTTTACTAGGAATTAGTCTGGTCGGTGTGTTAGGAAGCAAAGGTTTAGTGACATTATTTGCGCCAGGTTTGGATCCTTATCGTTTTCAATTAGCCATTGAGATGCTAAGGATAACTTTCCCTTATTTGATGCTTATTTCGTTAACAGCTTTTGTTGGCGCGACTCTAAATTGTTATGGGCAATTTTGGGTCCCTGCTTTTACCCCGGCCTTATTAAATATCTCCCTAATTATAACTGCATTTGGAGTGACGCGCTATTTTGAAGTACCTGTGGAAGCCCAAGCGTGGGGGGTATTGCTAGCTGGATTTTTACAGTTAGGATTTCAATTACCTTTTTTGCGCCGTTTAAACTTATTACAAAGGCCGCGTTTTAATTGGCGCGACCCAGGGGTGCAAAAGGTTCTAAAACTTATGTTACCTGCTTTATTTGGTTCTTCTATAGGCCAAATCGGTTTACTGCTAAATACCATTTTTGCATCTTTTTTAGTCACTGGAAGTGTTACTTGGCTTTATTACTCAGATAGGTTGGCTTATTTTCCTTTGGGAGTTTTTGGTGTGGCGTTAGTTACTGTCATATTGCCACATCTTTCGCGGCAACATGCTGCAAAATCACCTGAATTATTTGCAAGTACGTTAAATTGGGGATTACGTTGTAATCTATTGATCGGTATTCCTGCTTCTTTAACAATGCTGGTTTTATCGGGCCCGCTTATTACGACACTCTTTTTTTATGGAAAATTTACTCGCCATGATGTGCTTATGACCCAGCGTAGCGTCATAGCGTATTCCATTGGATTACTCGCTTTTATGCTGATTAAAATATTGGCGGCGGCATTTTATGCCCAACAAAATATTCGTACCCCTGTGCGTATTGGAATTACTGCACTAGCGGCTAATCTAATTTTTAATGCGCTGTTAATTATTCCGTTGCAGCATGCAGGGTTAGCGCTGGCAAGCTCTCTATCTGCTTGGTTAAATGTAGGTTTGCTGCTGTGGGCCTTACAAACGCGCGGTGTTTTTCAATGGCAAACAGGCTGGATGCTTTTTGCATTACGTTTGTTATTTGCCAATAGCGCACTGGTCTTATTTTTTTATTATTCCGCTGCCGCTATGCCTATCTGGTTAAACTGGGGTTGGCAGCAGCGTTTCCTGCATATTTTTCTTATTGGTGCGAGCGCAATCATTATTTATACGCTCTGTCTATGGATAAGTGGTTTGCGGTATCATGATTTAAAAGCGAAATCATGACAGAATTAATTGCCGGACTGCATAATATCAAACTCAGACATCATGGCTGCGTAGCGACTATTGGTAATTTTGATGGCTTACATAAGGGACATCAATTTGTTATTCAGGCCTTGATCAGCCGAGCTAAACATCTCAATTTACCGACCTGCGTAATTATTTTCGAGCCCCATCCCCAAGAATACTTTTTAGGGTGGCAAGCCTCTGCTCGTTTGATGCGTTTACGTGAAAAAATAAAATTTTTACAGTATTTGTCGATAGATAGAATACTTTGTATACGTTTTAATAAAGGTCTAGCCGAATGTTCTGCGGAAGATTTTGTGAAAAGAATTTTAGTGAATCGATTAGGGATACAATCATTAATAGTGGGTGACGATTTTCGTTTTGGCAAGGGGCGCCAAGGCGATTTTCATCTTTTACAAGCTTTAGGTAAACATTATAATTTTACTGTACATGCGAATCCTAGCGTATTACTTGAAAATAAACGTATAGGCAGCTCTTGGGTACGAAGCGCTGTAGAGCAAGGTGATTTTGCATTGACAGCGCAATTACTTGCGCGCCCTTTTACGCTTAGTGGCCGTGTTATTCAGGGTGATCAGCGTGGTCGTTTATTAGGCTTTCCTACCGCGAATATAGCATTGCATCGCCGTGTTATGCCCCTACAAGGTGTCTTTATCGTGCGTGTTTATGGTTTGGGATCAATTCCATTAGCTGGGGTTGCTAACTGTGGTAATAGGCCAACTATTCAGGGTTTAAAAAATTTATTAGAAGTACATTTATTTAATTTTGACCAAGCTATCTATGGGCGATTCATTGAAATAGAATTTTTAAAAAAAATACGGGATGAAAAAAAATTTGCTTCCATGGAGCGGCTCAAACAGCAAATCGCTAAAGATGTGATTTGCGCTAAAAATTACTTTACCGATAAACTAAGGCATTAAATTTTTTAATGGATTGAATAATTTTTTAATCTTTATATAATCTACCCTTAAAAACAATAATAAAAATTGATAATATATTTATGTATAAATTGTTCAAGCATTGTCAAATAGCCTCTCCTTCTAAATATTTGGATTTACCCTCTTCCAAAAAGCGGTTTGTTACTGGAATAAAGATTTTTGGAGATAGTTTAAGTGATCAAGGTGGAAAAAATGGAATGTATGCAAAAAAAATTCTAGATTGCATTCCCATAAGCTTATTTTTACATAAATCACCACACAAGCGATTTACTAATGGTTTTGTTTGGACGGATATGTTTAGCGCCGAGCTAACGTTTATCAGAAAATCGACTAACCCGTTAGATAATTCTTTTTTACCCCCAGTGCACGGAGGGAAGAAGTGGATTGAAAATATGGCGCAAGGAGGATCAACCGCATATAATTATCGAGGATTTTTAAATTTCTTTAAATATATAAAAGGTTTTTTTCTGAGCTTTATGTTGGCTAATATACAAAGTCAAGCAAGAAAAATAAAAGAAGAAAAAAATAATAAACTTGAGCCAGATGATCTTTGTATTATTTTTGCGGGAGCTAATGATCTAGTCACCGTGGGCTATTGTGATAAAGGCGGCGCTAAAAGAGCTATTGAGGGAATTGCTAAAACGATACAAATCTTAACGGCTTCTGAATCAATAGTTGTCGATCAAAATTGCGCTAAAAATATTTTACTTTTTACGCTTCCCGATTTTAGTAAAACGCCTAGATTTTCTAAAAAATCAAACAAGGCAAAGAGAGAAGCACAAGAAGCATGCCGCTTTTTTAATGAAGGATTAAGAAACTTAGCCGCATCGAATGCAAACGTAGAAGTGTTTGATGCGGCTGCAGTTTTTGAGGAAATTGATAAAAATCCGGAAAAATATGGGTTTACGAGTGGTTGTGCTGTTTACTATTTATCGGCGCTTCAAGGTAAAGAATGTATTACTCAAAAAATAACTTCTGGAAATGCTATTGTACTGCAAAAAATTAATAAAGAAGCTGATCAAAACCATGAGTTTCTTTGTTATTTTGTTAAAGATGGAATGTTACTTGAACATGGTTCTGGTTCAATGCGACTTCCCATAGCAGTTACATTTCTCTTATCTCAAACAGAAAAAGATCAATTAGATGAAAAATTTAATCAGCATCCTTTTGAAAATTGTTTAAGCCAATTAGCTACGCGTGAACAAGAACATGATGCGTGGACTACACATATGGTTCAATATGCCGTAAATGCTTATGAAAAAAAATGGGGTAATAATATTCAGCTGGCTGATGTTTATACTTCGGTACTATGGACAATAAAGAAACATTTGCCAAATGAGCAAGTCATATTTTGGGATGATCTACATCCTTCGGTGATAGTTCACTTACTATTAGAGCTGTTTTTTAAACAATTTTTTACGCGCAACTACACTGTGAAGCCGCCTAGAGTATGGTTAGACGACATGGCGCTTCCTGAAAAAGTGACGAAAGAAGTTGAATTGTTCGCTAAAAGCAATGAAGCTCCTGCCGACTTTCAGCCAAGGCGATATTCCCGTAGCGCTTAGTTTGCCTTTTTTCTTGAGAGCGCTTCATGCTTTTGTGTATGTTAAAAATCGATAAATGTTTTGACGAAACCTACTTAGCTGATTAGACTACGTTGCTTATGTCACGAAAAGAATTTCATTTAATCCTCGAAGCGAGTGAGCAGATTGCTCCTAACGTGAAGCATTTCACTTTTCGTTATGAGGAGGGTGGAAGTTTTGATTTTATTCCAGGTCAATTTATTACACTGCATATTCCGACTTCAGAAAAGATTTTACGCCGTAGCTATAGTATTGCTAACAAAACTCATAAGGCGACTAACAAGATAGAATTTGCCGCTTCTTATGTCCCTGAAGGGGTGGCGAGTGAGCTATTATTTAGACTGCAAGCGGGTGATACAGTAACCGCAACAGGTCCTTTTGGGCGTTTGATTTTAAGAGAGGAGCTTCCTGAGCGCTATATACTGGTTGCGACGGGCACAGGTGTTACACCCTATCGAACTATGTTGGCTGAGTTAGCGTCTCGGTTTAAGCAACGGCCTTGTTTTAAAGTAATATTGTTATTTGGCGTGCGTAGGCCTGAAGACTTACTATATCGGGATGAATTTCTTGCATTTGCCGAAAAAAATTCTTGGTTTGAATTTCGTGCTTATTACAGCCGTTTTAAACTAGAAAATTCTTTGAGTTATGAATATTCAGGCTATGTTTTGAATGCCTTTAGCGAGATTTTTCCTAATGCTAAGCAAGATGTTGTTTATTTGTGCGGTAACCCGAATATGGTGGATGAGGTTTTCTCGCTTTTAGTAAATAGCTATGCTTTCCCTTCAGAGGTTATTCGGCGCGAAAAATATATTTCATCTAATTAAGCGGAGTAGCCGCTATTATTTAGAGAATAGCGCTGCTTAAGTTGGAGTAGTCTATTAAGTTGTTTTCTCAGTCTTCTATTTCAAGCTGATCTAATACGGATATCATTTCCATCGCCGCATTGACAGCATCGCGCCCTTTATAAATACGTGCCTTGGCTTGTTCTTCATTATCAGTCGTTAAGACCCCAAATATGACAGGAATGGATTCTTCTAAGGCTACTTTTTGGCAAGCGTAACTGACTTGTTGGCAAACATAATCATAATGCGTCGTTTCGCCACGAATAACTGCCCCTAGACAGATAATAGCCAAACAGTTCTCATCAGAAATAGCTATTTGTTGGGCAGCGAGGCCAATTTCTATTGCCCCGGGAACGCGTAGGATAGAGATACGCTCTTCAGGAAAATTTAATTCTTTAAGTCGTTGCAGTGCGCTATTGAGTAATGCTTCGGTAATAACTTGATTAAAACGGCTGACTACAATTGCAATATTGAATTCATCGGTTTGCTGGTTGAACGAAAAGGGCTTAGCGATAATTTCTTTTACTTTTTGCATAACTATCCTTTCTTTATTATAGGTTGAGAAGATGTCCTAGCTTGGTTTGTTTGGTTTTCAAGTAGGCACGATTCGTTGCATTAGGTGTTGCGATTAAGGGAATACGTTCTACTACCTCGATTCCATACTGCTCTAAATCGATTATTTTTTGTGGATTGTTAGTCAGTAATTTTATTTTCAATAGTTTCAGGTTTCGCAACATTTGCGCCGCTATCCAATAATTACGATCATCGCTACCAAAACCTAATTTTTGATTAGCTTCTACGGTGTCTAAACCTTGATCTTGTAGTGCATAAGCTTTAAGTTTATTCAGCAAACCAATTCCTCGGCCTTCTTGGCGTAGATAAAGCAACACCCCGCCGTGTCGGCTAATTTGAGCGAGCGATTCGTGCAGTTGCCAACCGCAATCGCAACGCGCAGAACCAAAGAGATCCCCTGTAAAGCATTCCGAATGGACACGCACCAAGATAGCTTGATTGTCTTTAGCGGGCTTTTCTTTAATAAGCGCTAAATGGTGATGCTTATCTAAACGGCTCTCAAAGAGCTTTATGGCCAGATCGCCATACTCCTCTGTTGGTAAATGGATAGCCGCGATTTCTTTGACGAGGGATTCAGTTTGTAAACGATATTGGATGAGATCGCGGATAGACAATAAACTGAGTTGATGCTGCTTAGCAAATTTTTCGAGTTCGGGAAATCTAGCCATACTCCCATCAGGGTTCATTATTTCACAAATAACAGCCGCTGGCTTTAAGCCAGCTAGTCGCATTAAGTCAGTACTCCCCTCAGTTTGTCCCATCCGTTCTAGGATACCTCCGCGGCGAGCTTGTAAAGGAAAGATGTGTCCTGGTGTCACAATATCCTTGGGGCCACTTTGAGGATTAATGGCAACTTTAATAGTATGGGCTCTGTCAGCGGCGGATATCCCGGTGGTAACCCCTTTAGCCGCTTCAATTGATACGGTAAAAGCAGTATTAAAAGGGTTAGTAGCGTTTTCTACCATCATAGGAAGCTGTAAGCGCTGAATATCTTCTTCAACCAGTGCTAGACAAACTAAGCCACGTCCATATTGAGCCATAAAATTAATGGCTTCCGCAGTTACTTTTTCAGCCGCTAATACTAAATCCCCTTCATTTTCTCGGTTTTCATGATCGAATAAGACGATCATTTTCCCCTGTCGTAAGTCTTCTAGGGCGCGATGGATACTGGCAAAAGTAGGGGTTTTCATCATTTGATTTATTTTTCCGTTCTATGTGGCGGTATTATACGCTTATTTTTCTTTTTCAGGCCAGCTGAACTCAAAGCATGCATCAGTCCCTAAAGTCGTGGTGGCAACAAGTGAGGCGCCTAAAAAAGGGGAGCTTGGGGTAAAAGCGGTTTGGGCGTCTTCCCCTAGCCAGCGTGGGGCCACATAAATAAACGCACGTTGCAATAGCTGATTTTCGGCTAAGGTTTGAAAACACCGGCCCCCGGCTTCTACCCATAAGTCATGGGAACCTTCTTCGGCAATGTATTGAAGTACTTCAAGTAAATTAAGTCCCCCATCTTTATCAATTTTTGTCGGAATAAAGCGTAGTTCGTGTTGAGAAAATTTATCTTGATGTTGAGGTGTTAAATTAGCATTGTGAAATAGAGTCACACTTTTTGCGGAAGTGAAAACCTTTGCTGAAGCCGGTGTATTGAGTTCGGTATCTAAAATATAAAGTGGTTTTTTATAAACGGTATGCGCTATACGGCTGTTTAATAACGGGTTATCGACGCAAATGGTTTTAGCCGTAGTTAAAATAGCATTGGCTTGTTTGCGTTGTTGATGCGTAAATTGCTGCGCTATTAGGCCGGTTAGCTGGACTCGTTCTCCTTGCTTACCGGCAATTTTTCCATCTAAGCTTATCGCAAGCTTTGCAGTGGTAAAAGGCCTTTTAGTTTTCCACCAAAATTGATAGCTTTCATAGAAGTTATCAATTTCAGGCAAACGGTGTTGCGTACATTCAACGCCTGCTTGTTGCAATATTTTATTAGTTTCATTGATAACAGCCGGGTTAGGATCTTGGCATGCATAGATAACTTTAGCTATCCCTCGCTGAATGATAAGTTCAGTACAAGGCGGAGTTTTTTTTCCGGTGTGACAACAAGGCTGTAAAGTCACGTACAGCGTAGCCCCCTTGGCTAGGGCAGGTTCAATTTTATTTAAAGCATCAACTTCGGCATGTGGAGCGCCACTTGCCCAATGGTAACCAGTCGCGATAACCGCTGCATTTTTGACTAATACAGCGCC
>CAZSWN010000008.1:18153-21769 GCA_964611135.1 uncultured Coxiellaceae bacterium | reverse complement strand
ACAAGGATTTGGGGCACAAAATCCCCGACGAATTGCTGCTAAGCTTAAAGCTAAATTAAGATAATGATTTGCAGAGTTATTCACGATTATCGAAAGCAAGCGCTAATTTTTCATGAATGTTGCCAAATCCACTGTTACTCATGATGACAATATGATCAGAAGGCTTCGCTTCTTTGACAACTTTTTTAATGATATCTGTTATCGAGTCACAAATAAAAATAGGCACTGATGTCGTTTTTATTATTTGAGAAATCCCCCAGTCTTGTTTTGGACGCATTAACCATACTATATCGGCATCATCTAGGGATGGCCCTAAGGTTTCTCGATGTATGCCAGAACGCATCGTGTGTGTACTAGACTCTAGAATAACTAGGATACGTTTCTTGGTCCCGATTTTTTTGCGTAAGCCAGCAAGCGTTGACGCAATGGCAGTAGGATGGTGTGCAAAATCATCATAAAGGGTAATTTCGTTGATTGCTTGGTAAATTTCTAAGCGGCGCTTCACACCTTGAAATTGATTTAAAGCCTCGACCGCTAATTTTGGCTTGACCCCAATATGATGCGCCGCCGCAATAGCGGAAATCGCATTAGCCGCATTATGATCGCCTAATAAAGGCCAATTTATTTCGCCTTGAGTTAGCTCTTTATAATCAACAACGAATTGGCCCGCGTCGGCGGTTAATAATTTGGTTTGCCAAATTGTATTCGGAGCTTTATCAGAGCCTGTATATTCAATAGCTGTCCAACAGCCTTGTGTTAGTACGGCTTGTAAGTTTTTATCTGTTTTGGGGCAAATAATTAAGCCTTGGCTTGGAACAGTTCGGAGTAAATAAGCAAATTGGGTTTTAATCGCCTCGAGATCTGGAAAAATATCAGCGTGATCAAACTCAAGATTGTTTAAAATGAGTGTTTGTGGATGATAATGAAGAAATTTAGAGCGCTTATCAAAAAATGCCGTATCATATTCATCGGCTTCAATAACAAAAAAAGACTCGTCACCTAGTCGCGCAGAAGTATTAAAATTTTTGGGAATACCGCCAATTAGAAACCCAGGATTTAAACCGGCGTATTCTAAGATCCAACTTAATAGGCTTGATACCGTTGTTTTACCGTGCGTTCCTGCAACGGCTAAAACATGGCGATTTTTTAAAACATTCTCTGCTAACCATTGTGGCCCAGAAATATAAGGGATTCCTTGGTTTAAAACATACTCAACACAAGGATTGCCTCGCGTCATGGTATTTCCCATGATCACTAGATCAGGACGTGGCGATAGTTGCTTTTCATGATAGCCCTCAAAAACTGTAATTCCATGCTCAGCTAAATGAGAGCTCATAGGGGGGTAGATATTGGCATCAGAGCCTGTGATCTCTAATTTTTTTTGTTTGGCTAATAACGCAACCCCTGCCATGAATGTACCGCAAATACCTAAAATATGAAGTCGCATATTAGTCTAGAAAAAGGGTGAATGTTTCAAGTATATTATTATCCACCCTTAAGTTACCTGGAGAATATGCAGGATGTCAAAGAAAAATGCTTTTTATGCACAATCAGGCGGAGTAACAGCCGTTATAAACGCGACGGCGTGTGGTCTTATTGAAACTGCCAGGCTATACAAAAGTAAAATTGGCAAGGTTTACGCAGGTTGTAACGGAATTATAGGCGCTCTGACTGAAGATTTGATTGATACCAGTAAAGAAACAGTCAAGGCAATCGCCGGGTTACGTTATACACCAGGGGGCGCATTTGGTTCGTGCCGTTATAAATTAAAAAGTTTAGAAGCGCATCGCGCTGAGTATGAGCGCTTGCTAGATGTTTTTAAAGCCCATCATATCAGCTATTTTTTTTATAATGGGGGTGGAGATTCACAGGATACAGCCCATAAGATTTGTTTGCTTAGCCAAAAGAGGGATTATCCTTTAACGTGTATTGGGATCCCTAAGACTATCGATAATGACTTACCATTTACAGACAATTGCCCTGGTTTTGGTTCTGTAGCGAAATATGTGGCTATCTCTACCTACGAAGCGGGTTTAGATGTTGCTTCCATGTGTGCTAACTCAACTAAAGTGTTCATCATGGAGGTTATGGGTCGACATACGGGTTGGATAGCAGCGGCGAGTGGATTAGCGATGCAAAAAATAGGCGACCCCCCGCATATTATTTTATTTCCTGAAATACTATTTGATGAAGCGTTATTTTTACAGCAGGTGGATAAAACCGTTAAAAAATGGGGTTATTGTGTGGTCGTTTTAGCGGAGGGGATAAGAGACTCCAAGAAACAATTTTTAGCTGAATCCGGTACCTCAGATTCATTTGGCCACAGGCAATTAGGGGGTGCGGCGCCTGTTATTGCACAATTGGTTAAAAGCAAATTGGGATATAAATATCATTGGGCATTACCCGATTATTTGCAACGTTCAGCGCGCCATATTGCCGCCAAGGTAGATGTAGAGCAGGCCTACGCCTTAGGAAAAGCCGCTGTTGAATTGGCTATTAACGGCAAAAATGGCGTTATGCCTAGCATCGTTAGAAAACCAGGTAAGCACTATCAATGGACTACGGGTGAGGCGAAATTAGCCGATGTGGCTAATCAGGAAAAAAAATTACCCCGTTCCTTTATAACGAAGGACGGTTTTCACATTACACAGCCGTGCCGAGATTACTTACTTCCTTTAATTCAAGGCGAAGATTATCCCCCTTATCAAAAAGGGTTGCCGAATTATATCCGGCTTAAAAGAGTTAAGGTTCGGAAAAAACTGAGAAGTTTTACGTTTGAACTCAAGTTATAGAGCGACCACTTATCTAAAAAGGTAATATGTATTACCATGTATATTACTTTTTTTGACATTTATAGGACTTTGAACAAGGTATAAGTTTACTCAATGGGTCATAACACTAAAACTTTAATAAAGCTATGGCATGAATATAAAAGATATTAGACGGAAAAATTTACGCAAATTAGCACGCTTAGTAGGCGGGATCACTGATTTATCTGAGCATTTAGATCGCTCACAAAGCCAAATTAGCCACTTAATTGGAAATAGCCCGATTAAAAATATTGGTGATAGATTGGCTAGCCATATTGAGAAAGTGTTTAATAAACCGCATGGATGGCTAGATCATGAACATGCTACTGAAGAGGGGGAAGGAGTATATCGGTATGAAAATAGCCAGCCTTACTATCAAGTTCCTTTATTGAGTTCACAAGAGGTGAAGGAGCGTTTTCTTCACTTTATGAAAATGTCACCTAAGGCTTATGCTAAATACTTAAGCACTAATATCCCTTTAAGTTCCGACGCTTTTGCGCTCCATGTCGAAAACGATTGTATGGAGACAGCACAAGGTCCAAGTTTCCCCAAAAATTGTATTATTGTATTGGATACAGATTGTGTTGCCCATAATGCAGCTTTTATTTTAGCGAAAGTAAAGCAGGATCCAGGGAGTACCTTACTCTTTAGACAGTTAGTGATAGATGGAAATCGTCGATATTTAAAGGCGTTAAATCAGCATTACCCTTTAACAGAAATGCAAGCAGATGATACGACGTGCGGTGTTGTACGTTTTATGTTGATGGAATTTAACAAGTAAAGTTTTATTTGGGGTTGGTGCGAGT
>CAZSWN010000008.1:0-18143 GCA_964611135.1 uncultured Coxiellaceae bacterium | reverse complement strand
GAGTATTTAAAGTACGGTTAAAATTACTAGCTAAAATGCTAAAGACCGTAAGCTTAGCTTGTAATCGTTTAATGCAAGGAGATTTTTTCGGTGTATTCTTTAGTAATAATGGGCTTACTTTCGCCTTGTATAGCGATTGCTCCCGCAAAATCAGGGAAGATTGATAAAGTAGAGACTTGATAGGAAGTCGATTTTATAGCGCTGTTGGCTATTAATTGATTGTTTATTGAGGATTGGTATTGAGAAAGAGGGTGGGTTTGTAAGCGATGTCCAAATGCTTTTAATAAAGCTTCATTACGCACCCAAGTATTAAAAAAAGCACTTAGTTTTTCCTCGTCGCGCAATCGCTTTAATCGTTGGTAATCATCGGCTGAGAAAAAGCGATAGGCGATCTGGTCGAGATATTTTCTGGGTATTTTATGCTCAATGTCGATACCAATGGGTGTTTTGAGAGTAAAGGCAAAAACAATAATGTTCTGCGAATGCGATAAATTAAACTCTATTTGTTGCTTAGGGGGGCTTATTAATAAAGGTTTTCCCGAGCTGGAGTAGCTTAAATGCAGTTGCGTTGGAGACTGTTGACAATAGTAGGCTAGTAAATCACGTAATAAGCCGCGTGAAACAATAAAACGCGACTGATAAGGCGCCGCCAATCTTTCAGCGCGTGCTTTTTCTTCAGTGGAAAGCCAGCTCCGAAAGAGCTTATATTTTTCTACATGACACTTAAACGTAGTATGCCAAATATGAATAATATTACGGTCTAACATAAAGGTTTAACCCCCGCCGTTGTTTTTAGATTCTAGAGATATGCGCTAATCGGCGATAAAATTTAAGTGAAAATAGAATCCGATGCAAGCAGCAAGGAGCCGTAGACAGCTAAAGTACTAAAAAACCTTGCTAGATTCCCTACCTTCGAACATTATAAAGCTTGTAAGGTTATTTTAGCGCAGTAACAGAAGTCTCTACGGCTCCTTTCCTTCCAAACATTAGCATATACGAGTGTAAGTTAGTTTCTAAAATAGAAATTATTATTATTTTTAAATATTTCTATTGTCAGCCCAAACAAAACCTATCCAGCAAGGTATTCATTAATTCAAACGTAGCTATAGTATAAACATTAAAAAATTAATGCGTCAATACATTTTTTAGTGAATTTGCGTTATACTAAACAAGCTTGGAATGAGGGATCTATCTGTAATGGGAAATTTGGCTATTAATAATTTTTTACAACATTTAGTCGTTGATTATGGATTAAAAAGGGAAGTTATTGTTGAGATGATTAGTTACACCAAGCAAAAACAACTTTCATTCATTACTTATTTAATTCATGCAAAAAAGATAGATTCTAATTATTTGGCACAACTTTTAGCAAAAGAATTTTTATTGACATTCATTGATTTAGATACAGTAGATCTATTGCAACTACCTATTCATTTAATTAATGAAAATTTACTCGAACAATATCAAATATTACCCTTATGGAAAGATAATGAAAGATTAGGTTTGGCAATGGTGGACCCTTCGCATCAAGTAGCGATAGATGAAGTTCGATTTTCTACAGGATTAATACTCGAATACATGGTGGTTGAAGCAAAACAACTAACACTCATGCTTAAGAAGTTAAGCAAGCAAGCAACGGTATTAAAGCAAACATCCCAAGAATTAGATTTAAGTGTGGGTTTAGAACCTCAAACAAAAGATATCAATTTTCCACCTATCCCATTAAACAATACGACGGAAGACGAGATAACGATTATTAGCTATGTCTATCAGCTTTTGGTCTACGCTATTGCACGTAACGCATCGGATGTCCATTTTGAACCCTACCAAGAGCACTTAGACGTTCGCTTTAGAATCGATGGATTATTATACGTTATAGTTGAATTGCCTAAATATTTAATACAACGCGTGATTACCCGTTTAAAAATAATGTCTCAGCTGGATATTGCCGAACGACGAATTCCCCAAGACGGTCGTTTTCGGATACAAGATGCGAAGGGTCGAGACGTTGATTGTCGACTTAGTGCTTGTCCAACTATTTATGGAGAAAAATTAGTTATCAGGATTTTAGATAGTAATAAAATGTTGCTTGAGATTGATAAATTAGGAATGAATGAAGTCCAAAAAAATGAATTTTTGAAGGCACTAAGCAGTCCACACGGAATGATTTTGGTTACAGGGCCTACTGGGAGCGGAAAAACAATTACACTTTATACGGCTTTAAGTTTTTTAAAAAAATCTACGGTTAATATTTCGAGTGTAGAAAATCCTATTGAAATTATTTTACCAGGAATTAACCAAGTCAATGTGAACTCAGCGGTAGGTTTAAGTTTTTCTTGTGTTTTAAGAGCTTTTTTAAGACAAGATCCGGATATTATCATGGTAGGAGAGATGCGAGATCAAGAAACAGCCGAAATAGGAATTAAAGCAGCGCAAACAGGCCATCTCGTTTTATCTACCTTGCATACGAATAGCGCGGTAGAAAGTTTAATACGTTTAGCTAATATGGGTATCCCTCCCTATAATATAGTTGCTTCTATTCATCTAATTGTAGCGCAACGTTTGGTGCGTCGCTTGTGTGCTGATTGCAAAGTAGAAGATAAACTCCCAGAAAAAGTTTTACATAAATTAGGCTTAATAGAGGATAAAAAAAATAAGATAAAAATTTTCTCTTCGCGTGGATGTCCAAAGTGTACGGATGGTTATCGTGGCCGCACAGGTATTTTTGAGGTTTTAACGCTAACAGATGAGCTAAGAAAACTAATTTTGCAGGAAAATAGCGCGCTAGAAATCAGCTTACTAGCGCGAAAAACAGGCATGCAAACTTTATATTTTTCGGCTTTGGAAAAGCTCAAAAAAGGCGAAATTAGTCTATTAGAAATGAAACGCGTGACTAAAGATTAGAAAAAAAGATATGTTCAGCATTATTAAGATTTATTCCTGGAAGGGAGTAAGCAATACAGGTAAGTTGTGTCAAGGTAAAGAATTGATCCTAAATAAGGATCAATTGTATCTAAAATTACATCGACAAGATATTTCTGTAAAAAATATACATACTAAATGGATTATTCAAGTTAATAAACGTGTCAAAAAACAGGATATTTTCCTTTTTACACGTCAAATAGCACGTTTGTTGTCAGCGGGTCTCCCCTTAATTCAAATATTAGAATTATTAGAAAAAAGTGTGAACAACACGGTTTTACAGTCATATTTGAAAAAATTAATATTGAGTATAGAGGATGGTTTTTCTTTAAGTGAAGCTTTAGAGAAAAATAAAACCTATTTTAGTAAGTTTCATTGTAATCTAATTGCATTAGGTGAAAAAACAGCCGCTTTAGGATTAATGTTTGATAGGATTGTGATTCATCAAGAAAAGCACATGAAACTAAAGTCAAAAATTACCAGCGTATTAATATATCCTATCGTGGTTTTATGCGTGGCAAGTTTTGTTTTTATAGCGTTACTGGTAGGAGTTGTTCCGCAATTTGAGCAACTTTTTTCTGAGGTAGGGGCGCAATTACCACTATTGACACAGACAGTTATCTATTTATCTAAACATATAGGGTCGATAGGGTTTTTTTTAGGATCTTTTTTTTTAATTTTTAGCATCATTTTTGTTTTTTTGAAGAAAAAATACCCAATTATCAATAATAAAATTGATGCCTATTATGTCAAATTACCCATCCTAAATAAGGTGTTAGGTGAAATTATTGTAGCACGTATAAGTCGTGCTTTATCGACAGCGCTTGCTGCGGGGTTACCTTTATTAGAGGCTTTGCAACTGGTTGCCGAAATGACCGGAAATTTCGTTTATAAAGCGGCTGTTTTGGATAGTTGTGAGCGTATACGTAATGGCGAAGGTTTTTATCAAGCTTTATCAAAGCAATCAATATTTCCTAGCGATTTTTTGCAACTTATTAAAGTAGGCGAAATGGCTAACTGTTTAAGTGAAATATTGAATAACGTAGCTGATTTATACGAAGAGAAGATTGATTATTGGGTTGATAATTTATCGGTGTTATTAGAGCCGCTATTAATTATTATATTAGGTTTGATGGTAGCATGTTTGGTAATTGCGATGTATCTCCCTATTTTTAAACTAGGAAATGTTATTTAAATGAAATATTTTTTATTAGCAACTATCGGGTTTTTCAGCTTATTAATGGGTAGTTTTATTACCATGCTTGTATATCGATTACCTTTAATTCTACAAAAACAATGGCAGAAAGAACATCAACAATTTTTAAGTGAAGAAAAGTCGAACGATTTAGACAAAAAATTTAATATATTTTTACCTTTTTCTCATTGTCCAAACTGCCAACAAGATTTAACTATTTTACAAAAGATTCCTTTACTCAGTTATTTTTTTCTAAAAGGAAAATGTGCACATTGTCAAAGAAAAATTTCTTTTCGTTATCCTCTTATTGAGATTTTAACTTTATTTTGTTCCCTTTTTGTGATAGAGCGATTTGGTTTCAATTTACAGATGTTGGCAAGCTTAATATTAACTTGGGGCTTATTAAGTTTAGCTTTTATTGATTTAGAGCAAGGGATATTACCCGACAATTTAGTGTTTCCTTTATTGTGGTTAGGCTTAATCGCTAACGTAGTTCATCTGTTTGTCTCGCCTGAAGCCGCTATTTTAGGCGCAAGCTTGGCTTATCTTAGCTTATTTGTTTTAGCGAAAGGATATCAGCTTATAATAAAAAGAGAGGCAATGGGTCAAGGTGACTTTAAATGCTTTGCGTTATTAGGTGCCTGGTTGGGGATAAGACCATTGCCTTATATTTTATTCATCGCTGCTTTTTTAGGATCCTTAGCCGGCATAATTTTATGTATAATGGAAAAAAATAGCTTACGAAAAAGCATAGCTTTTGGCCCCTATTTAGCAATAGCTGCTTGGTTCGTCTTTATGTATAGCTACCCCTCCCCTTAATTTTAGTCGATTAAAATTTAAGTTTAGTGCTTCTTGCTAGGAGAGGTGACTCGCAATTAATGGGGTAATATAGGATATATAATCCTTTAATATCCTCATAATAGAAATTAACGACGGATGCTCACTTTTTATCTTTCTTGTTTCATCGTATGATAAGCATAATTAAACTTAACTTCCTAAAACTTAACCAATAAATTATGGAAAATACAATAGTTTCTAATGTATCTAAGATTCCACCACCTATTGCTATTATAGGGGCAGGGGCTTGGGGGAGTGCTTTAGCGGTCCACTTAGCGCGTAAAGGTCAAGAGGTTCGTTTATGGGCTTATGAAAGAGAACAAATTATTGAGATAAATGCCACGCGAGTTAACGTAGCTTATTTACCGGAGGTCATGTTTCCGCCTAATATTCATTGTTCAGATGATTATCAAACCGTCCTTCGGGGCGCACAAGATATTTTAATAGTGGTTCCTAGCGCTGTTTTCCATGCGAATTTGCTAAAATTAAAGCCTTTTTTGCACGCTGATCAACGTTTGCTATGGGCAAGTAAAGGTTTAGATGCAAAAAAGCACCAATTATTAAATGAAGTAGTCAAAGAAGTATTAGGCGATAAAGAGATGGCTGTCTTATCAGGCCCTAGTTTTGCTAAGGAAGTTGCTATGGGCTTACCGACAGCCGTTAATATTGCCTCAGAGAATTATAATTTTGCCAATGATTTATTATTAAGGTTCCAAACAAAGCATTTTCGCGTCGAGATTACAAGCGATATAATTGGTGTAGAGCTTGGCGGGGCTATGAAGAATGTATTGGCAATTGCTGTGGGAATAACTGAGGGTTTAGGGTTTGGAGCTAATGCAAAAGCAGCGGTTATTACTTACGGTTTATCAGAAATGATAGAATTAGGGATCGCATTAGGCGCAAAACAGGAAACTTTTTTAGGCTTATCAGGTCTTGGCGACCTCGTATTAACCTGTACAGACAATCAATCTCGAAATCGCCGCTTAGGCTTAGCGCTAGGACAAGGTCAAACCTTGGAAGAAACTAAAAAATTGATAGGGACTACCGAAGGATATGATACAGCGAAAAATATTTTCTACTTATTAGAAAAATATGCCATCAAAGCCCCTTTTTGTGAAGGAGTTTATCGTATTTTGTACGAGAAAAAATCTCCATGTACGCTTTTTAAAAGCATATTTAACGGATAAAGAGATAATGAGTAGGCATTTATTATTTTTTTATCCAGTTAATAAGGCCCCCGGCTAATAATACGTTCAGTTCACGAGGACTTAAGGGATGGGTAAGGCTGTAATTTTTATTTTTAGTCTTATTGTGAACGGTAAGTTCAGTGGATTTTTGAAGCGTATTACGAATATTATTCATGGATAAAATATCACCTTGTTCGATATCGTCATAGTCTGCTGGGTTCGTAAAAATCAAAGGCAGTATTCCAAAGTTAACAAGATTTTGCCGATGGATACGCGCGAATCCTTTAACGAGGACGGCTTGTACCCCTAAATAACGAGGTGCGATAGCCGCATGTTCTCGACTGGATCCTTGACCATAATTTTCACCCCCTACAATAATCGATCCGGTTTTTTGGTACTCTAAGGCCCGTTTTGGATAGGATGGATCAATTTGGTCAAAAACAAATTGGCTAATCCCTTTAATATTGCTGCGAAAAGGAAGTACCTTAGCACCCGCCGGTAAAATAGTGTCGGTAGAAATATCATCTCCCACTTTAATCAAAACAGGGCCTTCTATTTCGTCGGTTAAGGGACTGAAATCAGGTAAAGGTTGGATGTTAGGGCCTTTAACTAATTCAATTGAGGCGCTGTTTGCCGGCGGCGCTATTAACATGTGGGTATTAATAATTGTCTTTTCGGGTTCTTTAAAGTGCGGATAGATTTTATCTTTGAGCGAGCGAGGATCCGTGATAACACCGCTTAACGCTGAGGCGGCCGCAATTTCGGGACTGCAAAGATAGACTTGATCCTCTTTGGTTCCTGATCGTCCAGGAAAATTTCTGGGAACTGTACGTAAGCTTATTTTATCTGAGGCAGGCGCTTGGCCCATCCCAATGCAACCATTGCACCCGGCTTGATGAATGCGTCCTCCAGCACTAATTAGCTTTTCCAAAATGCCTAATTCAACCATATTCTCTAAAATTTGGCGTGATGTTGGATTTATGTCAAACGAAACACCCGGGAATATCTGTTTCCCCGCAACGATTTCCGCCGCGATAGCAAAATCCCGTAGGCCAGGATTAGCCGATGAACCAATCATAGATTGATAAATTGGGCGTCCCGCTACTTCTTGTACACGAACGACCTTTCCCGGACTAGAGGGTAAGGCAATTAAAGGCTCTAATTGAGCGAGATCAATTTCTTCATATTCATCATAGCGGGCATCTTTATCCGCAACAATTTCTTGCCAATCAGCTTCACGTTGCTGTGATTTAAGAAATTCACGTATCCGCTCATCTGATGGGAATACCGTGGTTGTTGCGCCTAACTCTGCTCCCATATTGGCAATGACATGTCGATCCATCGCCGATAAATACTTTAATCCAGGGCCATAATATTCAATGATTTTTCCTATTCCTCCGTCGACATCGTGGCGGCGTAACAATTCAAGAATAATATCCTTAGCGCTGACCCAATCGGCTAAACAATTAGTTAATTTTACACCCCATATTTTGGGCATCGTCACATGAAAAGGCCGCCCGGCAATCGCCATAGCAACCTCTAGACCTCCTGCCCCAATTGCCAACATTCCCATAGAACCCGCGGCGCAGGTATGGCTATCTGACCCGAGTAAGGTTTTTCCTGGTTTTCCAAAACGTTCCATATGTACAGGGTGACTAACCCCATTCCCAGGGCCGCTATAATGTAAACCAAATTTTTTACAAGCACTGAGTAAAAATAAATGGTCATCCGCATTTTTGAAGTCTGTTTGTAGTAGATTATGATCAATATATTGTACGGAGACTTCTGCTTTACTACGATCTAATCTCATGGCTTCACATTCCAACATCACCATAGTCCCTGTCGCATCTTGGCATAAGGTTTGATCAATTTTAAGGCCAATTTCTGTCCCAGGCTGCATTTCGCCTTCAACCTTGTGAGCGCTAATTAATTTTTGCGTTACATTTTGTGGCATACTAGAATTCCTATTTATACAAGAAATCTTAAAAATTGAATTGATTAGTTTAATTAAATTTATCTAAATTGCTAATCTTTAAAGAAAGACTAATTTAAATTAATTGTCGAGTGTTTAACTGACAGAGCGAATAAATAATTTCCTATATAAAAATACGCTAAAATGCGATAGAGATAATAAATTATTTATTTTATATAAAAACTTGAGTAGATTATTAGATAATGTATAGTAGTTTACAGCAAGCCTCAATTTAACGGTAGGGATTTACTTATGCATTTATCCGTTACTCGCTGGACAGATTTGTTGGTTTTTTCCCTTTGTGTCTTATTTTTAGCGATTGCCGTGTATTTGCAGTATAGAGTAGGGGTTATTCCCTGCCCACTCTGTATTATCCAACGATTCTTGATAACCCTTCTAGGGCTCTTATTTCTAATGGGAGCATTGTTTAATTTTGAAGCAATAACACGTTGTTGTTTACACACCTTAACTTTTTTGTTAGCCGTAGCGGGTGCTGTGGTAGCCAGTCGACAGTTATGGCTAGAGCATTTTCCTTCGGAACAGCTAATAAGTTGTCAAGCGACTATAGCCCAATATAGTACCTCTTTATATTTTCATAAAATTATAGAATTATTCTTTCAAGGAACAAGTAATTGCGGCAGTGGAAATTGGCACTTTTTAAGTTTAAGTATGCCGATGTGGACATTAATTATTTTTATCGTATTTGCTGCTATTTCTTTACGTCAGGTTTATAGGAACCGGCGTGAGCATAAACGACACTTTTTATCTTAAATTCTATTCGTAAAATTTGCAATTACTTAATAAGTTCGATAAGCAGAAGCCGTTAAGAGACAAGCCTTTCTTTACGATGCCAAAGTTCAATATCCCCTCTCGATAACATTATTCGGCAATATATAAGCCGTATTTTAATTATTTAGATGACCTAAGGCTAAACTAACACCGATTTGTGCGAGTGGTTGTACTAATAAAATAGTTAATAGTTTTAAACCTATGATTAAAATAAGCGGTGAAAAATCAAAGCCAGAAACAGCAGGTAAGATTCCGCGTATGGGTTTAATTAAAGGTTCACTGAGGCGTACTAATATTTCAACCAGGGGGCCGTGGGCTAAAGGGCTTATCCAGCTTAAGATAGTTAAAGCTAAAACAGCATAGAAAAAAATATTAATGAGCTGATTAAGCAGTTCAGCAAATGCAAGAACGACTAAGCCCATTAAGTAGGGGGTTGCGTTCGCTTGTAAGGCAATAAGAAATGCGATTTTAATCATCTCTAAGCCTAATAATAGTAAGATAGCTGCAAAATCAATACCGTGTAGACTAGGGATGATTCGACAAATAGGACGTAATGGCGGATTGGTTAATTTTGCGATAAATGCAAACAAAGGATTATGTGTATCGGTGTGAACCCATTGTAATACAATGCGTAAAAGTAAAACGAAAATATAAAAATCAAAAACACATTGAATAAGGAACATACCCGCACTATTAAAGGGATTTAGCATAGAAATTAACCTGTTATTTTAATCGTAAGTTGATTTTTATTGAAGTCTAATACAGCGGGTATCGCAAAGGGTAAGCTGCGATTTTTGTTTCCATGACCAATACCAGGACAATGAAGCACAGGAAGGTTCTGTTCGCCAGCAAAACGTGCTATAACAGATTGGATTAATTTTTCTTCGTTTGTTCGTTTAGGAAAAATGAAATCACCCATTAAAATCGCTTTTACAGGAGTGAGTATTCCAGATTGTTGTAGATGCTGTAACATCCTGTCAATACGGTAAGCGGGCTCATTAACATCTTCTAAGAATAAAATCTTACCGCTAGTCTCAATTTGCCAGTTCGTACCAAGGCTGGCTTGTATTAATGTAAGACTTCCACCTGTCAAGGACGCTTGAATAAAACCTGTCCCATCCGAAGAATTGTTTATGTTGCAATAAGGTTTTAATAAGTACTCTAATTGATTTAACTCGCCAAAAATAATTTTTCTTAATTCATCACTATTTGCTTTATCAATTAAATTATTAACTACTTGGTTGAGAGAAGGCCCATGGAGTGTTTGCCAATGCCATTTTTGTTGTAAAAATAAATGTAATGCGGTGATATCACTGAAACCAATAAATAATTTGCATTTTTTAGGCGTTGTCAGCTTGAGTAAAGAAGGCATTAAACGTGTGCAACCATAGCCTCCGCGCAGACACCAAATAGCATCAGAAGCGGTATTAAACAACGCTTCTTGAAGCTGCTGGAAACGCTTTTCGTCACTATTTGCACAAAGAAGATCGTGGCCAAATAAATCTGGAGAAAATCTAGGTATTAATTGCCAGCTTTTTAGTAATTTTTTTAGCTGTTCTAAGATGGCTGGATCACAAACCCCACTGGCGGGCGCAATGATATCAATGATCGAATTTTTCTTAAGCGACCGCCAGGTTTTAAATAGAGGTATTTTGGTCGATTCAAGGGACATAATTAATAGCTTGGTTAAAGGCGATTAAGAGAAGTTTGTTGTTTTTAGATCTAAATCCACGGTATTTTATTTGGTGCATGTATTTATATGACTTTTACTTTATATATCTAAATTGTCGACTTCTAGTGCATTTTGTTGAATAAAATCACGACGGGGTTCAACTTGATCCCCCATTAAAGTCGTAAAGATTTGATCGGTTGCAATAGCATCTTCAACCGTGACACGTAATAATCGACGGGTATTCGGATCCATTGTGGTTTCCCATAATTGATCAGGGTTCATTTCTCCTAAACCTTTATAGCGTTGTATGGCTTGCCCACGTCGAGCCTCTGTTAACAGCCACTCACAAGCTTCCTTAAAATTTTTCACGGACTGTTTTTTTTGATCTCGTTGAACATAAGCACCTGGACCGATTAAACCATGTAGTTGCTTGCTCATATCAAATAGGCATTGGTACTCCAGTGTTTTAAAAAATTCAAAGGAGATTTTATAGGTGGTTTCTAAGCCATGTGCACTTATAGTGATGACAGGTAAAAATACATGTCGCTCAGTATTTTCATAGGTAGTTACTTGATAGCGGATAGCTTCATTATTTGTAGTTTGTTGTAATTGATCTTGCCAATGCTTAGTCCACTCCAACATTTTAGTTGAATCTGCCAGTTCATCAGTTGATAAGGGAGGAAGATCAAGAATGACTTGTAAGGCATCTATCGGGTAACGCCGCGATAGATGTCGAATCATCATTTGAGCTTTGCGATAGTCCATCACTAATTTTTCTAAGCCTATTCCTTGAATGGGAAAACCTTCGATATATGGATGCAAGGCCGCATCGTGAAGCGCTGCCTGTGTTAGGTAAGCTTGCAGAGCGGTATCGTCCTTTAAATATTGTTCTTGCTTACCTTTTTTAATTTTGTACAAAGGAGGTTGGGCTATATAGATAGTCCCTCGTTGCAGTAATTCTGGCATTTGACGATAAAAAAATGTAAGTAGTAAGGTGCGAATATGTGAACCATCTACGTCAGCGTCAGTCATGATAATAATGCGATGATAACGTAATTTATCCGGGTTATATTCCTCTTTTCCTATCCCGCAACCGAGCGCAGTGATTAATGTTCCAACCGCTTCAGAAGATAACATTTTGTCAAAACGCGCTTTTTCCACGTTTAAGATTTTACCAGTAAGCGGTAAAATCGCTTGATAACGGCGATTACGCCCTTGTTTAGCGGAGCCTCCTGCGGAGTCTCCCTCAACAATAAATAATTCGCATAAAGCCGGGTCTGTTTCTTGACAATCGGCTAATTTTCCAGGTAAGTCTGCGATATCCAGCGCGGTTTTACGTCGAGTCATTTCACGTGCTTTACGTGCCGCTTCGCGAGCACGCGCCGCATCAATGATTTTCATCATAATGGCGCGCGCATCTTGGGGAGTTTCTAATAGAAACTCTTCAAGCTTCTCTGAGGTTAAGGCTTCGACGATACCTTTTACTTCGGAAGATACTAATTTATCTTTAGTTTGAGAAGAAAATTTAGGATCAGGAACCTTGACCGATAAAACAGCCGTTAAGCCTTCGCGCGTATCATCACCCGTAGTGGCAATTTTTAATTTTTTGCTCGTCGCTTCACGATCGATATAGGTATTGAGTGTGCGTGTTAATGCCGCACGAAAACCGGCAAGGTGGGTTCCCCCATCTCGTTGAGAAATATTATTGGTAAAACATAAAATATTTTCTTGGAAGCTATCGTTCCATTGCAAAGCAACTTCGACAGTGATTTCATCACGTTCAGCCGTAAAGTGAAAAGCTTGCTTGTGAATCAGTGTTTTGTTTTGATTCAGGTATTCGACAAAGGCTTTAATTCCCCCGACATACTTAAGCTGGGTTTCTTCATTGGTTCTCTCATCAATGAGATTGATGGCCACGCCGGAATTTAGAAAAGATAGTTCACGTAAGCGTTTTAATAGGATGTCGTAGTGGAATTCATTATTATGTTGAAAAATAAATTTACTGGGATAAAAACGAATTTCAGTTCCTCTTTCTTGCGTTTCGCCGGTCGCACTAAGTGGGGCAGAGGGCTCCCCTAATAAGTAGGTCTGTTCATATACTTTGTTATTGCGTCGGATAGTAAGCTGTAATTTTTCAGACAACGCATTGACTACCGAAATACCGACACCATGTAAGCCACCTGAAACTTTGTATGAATTACTATCAAACTTTCCGCCCGCATGTAAAACGGTCATGATGACCTCGGCGGCGGAACGTCCCTCTTCGGTATGGATATCAACAGGAATACCGCGGCCATTATCTTTAACGGTGACCGAGCCATCACTATGAAGAACAACATCAATCTGGGAACAATAGCCGGCTAAGGATTCATCGATGGAATTGTCTACGGCCTCAAAGACCATATGATGAAGGCCGGTTCCGTCGTCGGTGTCCCCTATATACATCCCAGGACGTTTCCGGACAGCATCTAATCCTTTTAATACCTTAATGTTTGAAGAGTCATACTTCGGCATACCTAGTCCACCGTGTTGGCTAGCATTTTCCTTGTTAAGGCCTATTTCCGGCTCAAGAGAGCCTTTACTGTGTGGGGGCGCTGCGACAGACGCACATTCCGTGATGGACAGGGCTTTTTCCCCAAAAATCTCATTTTTAATCGACATAGGTGATAAGGGCTAAAAACTGAAAATTATACCATAAATTACCTATTCAATTCGAATATTAATAAGGAAATACAAAGGCTTAAAGAGGCTAGATTCGCCTTCTTTGAATGCAGCGGCTCAAGACAGAATGAGGAGGTTGGGGGATAGACCGCAAATAGCCACTTAACCTAAAGGGGGGTAGAAACACCTGAACTTTTACTCGATTTAATTTAACGCTTAAATTTCGAGAAATTTACCTTATTTATTGACAGAAAAATCACTTGCCGTGATACTCTTCGCTTTTGTATTAGAGCTTAAGGACATGAATAGCAACGAGCTTCGTGAACTATTTCTTAACTATTTTAAAAAGCAGGGCCATACTATTGTGCCCTCGGCTTCTTTAATTCCAGCACATGACCCTAGCTTATTATTTGTTAATGCAGGAATGGTGCCCTTTAAAGATGTTTTTTTAGGTCTCGATAAAAGGCCCTATTCACGTGCGGCGAGTGTACAGCGTTGTATACGGGCAGGAGGAAAACATAACGACCTTGAAAATGTAGGTTACACCGCTAGGCATCATACCTTTTTTGAGATGTTGGGAAACTTTAGCTTTGGTGATTATTTTAAGCGAGAAGCGATCCAATATAGCTGGAAATTTTTGACGGAGCAATTGAAGTTACCCCCAGAGAAATTATGGGTCACTGTATTTACTGAGGATGATGAAGCGGCGGCGATTTGGCTTAATGAAATTGAAGTCGATCCTAAGCGTTTTTCTCGCTGCGGTATGAATGATAATTTTTGGTCTATGGGCGATACGGGTCCATGTGGTCCATGTTCTGAAATCTTCTATGACCATGGCCCGACTATTCCGGGAGGCCCTCCTGGCACGCCAATAGCCGAGGGTGACAGGTATGTTGAAATCTGGAATTTAGTATTTATGCAATTTCAACGATCCTCAGATGGCGCGCTAACCCCTTTGCCTAAACCTTCAGTGGATACCGGGATGGGCTTAGAACGTTTAGCAGCACTTATGCAAGGCGTTACTAATAACTATGAGACCGATTTGTTTCAACCTTTAATTAAGGCGGTTGCCAAAGAAGCAGGAATCACTGATTTCACCAATACTTCTTTACGCGTGATAGCTGATCATATTCGTTCTAGTGCCTTTTTAATTAGCGATGGGGTGCGTCCTGGAAATGAAGGTCGTTCTTACGTATTACGCCGAATCATTCGACGCGCTATTCGACATGGCCATCAGTTAGGTTTAGATCGAGCGTTCTTTTATCGCTTGGTTAAGCCTTTGGCGAAACAAATGCGGCAAGCTTATCCCCAACTTACAAAAGAGCAAAAATCGATTGAAGAGGTATTGCTCCATGAAGAACAACAGTTTGCGCGGACTTTAACCCAAGGACTTAAATTGTTTGAACAAGAGCTTTTAACGTTGCAAGGTAAAAAACAATTCCCAGGTGCTGCCCTTTTTCGCCTGTATGATACCTATGGATTTCCAGTTGATTTAACAGCAGATATCGCAAGAGAGCGCGGTTTAACAATTGATCGAGTGGGTTTTGATAGGGAGATGGAACGCCAGCGAACGTTATCTAAAGCGGCAAGTCAATTCGCCCCCGCCGCCCGTGTTAATCTAAGTGATGAACTTG
This sequence comes from uncultured Coxiellaceae bacterium, assembly GCA_964611135.1. Classification (GTDB taxonomy): domain Bacteria; phylum Pseudomonadota; class Gammaproteobacteria; order Diplorickettsiales; family Diplorickettsiaceae; genus Aquirickettsiella. Next base: position 3,274 of record CAZSWN010000008.1, on the reverse strand, counting down.
CCACAGAATTTGTGGGGTATAAAGCGTTAAAGCAAGCGGCAGTGCCTATTCTGAATTTATTAACACGCAATAAATCATCTGTTGGTGAATTATCTGAAGGAGAAGAAGGCTTTGTTATCTTGGCTAAGACACCTTTTTATGCGCAAGGAGGAGGACAGATAGGCGATACAGGGTATTTATTGAATACAACTAGCCGGTTTTTAGTAACACAGACTTTTAAAGAAGCGGCGTTTATTTTACATGAAGGAAAATTGCTTAAAGGCCATTTAAAAAAAGGTGATAAACTTAAAGCCGAGGTCGATGCTGAAAAGCGGCGCGCGGTTACTTTAAATCATTCCGCGACCCATTTATTGCATGCGGTTTTACGTGAAGTTTTGGGCGAGCATGTTATGCAAAAAGGATCTTTAGTAGAACCGGAACGCCTTCGTTTTGATTTTTCACATTCTGGCGCATTAAGTGTAGAACAACTAAAAATAATCGAAGATCGCGTTAACCAACAAATTCGCGCTAATTTACCGGTTGTTACTCAAATTATGTCACGTGAAGACGCGCGGCAGGCAGGCGCGTTAGCTATGTTTGGAGAGAAATACACAGATGAAGTGCGTGTATTGGCAATGGGCGACTTTTCAAAGGAGTTGTGTGGAGGGACTCACGTTTCTCGTACCGGTGATATCGGCTTATTTAAAATTACCGGAGAATTGGGTATTTCGGCGGGCATACGCCGTATCCAAGCGCTTACTGGACAGTATGCCTTAAATTGGATTATGGCGTTAGAAGAGCAAGCGAATCAACTCGCCAAGCTTTTTAAGAGCGCCAGAGATGATTTAGTAGAAAAAGCGCGCAATGATATTGAAGCCAAACAATCCTTACAAAAGCAGATTGTGGCGCTGCAACAATCCATTGTCAGTATGATGGGCGATGAGTTAATTGCTCAAGCGGTTGATTTACAAGGGGTTAAATTATTAATTAGCGAGATTAACGGGATTGATGCGGCCGGATTACGTCATTTACTCGATCAACTTAAAAATAAACTAAACCCAGCGGTTATCATTTTGGCCAGCATAGAGCAGCAACGCGTACAGCTAGTCGTTGGAGTTGCCAAGGAGTTGACCGGGAAAGTAAAGGCGGGCGAATTGGCCAATGAAATAGCGCAATCGATAGGAGGCCATGGCGGAGGCCGGCCTGATTTTGCGCAAGCGGGAGGGGATAACCCAGAAGGTTTGGAGACGGCTTTGAAAAAGGCAAAACATTGGGTTGAGACACGCCTAAATGACAACTATGCTTAGAATTGAATAATTATACTCGATAGGTCACTAAGATGGCTTTAATTGTACAAAAATTTGGCGGCAGCTCAGTTGGAGATATCGACAAAATTCAACAAGTTGCTAATAAAATTATTGAAACGCGCGCACAAGGGCATCAATTGGTTGTCGTTGTTTCTGCAATGGAAGGTGAGACCAATAGACTGATTTCACTGGCTAAAATATTGAACGATCAACCGGATGCCAGAGAGTATGATCTACTATTAGCCACAGGAGAGCAGGCCGCCACCGCCTTATTGGCAATGGCTTTATTGGCGCAAGGTTGTCCGGCACGGTCTTATAATAGCTTTCATGTGCCGATTTATACCGATAACCACCATAAAAAGGCGCGTATTTTAAGTATAGAAGAAGAGGTATTACGCGGCGATATCGGAGCGGGTAGAGTGCCTATTGTAGCCGGTTTTCAAGGCATTTCTGAACAAGGGGACATGACCACCTTAGGGCGTGGAGGTTCCGATACGACCGCGGCCGCTTTAGCCGCCGTCTTAAAGGCTGATGAATGCCAAATTTATACGGATGTGGATGGTATTTACACCGCCGATCCACATCTTGTTCCACAGGCACAGCGTTTAGACAAGATTGGCTTTGTTGAGATGACCGAGTTTGCTCGTGCGGGTGCCAAGGTAGTACAACATCGTGCGGTAGAACTTGCTAGTAAATACCGTATTCCATTGCGAGTTTTATCAAGTTTTCAGAAAGGTCCTGGCACCTTAATTCAAGCAAATGAAGAAGAATCAGACGTCGAAGGTGCTAGGGTTGCGGGCATAACAGCCAGTCACCAGGAAGCAAAGTTGACGATACAGGGTTTATCGACGGAGAAAGAAGCGATGTCTCGGTTTTTTTCCTTACTCAACGATGCCCGCATTGAGATTGATATGCTCACCCAGCAACAAGTTTCTCAAAAGCAGATGGATATAACGTTTACGCTAGCGAGAGTTGATTACCCTCAAGCTGAACAATTATTACAAGTCTTGATAAAAGAAAAATGCGCGAAAGCAATAATGGGTGATAACAAATTGGCAAAGCTCTCCGTTGTGGGGATAGGGCTACATTCTCACCCAGGTATCATCCATACCTTGTTTCAAGCACTAGGTTTAGCAGAGATCAACGTTATTTTAGCGTTATCCTCTGCATTACGAATTTCACTCATGGTGAGCGAATCCCAAATAGCAAAAGGGGTGCAGGTGTTGCATCGCGCTTTTGGCTTAGGCAAAGAATAATTAACCGTATTAGCTTAGTTTTTGCGGATAATTTTACGTACTTCTGAATAGTATTAAGTTTTCCTTAAGGTTTCGTGAGTAGACTAACTCCGCAAAATGTCTATATGTGAATTTTCTATCTTTTTTATTCATTGATAGAAATTGATTAGGTGTTACATATGGTCGATTAATGAGTCAACCAAAGGAGAATCATAAAGATGCTTATTTTGACACGGCGTATTGGAGAAACACTTATTATTGGTGATGATGTGACAGTTACTGTACTGGGCATTAAAGGACATCAAGTAAGATTGGGTATTAATGCGCCTAAAGAAGTTTCTGTTCATCGAGAAGAAATCTATCAACGTATCCAGCAAGAAAAACAAAAGCAAGCAGGCCACGTTGACGAAGAAGATTTAGATATGAAAAATGAAGACTAAGCAAGTATTTTATAAAGCGTAAGGTAGTGCTATACTCGCCACCCTCAACGTCGGAGAGATGGCCGAGTGGCTGAAGGCGCTCCCCTGCTAAGGGAGTATGGGGCTTATACTCCATCGAGGGTTCGAATCCCTCTCTCTCCGCCATGTAAAAAATACTTTCTTACTATTTTGATCGACTTAAAATTTTATTTGTACTGACTCGGATTACTTTTTTACTTCGAGATAGAGGCTAGCTGGATGGCCTGTAAACTGTTAGAATGCCGGGCTCTTTCGGATCATGCGCCCGTAGCTCAGCTGGATAGAGTACCAGGCT
>CAZSWN010000007.1:0-42869 GCA_964611135.1 uncultured Coxiellaceae bacterium | reverse complement strand
ATGACAGTGCTTAATAGGTTAAATAATAAAAACCGTCTAATTGAAAAAATAGTGAACATTAATTATTTTCCTTTTCTGCCATATAACCTACGCCGCGTATGGTACGGATAAAACTAGTTTCGATTAGTTTTTTTCGTAGATTGTGCACGTGTACCTCGAGCGTATTACTATCTATTTCATCCTCCCAACCGTAGAGGCATTGGTTCAGGGAATCGCGTGAAACGACATGACCCGCATTTTCCAGGAGCTTTTGCAGTAAGCTAAATTCTCGACGGGATAGGCTAATGAGCTGTCCTTTGAGCGTGACTGTAAAGGAGCTTGGATCTAATTCGATATCACGATAAGTCAAAAGAGGAGCGGCGCGATTGCTTGAGTGGCGTCGTTGTAAAGCCCGAATCCTGGCGGATAGTTCATCTAAGTCAAACGGCTTGGTTAGGTAATCATCGGCGCCACTGTCTAAGCCTTTTATCCGATCTTCAATGGCATGACGTGCTGTTAAGATGAGTACCGGCACTGTGATACCCGCTGCGCGCATTTCACGTAAAACGCTTAAACCGGGTAGGCCGGGTAGGTTTAAATCGAGTAGGATGACATCAAATGACTCTGTTTTGATAGAGCTTAAGGCGGTTCGGCCATCGGTGAGCCAGTCTACCGTATAGCCATACTGTTTAAGCCCTTTGTAGATACCATCGCCTAAAGAACCATCGTCTTCAACTAAAAGAATGCGCATAATTTGCCTCATTACTATTATTTTTATAGTCCGCTCGCATTTAAAAGACGCGAAAATTTTAAATAACCGGGTGCGGATAACCTAGGTTATATATGGGTCACTGTCAATTTAGGTGCAATAAACGGTGTAGGTTATTACATGTTAGCGTTATTAATTCATAACAGCCATGTGGGGATAGAGCAAGTAATCCCAACGTATTTATGACCTATTATTACCAAAAAGATAATTTTACGATAAATCTGTCTTCTTTAACAAGGCTAAAAATTGATTTTCAGTTAAAAGGTTAAGGCCTAATGCGTTGGCCCGCGCTAATTTTGAACCCGGGTCCTTACCTACAACCACATAGTCGGTTTTTTGGGATACGCTGGTATGGACTATGGCGCCGAGTTCTTGGAGTAAACGCGTTGCTTTGTCACGACTTAATTGGGATAAACTCCCGGTTAATACAAAGCTTTTTCCGGCTAAAGCGGATAGCTTGGGGCGGGTAGGATGGGCGGTCGATTGTGGCCAAATAATGCCTGCCGCTAATAAATCTTGAATAATTTTTAGATTGTGCGGCTCAGTAAAAAATTTTTTAATGTGCGCGGCAACGATAGGCCCAATATCTGGAATCGATTGCAGCTGCACTTCATCGGCTTTCATGACGGCTTTAAGTTGTTGAAAATGCTGGGCGAGATTTAAAGCGGTTGTAATCCCTACATCACGAATGCCAAGCGCATATAAAAAACGTGCTAAGCTGGTTTTTTTACTGGCCAGTATGGCGGCCTCTAATTTTTTAGCGGATCTTTCACCCATGCGTTCTAGATGAATAAGTTGTTCAGGTTTTAAATGATAGAGTTCGGATACGCTTTTAACTAGATGATGATCCACTAGTTGCTCCACCAATTTATCACCTAAGCCTTCGATATTCATGGCTTTACGAGAGGCAAAATGCTTAATGGCTTCTTTGCGTTGAGCAGGGCAAAATAAAACGCCGCTACAACGGGCGGCCGCTTCAGTTTCCAATTTAATGACATCTGAGCCACAAACAGGACAATGCTTAATAAGTCGTAAAGGATGCGTATTGGGTGGACGTTTTGCTTCAATAACACGAACTAGCTCTGGAATAACGTCGCCAGCTCTACGAATAACGACGGTATCGCCTACCCGTATATCTTTGCGTTTTACTTCATCCATATTGTGTAAAGTGACATTACTTATTGTGGCGCCTCCTACAAAAACGGGTTTTAATCGCGCAACTGGCGTTAAGGCACCGGTGCGACCTACTTGAAATTCGATAGCGACTACCTTAGTCAATTCTTCTTGTGCTGGAAATTTGTGCGCGAGTGCCCAACGAGGGGCACGAGAAACAAAGCCAAGCTGCTGTTGCAAAGAAAGTGAGTTGACCTTGTAAACAACCCCATCAATTTCATAAGGGAGCGAGGACCGTTGTTTTTCTATTTGATGATAATACTGTAAACAGGATTGAATATTGCTGGCTGTTTGAGTTTGTGGGCAGCGAGGTAAGCCCCATTTTTTAAATTGATCGAGCATCGCGGTATGTGTCTTTGCTAAGGCACTTTTTTTTATTTCGCCTACACTATGGGTGAAAAAAGCTAATGCACGTTGAGCCGTTATTTTTGGATTTAATTGACGTAGACTTCCTGCAGCGGCATTTCTTGGATTCACAAATGTTTTTTCGCCGGCTTCTTTTAAGCGATTATTGAGTTGTTGAAACGCTTTTTTGGGCATATAAACCTCACCGCGTACCTCTAAGGTTTCTGGATAATCTGCACCTCGAAGTTGCAAGGGAACACTCAAAATAGTTCGAATATTTAAGGTAATATCTTCACCACGACTTCCGTCGCCGCGGGTTGCCGCACGTATTAATTGTCCTTTTTGATAGTTTAAGCTAACGGCAATACCGTCTAATTTAGGTTCGCAGGCATATTCTATGTCTTGTTGGGTGGCTAGGCGTTCTTGTATACGCTTATTAAACGCAAGTACTTCTTTGTCTGAAAAAGCATTTTCTAAAGAAAGCATTGGTATAGTGTGTTCGACTTGCTCAAAAGCAGTTAAGGGGGTGCTACCCACCCGTTGGGTAGGTGAATCCTGGCCAATAGATTGAGGATATTTTTTTTCAAGATCTACTAACTCACGAAAAAGTTTGTCATAGGCCGCATCACTAATGAGCGGCTCATCGAGGATATGATAACGGTAATTGTGTTCATTTATTTTTTTTTTAAGCTGGCTAATTTTTTTAAGTAGGCTTTGCGATGGTTTAGGCATAGCTATGAAGTTGTGAATAGTAGAGCGAGAGATCATCAGTAGTTAAAGGGCGTAGTTGTTTATCACAAAGCGTTCCCCCTAAATCTTGGACAAGGATTTGTGCGGTTTCTAACATTAACTCAAATGTAGAGCGTGCCGCGTTAACCTTACGAATTGACATAAATAAGCACAGTCCGGGACAATTAATTTCGCCGATATGATCTAGATCAAAGGTTCCTGGTTCAATGGCTGAAGCGAGACTAAATAAATGTTCTTGTTTTTCGATAGGATCCGCATAATAGTGAAAAATATTCATTTTACCATAGTGAAATCCAGCACTGCTGAGTGTTTGTATCAGTTCATATCCTCGATAGGGTCTTTGCTTAGGGGCCATTAGCTGTAAAATAATATAATCGTTTAGGTCATGATGAACCGCTTGCTGAGTGTTTATTTGACTGGCAGATAGATCATTTAGTGTTGGTTCCAAACGCGATGGCGCTGAATTTTTGGGGGCTATTTTAGGCGATTCTTTTTCTGCATGCGCGTTAGTTAATTTCTCCTTTTCTTTTTCTTTTTTACGGCGAAAGTTTCCATGCCATACAATGAGAACCAAGCCAAAAACACCAAGAAAAATAATACTCGGCAAAATAACGAGTAAGTAATCAATGTCCATTACGTGGATACCTCTTGCTTTAAGGATGTGATTTTTTAGCGGAAAACAAATCTACACGAGCGAGTAAGGTTTTCATATCGAGCTCCTCGTCGTGTAGTATACGACGAAATAAGGCTAAAAAAGTAGGGAGGCTGATTTTTATAGCTTAGGGCTTAAGCAGTCGCAATTGCAATGGCTTTTTCTAGGTCTACGGCGACCATTCGTGATACGCCGGGCTCATGCATCGTAACCCCGGTTAAGTGCTGTGCCATTTCAATGGCGACTTTATTGTGGCTGATAAAGATAAATTGTACTTCCCTCGACATTTCTCGAACTAACTTACAAAATCGCAGTACATTGGTGTCATCTAAAGGGGCATCTACCTCGTCTAACATACAAAAAGGGGCGGGATTTAATTGAAAAAATGAAAAAACTAAGGCAATAGCGGTGAGGGCTTTTTCTCCACCTGAAAGGAGATGGATAGTACTGTTTCGTTTTCCAGGCGGTTGAGCCATAATGCAGATTCCGCTACTGAGTAAATCAGGATCTTGCAATTGCAGTGAAGCGACTCCTCCGGAAAATAAGTGCGGAAATAAGGCGGTAAAATTTTGATTGACCTTATCGAAGGTTTCCTTGAAACGGTTGCGTGTTTCCTTATCCATTTTTTGTATCGCGGTTTGTAAGATTTCTAAGGCTTCTATTAAATCTGCATATTGTGCCGCTAAATATTTTTCACGTTCGGAGACGATTTTTTGCTCTTCTAAAGCGGCCAAATTAACCGCACCTATTTGTTCAATCCGCTGTGTTGTATGGGCAAGTTGCGTTTCATATGCCGCAATATCCATTTTTTCGTTTGGTATTTCTAATAAAAGCTTTTTCAGCGCATAGCCTTGTTCATGTAATTGCTCTTCCAAGGTTTTAGCGCGTATGCATAATTCCTGCGATAGTAAGCGTTGTTGTTCTAAGGTATCCCTCTCTAAAGTGAGATTTGTTTCCAGCCTTTGTAATTGCTCTTCGGTGTGCTTAATGCCTTGTTCAATGGTTTTTAATTGTGTTTGACTCTCTTTCAGTTGAATACCAAGTTTATTTTGCGTTTCAGTCTGAATAGTTAGATTTTGTTGTAGTGATGCAATGGGATCTTCGGCCACATCAAGGGTTTGTTGTAACTGAACAAGCCGTTTTTCGACGTGTGTTTGTTGTTTTCTTAAACCAGCTAAGGTCGCAAGATTTGTTTCAAGTTGATGTGTGGTGGCTTGTAGATGTAATTCATGTTGATGAGATTCTGCTTCATAGGCTTTAGTCAGGCGTGTGACTTTATCGAGCTGCAATTGAAGATGGGCTTTATTTTCCACTAATAAAAGACGCTGCTTTTCAATTTGCTGTAGCTCGGATTCGTTGCGCTTTTGCGTTAGTGTAGTTTGTTGTAATTTTTCTTGTGTGGATTCGTAGTGCTGTTTAGCGTCTTGTAGGGCTAGTTGTAGTGCTTGAATACGCTGTTTAGCTTGGGTTAAACGAAGTTTTTTTATTTGCTGACGCATCTTTAAATCGGATTGATGAGCCATTAATTGAGTAAATTCGGTTTGTTTTATCACTTGTTGTTCTTCAAGCGCCTTTAGTTGTTGTTGATGGTGATGATAATCGGATTGTTGGCGATCAATGAGCGCTTGAATTTCTTGCTGGGTTTTCTTTAGCGCGGCTATTTCGCCTTCTCGTTGTAATAAACCGCTTTTATTATCATTTGCTGCTGTTAAACGAATCCAGTGATTCCCTAAGCAATTCCCTTCTCGAGTTATGATAGATTCATAACTTTTTAATTGCTGCGTATATTGCATCGCCTCAGCAGTAGTTTCTGCCGCATAAATTCCAGCTAATAAGTGTTCAAGCGGCCAGGGAGCAGTAAATTTACTACTCAGTGGTGCGAGCTTTAACTGACTTAAAAAATTGTCACCAAGCTGCTCGCAAGGCGTTGATTGGGTCATTAAACTTACCGTATTCGGAGGAGGATTATTTAAAAAATCGGCTAAAGAATCCCTATCGCTGCTAAGACATACCGCTTGTATATGCGGGTGTAAAGCCACTTCTACGGCGCGTTCCCAACCGGGTTCAACTTTTAATAACTGGGCAAGCCGAGGTTGTTCCGTTAAATGATGTGCTTTAAACCACTGGACCAGCGTATGTTCACGTTTGCCTAAGGCTTCTTGTTGCAAAGCCATTAAAGAAGCATATTCTCCTTGTGCGATTTGCAGCTGACTTTTAGCCGGATCTAATTCTTTAAGTATTCTTTCTAAGTTAGCGCGTTGTGCACGAATTTGCTGGGTTATTTTTTCTTGTTCTATTTGACATAATTGCTGATTTTTTTCGGCTAATGTAAGTGCGGCATCTAGATCTTCAGGCGGATTATCATGAGTCGTCAAAATTTTGTGTTGCTCATCTTTCTCTTGTTGTAAACGTTCGATATCTTGCTTTAAGGTTTGTGATTGTTGTTGAAGATACTGATGTTGTGTTTGTGCTACGCGGTGTTGTTGATCTCGCTGTGCCAAAGAGGTTTGCATCTTTTCCCATTGCGCTTGCCAGTTTTTAAAATCGAGTTCCGCTTGTTTTAATGCCGATTGACTTTGCTCAGTGACTATTTTGAGCTCAGCTTGTTTTAGCGTAAGCTCAGTGAATGATTGGTTTATCACGGATTGATTGGCGTCGCTTGCATGGTATTCTTGTTCGAGCAGAGTTTTTGTTTTAGCCAGATCAGCGAGCTCCTGTTGATTTTGTTCAAGCTGTGTCGTTTGGCTACGTAAATTCTCTGTTAAGCGGGTTATTTCATTGCCTAATTGATAATACTGGGCTTGATAATGATCAGCGGCTAGTCTTGCTTGTGTTTGTTGAGTACGCTCTGCAGCTATCTGTTTTAACAGATTTTGCTGTTCAAATTGCGATTCCTTAACGTGTTCTTCGGCCACTTCTATTTGTGTTAATTGCGATTGTAATTGCTCATCCAATAGTTGATAGCGTAGCGCCTGTAGCTGCGCTTTTAGTAAGCGTTCTTCTTGTTTAAGTATTTTATAGCGCTCTGCAGTATTAGCCTGTCGCTGTAAATGTTTAAGCTGTTTGCTAAGCGTTTCTCTTAAATCATTTAAACGATTTAAATTTTCCTGCGTATGTTCTAAACGTAATTCTGTTTCGCGCCGTCGTTCTTTATACTTTGATATACCGGCGGCTTCTTCGATATAAGCGCGTAACTCATCGGGTTTGGCTTCTACGATGCGAGAAATTGTGCCTTGCTCGATAATGGCATAACTGCGCGGTCCTAGGCCTGTGCCTAAAAAAATGTCGCGTATATCACGTCTCCTGCAGCGTGTGCCATTGAGGGAATAGATAGATTGACCCTCGCGCGTGATTTCACGTCGAATAGCGATCTGGGTATAGCTACTATATTGACCGCCTAGCTTGCCATCGGAATTATCAAAGTTTAGCTCGATGGACGCCTTGCCGAGTGCTTGGCGTGTCTTACAACCGTTAAATATAACGTCATCGAGCGATTGTCCGCGTAGCTGCTTAGCCGAGCTTTCACCCATTACCCAACGGATCGCATCGATAATATTCGATTTTCCACAGCCGTTAGGCCCTACAATTGCCGTAAGATTGCTAGGGAAGGCCACTGTGGTGGGGTCAACAAAGGACTTGAAACCCGCTAGTTTAATACTTTCTAGACGCATAAGGGTATTAATCGCTGTTTAATATAGGCGAAAGTATAGCATTTATAGGAAATATAAAAGAATAATTAGCGTAATAATCGCTAAAAATGACTAGGTTCACATAAAAAAGCCTAAGTATACCCCTGTCTTAAGGCATAGAAAGCAGGGTATAGTTAGGCGTGATCTAATTCGCTAAATTATATTTTAATTAGTATCGGTTACCTGAGCTACCGGCAATTTGGCTTCCTGCGACGGCGCCAATACCTGCACCTGCGATAGTTGCGACCGTTCTACCGGCACCACTGCCGATTTGATTGCCTACAATCCCGCCGACTGCAGCGCCACCTAAGCCCCCTGCGACACGTCTTTGATCGGGTGACATCGTGTCACATGCCGTAAGTCCTACTAAGACAACGCCAATTAGGACGAGTGAATTCAATTTTTTCATATAATACCCCATGGAAATTGAAATAATTTTTAGACTGTTTACTTCTAGTTATATGAAAAGTATAGGCAGCCAGGGGGCTAAATACCAGTTGATCCGGATAAAATTGCTCAAGATTAGTACAGACAAGCTAGGTTATACTAAGAGGCTATTTTCTAGAGGACACGCGGATGAAAAACATACAGTTAAAAATTCTGGATTCACGTTTGGGTAAGTTATTTCCACTACCTAGCTATGCAACAGATGGCGCTGCGGGCCTCGATTTAAGAGCCTGTATTCCTCAAACGATGCAAATATTGCCCAGTCAGACCCAGTTGATCTCAACAGGGTTAGCGATACATATTGCCGAGCCAAATTTAGCCGCGGTCATTTTACCGCGTTCCGGACTCGGTCATAAACATGGCATCGTGTTAGGTAATTTGATAGGTCTGATTGATTCAGATTATCAGGGTGAATTATTTATTTCTTGTTGGAATCGAGGCCAGTTGGAATTTAGCATTAAACCAGGCGATAGAATTGCCCAATTGGTATTTGTCCCTGTCGTGCGTACCCAATTTGAGCTAGTTACTGCATTTAACCAAACCCAGCGCGGCGAAGGTGGATTTGGACATTCAGGTGTGCAGTAGCTTTAAAGTTTATTGCGTTTGCAAGCAGATATATTTAATTTCTAAATATTCTTCAATCCCATATTTAGAACCTTCGCGGCCTATACCCGATTGTTTAAAACCACCGAAAGGAGCGACTTCATTGGAGGTTCGACCGGTATTAACACCAATAATGCCATATTCGAGTTGTTCTGCAAGGTGAAGAATGCGATTGACATTTTGTGAATAAAAATAAGCCGCCAGTCCATACTCGCTTGCATTCGCTAAGCGAATGACTTCGTTTTCAGTAGAGAATTTGAATAAGGCGGCCACTGGCCCGAAGGTTTCCTCGTTTGCAATCAGCATATTGGCCGTACAATTTTTTAAAAGTGTCGGTTCAAAAAAATTACCACCTAAAGTATGTCTTTTTCCACCACAAACTAATTCGGCACCTAGTTGCAGAGCATCGCTAATATGTTGCTCTACTTTTTTCATAGCCGCTGGATTGATCAAGGGCCCTTGTTGTACACCCGGTTTTAATCCATTCCCTACTTTTAATTGTGAGATAGCCTGCGCTAATTTTTCGCTAAAGCTATCGTAGATTGTTTCATGGATATAAAAACGATTGGTGCAAACACAGGTTTGGCCTGTGTTGCGGAACTTTGATGCCATAGCTCCGATAACTGCCTGGTCGAGATCCGCATCGTCGAAAACAATAAACGGGGCGTTTCCTCCTAGCTCTAAAGCTATTTTTTTCACAGAGTTAGCGGCTTTTTGCATGAGTAATTTCCCGATCGCCGTAGAGCCAGTAAATGAAAGTTTGCGTATAACAAGGCTGTCGGTAAAAAGAGAGCTAATCAACGCGGCATCACCTGTGATGACATTAAATACACCAGCCGGAATACCTGCTTTTTCAGCCAGTGCCGCTAACGCCAAGGCTGAAAAGGGCGTGAGTGAAGAAGGTTTGATGATAACACTACAACCGGCGGCTAAAGCAGGCGCACATTTACGCGTAATCATGGCATTAGGAAAGTTCCAGGGTGTAATGGCTCCTACCACGCCAATGGCTTGTTTACTCACAAATAAATGTTGCCCTGCCACTTGAGCCGGGATGATGTCACCGTAAATTCGTTTTGCTTCTTCGGCAAACCATAAAATAAAAGAAGCGCCATAACGGATCTCTTCGGCGGCTTCTTTGAGTGGCTTGCCTTGTTCAGTTGTTAATAGGGTAGCGAGATCATCACTGTTTTCTAAAATAATTTCATACCAGCGATAAAGTAATTGAGCACGTTCAGCGGCGGTTTTTGCCTGCCAAACAGGCCATGCTTGGCCAGCGGCTGAGATAGCCGTTAAGATTTTTTCTTGGCTTAAACTAGGAATAGTCCCAATGAGGGCCCCAGTTGCCGGGTTATGTACGGTAATGGTTTTTTCTGCATTGACCCATTGACCATTGATATAACAGCTTTGTCGAAAAAGTGAGGTGTTATTTAACTTCATACTACGATCCCATAAGGTACTTTCAATAGGCAATTTGCGGTAAAACTTTTGCAATAAACCTTAAACCTTTATCTTAGCAGGTTGCCGCATTTATTCGCGAAACGCCTATTTAATTAGATTTTTCAATATTCACTTGTAATAGCCGAATGAGACGATTGTCAGCCCGTAATACTTTAAAACGAAAAGGAGTTAACGTGATACTTGCACCGCGTTTTGGTAGGTAACCGAATCGATTCGCGATAACCCCGCCGATCGTATCGAATTGCTCCGTCGTTAAGTGCGAATTAAAAAAGATATTAAAGGCTTCAATTGGCATCATAGCTTTTACAATAAATTGATTGGGGTTTTGTTCTTGTACAAAAACTTCATCGTTTGCATCGTATTCATCTTCAATCTCACCTACGATCTCCTCTAATACGTCCTCAATTGTGACAAGGCCTGATACCGCACCATATTCGTCAACGACGATAGCCATGTGGTAATGTTTATGTTGAAATTCTTCAAGTAAACTATCTAGCCGTTTACTTTCAGGTATAAAAACAGCCGGTCGTATGATGTCGCGGATATCGAACGTATTTTGATGTGCGAGAGGATTGTATTTGAGCAAATCCTTAGCCAGTAATAAACCAATCACGCGTCTTGCTTCATTAATTACGGGGAAACGCGAATGTCCTGATTCTATAACGATAGGTAATAACTCAGTTAAATGAGCATTTTCAGAGATGACCGTTATTTTGGCATGCGGTATCATAATATCTCTGACGTGTATATCGGATATTTGTAATACCCCCTCTAACATTTTCAGCGCTTGAGTATTGAGTAAATTCCGTTGTTTGGCCACATGTAATAATTCAATTAATTGTTTTCTATCTTTAGGTCCGTGTCGCAAAGCCTGGTGTACACGCGTTAACCAGGGCTGACGATTTTTTTTAATCGTATTTTTACCGTCAGATATAGGGATTTTCATAAGCTAAGTCCTCTAATAATTGAATTTCGAGCGTTTCCATGCGCTTGGCCTCTTTATCATTGCGATGCTCATAACCGAGTAAGTGTAAACAACCATGAATGACCAGGTGTGCCCAATGTGCTAAGTGCGTTTTCTGTTGTTGTTTTGCTTCTTGATTGACCAGTGTGGCACAAATAACTAAATCACCTAAAAAGGGCGACTTAATGCCCGGCGGTGGCTCAAAGGAAAAGGATAAAATATTGGTAGGACCTTTTTTATGTCGATAAGTATAGTTTAATTGGGCACTTTCTTTTTTGTTAACAAGTCGAATATTTACTTGGCTGTTTGCTCTGTGAAGGGATAAGGCTTTATTGACCCATTGCTGTAAAAAATAACGACTCGGAATAAACGTGTTACTCGCAATGATTTGTACCGTGATTTTAGGGCGCTTTTTTGGGGTTTTCGTGCTGCGCATAGGCTTGTAGTATCGCTTGTACCAGAGTATGTCTTACAATATCTTGCATTTCAAATTCAGTAAAGCTAATGCCCTTTACCGTTTTTAAAATATTTAAACAATGACATAAACCCGATTCTAGACCACGCGGTAAATCAGTTTGCGTCGTGTCACCACTTACCACCACTTTAGAATTAAAGCCAATACGGGTTAAAAACATTTTCATTTGTTCTTTGGTGGTATTTTGCGCTTCGTCTAAAATAATAAAGGCATCATTGAGCGTACGACCACGCATGTAAGCTAAAGGAACGACCTCAATAATATGTTGTTCTACCAGTTGCATGACCAGTTCAAAGCCTAGCATGTCATTCAAGGCATCGTAGAGTGGACGGAAATAAGGATCCAGTTTTTGCGAGAAATCACCGGGGAGAAAACCTAATTTTTCACCGGCTTCAACAGCTGGTCTAACGAGCACAACACGACTTATCTGCTCCTTTTCTAAAGCGGATACCGCGCAGGCTACGGCTAAATAAGTTTTACCGGTTCCGGCAGGGCCTAAACCAAAATTAATATCATGGGTTAAAATACGATTGATATAAAGTCCTTGATTTGGACTGTGAGGTTTGATGAGTCCACGTTTTGTGGGGATAACAATTCCAGGGGTGGCGGGGGCCTCGAGTGTCATTGTCGGATCGGTTTGCGCAGTTTGCAATACTAAATGGATACTTGTTGAGGTAATGCTTGCCTTTTTAGTGCCTGTTTCTGCATAAAGATGGTGTAATACCTTAGCGGCGACTTCTACTGCAGGGGGAGGACCATTAATTTGAAAATCATGACCTCGATTGTAGATACAAACATTCAATTTTTGCTCAATTTGGCGTAAGTGTTGATCAAATGGACCGCAAAGATTGGCTAAACGGTGGTTATCTTCGGGTATGAGTTGAAAGGTATAAGCTTGAGTATTCAATGGACTATTAATTCTCCGCGTAAAGAATTTCTTAAAACCTCAGTGATCGTAATAGGAACTAACTGTCCTATTAAGTGCGAGTCCCCTTTAAAGTTAACGACACGGTTATTTTCAGTGCGCCCTTGCAATTCATACGCATCTTTTTTAGAAGGGCCTTCAACCAAGATGGGGTAAACGCCAGCGCACATTTTTTTACTTAAGGCCTGTCCTTGAAATACTAGGAGATTTTGTAGAATCTGTAAACGTTGTTTTTTTACGCTAAGCGATACCTCATCGGCTAGCTCTGCCGCCGGGGTGCCGGGGCGGCGACTATAAATAAAACTAAATGAGTTATCAAAGCCCATCGATTCAACTAAATCGAGTGTGGATTGAAAGTCAGCCTCGGTTTCACCTGGAAAACCAACGATAAAGTCGGAAGAGAGGGCAATATTTGGCCGAATTTTACGCAATCTACGAATTTTAGATTTAAATTCTAGTACGGTGTAGCCACGCTTCATAGCAGCTAGGATGCGATCTGAGCCGCTTTGTACGGGTAAATGCAAGTGGTCGGCTAACTTAGGCACATCGGCATAGGCTTGAATTAAACGCTCTGAAAAGGCTAAGGGATGAGAAGTGGTAAATCGAATGCGCATTATCTTTTCTAAAGCAGCAATATATCGAATAAGATCCGCGAGATCTGCTTTTCCCCCTTCATGACGTGCGCCTTGATAGTCGTTAACATTTTGACCTAATAAAGTAATTTCACGTACCCCTAGTTCGCTCAGCTGTACAATTTCTGCCAGGACATCATCTAAAGGCCGGCTTATTTCTTCACCACGGGTATAAGGCACCACACAAAAACTACAATATTTATTACAGCCTTCCATGATAGAAACTAAAGCACGTACCCCTTCAGCGCGCGGAGCCGGAAGGTGATCAAATTTCTCAATTTCTGGAAAAGAAACATCAATGACCGCTTTTTTTTGCACTAAAACTTGCCGGATCATATCAGGGAGTCGATGCAAGGTTTGCGGGCCAAATACAATATCGACAAAAGGCGCACGTTGATGAATGCCCGCGCCTTCTTGACTGGCAACACAGCCGCCGACACCAATAATAATATGAGGACGCTGGGCTTTTATTTTACGCCATTGGCCTAATTGCGAAAAAACTTTTTCTTGTGCTTTTTCGCGAATAGAACAAGTATTCAACAAAATAACATCGGCTTCGGTAGGATCTTGCGTTAAGGCTAAACCGTGCGAATGATGCAAAAGATTATGTAGGCTGGCTGAATCATACTCATTCATTTGGCAGCCATGCGTTTCGATATAGAGTTTTTGTAACATAAATTTTTTCTAATGTTCGAGTTTTTCTTTTAACAGACTATTTAATTGTTGTGGATTGATTTTGCCGCCCGATGCTTTCATGACTTGACCGACAAAAAAACCAAATAGTTTATCTTTTCCTGCTTTATAATCGGCTAGCTGAGCGGGATATTGGATTAACACGTCATCAATAATCTGTACGATGGATGCTTGATCCGTTACTTGTGTTAGGTTTTGTTCGCGAATAACCTCATCGCAGGTCTTTGAGCTATCCCATAATCTTTCGAATACATCCTTGGCTATTTTGCTCGAAATAGTATTATCTGCAATTCGTTGCAACAGGCCGGCGAGTCGTTCGGCACTGACAGGAGAGGCCGTGATCAGCAGATTTGATTTATTTAAAGCGGCGGCCAGTTCGCCCATGATCCAATTAACCGCTAATTTGGCGGGAACTTTTTCTTTGACAACATCTTCAAAATAATCCGCTAAATCGCGGGTACTGGTTAGTAGGCTCGCATCGTAAGCGCTGAGTTTATATTCTTCTTGAAAGCGCGCTTGCTTTTTTTGCGGCAGTTCCGGCAAGGCTTGATATAAATTTTCGACAAATTCAGCACTTATGACAACAGGGCACAAATCCGGATCAGTAAAATACCGATAATCATTAGCATTTTCTTTACTGCGCATAGGGCGGGTTTCTTGTTTATCGGTATCATACAAGCGCGTTTCTTGGTGAATGGTTCCGCCATCGGTTAAGACATTAATTTGGCGTTCAATTTCGTATTCAATGGCTTTTTCAATAAAGCGAAATGAATTTAAATTTTTAATTTCTACCCGGGTTCCGAGTTGTGCTTGATCTTTTTTACGTACCGCTACATTCGCATCGCAACGAATGGAGCCTTCTTGTAAATTTCCATCTGAAATGGCTAAATAACGAACCAGTGTATGTAGGGTTTTGAGATAAATAACCGCTTCTTTTGCCGAGCGTAAATCAGGTTCCGACACAATTTCTAGTAAAGGGGTTCCTGCCCGATTAAGATCGATTCCACTCATGTTCTCGAGTCCTTCATGCAATGATTTGCCGGCATCCTCTTCTAAATGTGCACGCACGATACGAATCGTTTTTTGTTCACTAGTTTCTAGCTCAATCGTTAAGTGTCCACGTCCTACAATCGGACTTTCATGCTGGCTAATTTGATAACCCTTCGGCAGATCAGGGTAAAAATAGTTCTTACGTGAAAAAACAGACTCGTGGGGAATATCGGCCTGAATACTTAAACCAAATTTAATCGCCATGTTGACTGCTTCAGCATTTAATACCGGCAGGACACCTGGCAACGCTAAATCAATAGCGCAAGCTTGTGTATTAGGTGCGGCACCATAAGCGGTTGCCGCACCGGAAAAAAGCTTAGATTGGGTTGATAGTTGGACATGAACTTCCAATCCTATGACAGATTCCCATTGATCGACTGGGCTAGTTTGTATTGGGTTTTTAGGCCGAGTCGAGGTCATGGTTTAAAATCCTCTGGTAATTTTTTATGCCAATCAGTCACTTGCTGATAACGATGCGCGGCATTGAGTAATTTTGCTTCCGTAAAAGGGCGGCCAATGAGCTGCATGCCAAGAGGAAGTCCATCGATGAACCCCGCTGGAATCGAGATAGCGGGTAAGCCGGCTAGATTGATAGCAATCGTATAAATATCGGATAGATACATACTGACAGGATCGTTGATTTTTTCTCCTAGCTTGAATGCGGTAGTCGGCGTGGTAGGTCCTAATAAAACATCAACTTGTCGAAAAGCATCTTTAAATTCTTGGATTAGTAAAGCACGAATTTTTTGCGCTTTAACATAATAAGCATCATACGAATCGGCTGACAAAACATAGGTTCCCATCAAAAGTCGACGTTTTACTTCGTTGCCAAATCCTTCACCACGGGTTCTTTCATACAAGTCTTTTAAATCAGTAGGGTGGGTACAACGATAGCCAAATCGTACCCCGTCATAGCGCGCTAAATTAGAGGAACATTCTGCTGAAGCAATGATGTAGTAAAGCGGTACCACTAAATGACAATTAGGCAAACTGACCTTGCTCACTTTGGCGCCTAATTTTTCATAAAGTTTAATGGAAGCTTGCATGCTAGCGGCTACTTTAGGATCAAGATCTTGGGAGAAATACTCTTCAGGTAAGCCAATTTTTAGGCCTTCTAGCGAATCATTGAGTGTCTGTGTGTAATCAGGTACCGCGCGATCGATACTGGTAGAGTCTTTTTCATCAAAACCGGCCATTGCATTCATTAAAAGTGCCGCATCTTCAGCAGTTTGCGTCATTGGACCGGCTTGATCTAAGCTAGAAGCAAATGCGACAAGGCCAAAGCGCGAAACACGACCATAGGTCGGCTTAAGTCCAGTCAGATTGCAAAACGCCGCCGGTTGTCTTATCGAGCCTCCGGTGTCAGTGCCCGTTGCCGCCGGGGTCAATCGCGCCGCAACGGCCGCACTGGAGCCGCCGGAGGAGCCGCCCGGTACGCGTTCGATATCCCAGGGATTTTTTACTGGGCCATAAAAGCTATTCTCATTGGATGAGCCCATCGCAAACTCATCCATATTGGTTTTTCCTAGCAACACGGTTCCAGCTTGATTTAAACGACTTACCAGCGTTGCATCGTAGGGGGCTATAAAATTGTCGAGCATCTTAGAGGCACAGCTGGTTTTAATGCCCGACGTACAAAAGATATCTTTATGTGCAAAAGGGATGCCTGTCAAAGGCCCAGCCGTTGCTTTCTGGTATTGTAGGTCGGCTTGTTTTGCTTGTTCTAAGGCTAAAGAGGGTGTGATCGTGATAAAACTATTTAAGCCGCTATCATATTTACTGATGCGATCTAGAAAATGTTGGGTTAGTTCGGTGCTAGATACTTTTTTTGCTTTAAGTGCGATAGATAACTCAGTGAGCGTGTAGTTATGCATATTAGTTAATCTCTAGGGTTATTCTATAACAAGAGGCACGCAGTAGAGGCCGGCTTGAGTATGTTCAGTGAGTTGTTGTAGATCATTCCCTGGGACCACTTCGGTGATTTTATCCGCACGTAAGCGTTGTGTAATCCCAAAAGGATGAGCAACCGCGGGTATCTGAGTCGTATCTACAGTATCCATTTGACTGGCTAGCTGGAAAATATCTTTTAAACTTTTTAAATAGCGTGTTGCCTCTTCGGTATCGATTTTTATTCGAGCGAGTTCAGCGATTTTATTGACATCTTCAAGGGTAAGCACCATAGTCGGCAAAACTCCAAATTTAAGCATCGTAAAAAGCGGCACATTATACCTATCTACACCTAAATTTGCGAACCTGAAAATTTAAGTCGTTTTTGTTTTACTCAGCGGGCGGCAGGGTGTTACTTCAGCCGTCTATAAGCGGGTTGTGTAGTAAGCTGCCAATACAACACCCGCCTATCGTGTTAGTGCGATTTTAAATTTTTAACATTTTCTCAGCTTGCTTGCATAAAATCTTCACTATTTGCTAAAGTGCTTAAGTACACACTATATTGTGTAGATAAATGTTCATAGGTAGGTGGTCAACTTTATGCTAAGCAAATTCCGCGGTTTATTTTCTAAAGACATTTCCATTGATTTAGGCACGGCAAATTCATTGATTTATGTTCGTGGCGAAGGAATTGTTCTGAATGAACCGTCCGTAGTCGCTATTCGTTTAGAGGAGGGTAATCAACGTCGTGTACTAGCGGTAGGCTGGGAAGCTAGACGTATGTTAGGGCGTACCCCGGGTAACATTAGTGCCATTCGTCCTTTAAAAGATGGTGTGATTGCTGATTTTTACGTGACGGAAAAAATGTTGCAGCATTTTATTAGCAAAGTGCATCAAAATCGTTTTTTACGTCCTGCACCTCGTATTCTTGTTTGTGTCCCTTGTGGTTCTACGCAAGTAGAACGACGCGCTATTCGAGAGTCTGCTTTGGGTGCCGGGGCAAGAGAGGTTTACTTAATTGAAGAGCCTATGGCAGCGGCTATTGGGGCGGGAATGCCTGTCGACGAAGCGCGCGGATCTTTAGTGGTGGATATTGGGGGAGGAACGACCGAGGTAGCCGTGATTTCCTTAGGCGGCGTCGTTTATTCTCAATCGGTGCGTATCGGTGGAGATCGATTTGATGAAGCCATCGTAAATTATGTACGACGTAGTTATGGTAGCTTAATTGGAGAGCCTACCGCTGAACGGGTTAAACATGAAATTGGTACCGCTTTTGCACTTCCTGAAATCAGAGAGATAGAAGTACGCGGACGTAATATCTCCGAAGGTGTTCCTAGAGCCTTTGTTTTAAATAGTAATGAAATATTAGAAGCGTTACAGGAACCCTTATCGAATATTATAGGCGCTATTCGTACCGGATTAGAACAAACTCCACCCGAACTAGCAGCGGATATTTCGGAACGAGGAATGGTTTTAACCGGTGGCGGTGCTCTACTTCGAAATTTAGATCGGTTGATTACCGAAGAAACGGGCATGCCGGTAGTCGTTGCCGAGGATCCGCTCACTTGCGTTGCGCGAGGGGGTGGGCGTGCACTGGAGATTATCGATGAAATGGGCGGGGATTTTCTAGTCAAAGATTAGTAGGGAATCGCTATTAAACTATTATTTAACCGTGGAAAAACCTCTTTAGGTTTACGTCTTGGTTTTTTTATTTTTTTATCGCTCATACTTATCTTGTTAGATCATCATCATTATTTAGCTTCAGCGCGTCGTTTTTTAAATAATGCGGTAGCGCCTTTGCAGTACGTAATCGATGCGCCAATCCAATTGTTTCACCAAGTCAGCAGTAATCTAGTCACACGAAAAAAAATACAATCTGAGAATGCCATGCTGCGTACCCAGCAAGTATTATGGCAGGCTAAATTACAACGCTTTGCTGCGCTAGAGAGTGAGAATAGACAATTGAGTCAATTGTTAGCGGCAACTGAACATCTGAAAAAACAGCGTTTTCAATTGGCCCGGCTATTATTAGTCAATGCGGATCCCCTGCTTAATGAAGTGATATTAGATAAAGGGCAATCAGAGGGTGTTCAAGTAGGGCAGCCTGTTCTAGATGCCAATGGCGTGATGGGTCAAGTCATCGCGGTTAATCTATTAACTAGTCGTGTGCTTTTACTCACTGATTTTCGCAGCGCAATCCCTGTCCAAGACGTTCGTAGCGATGCGCGAGGCATTTTAGTGGGGCGAGGACGTCTTGCTAAGTTGCTATTAAAAGATATTCCGAGTACCGTCGATGTCAAAGTCAATGATCTTTTAGTGACTTCCGGCTTAGGTGGGCGTTATCCTGCCGGTTATCCTGTGGGTGTGGTGAGCGTTCTCAATACCAATGTGGCGACTCAATTTGCCAGTATCGAAGTGGATCCTAGCGCGCAACTGAACAGAAATCGGCCGGTTTTATTAATTTGGCCCGCCCGCCCAGCCGTCGAAAAAGTAATTTTCACGAAGAAAGCGGCTAAAACTCCTCTCCGTCCTGTTAAACAGTAAGGCAAACCGTGTGAAACCACTTTACTTTTCTACTTTATGCTTGGTTGCCGTTAGTTTTTTTGCGGCAATCGTGTTAAATATTATTCCCTTGCCACCTACTTTGGCCTTGTTTTATCCATTATGGCTACCATTGATTTTAATTTACTGGGTTATGGTATTGCCGGAGCATATTCATTTTACTTTAGCCTGGATGCTGGGATTATTGATTGATGTTTTATACGGCAGTTGTTTAGGTGAACATAGTTTAGCTTTGTGTGTCGTTACTTTTTTGGCTTATCGCTTTCATTTACAATTCCGCATGTTTCCTTTACTGCAACAAATATTATTTATTTTGCTGGTTTTAACCATCTATCAAGGTGTACTTATTTGGGTACAAGCTTGGCTTGGTTTTCCCGTTGATCTACGCTGGATTTGGATCTCTTTGTTAGTAAGTGCTTTAGTATGGCCACTGATGGGTAATGTACTTAGAATAAATCCTTTAGATGCGCGTTATTAGCGAAGTTGTTGGTTGGGCTTAACTTATATATAGATATACCCGTGTTTAAAAATAGCTAAGAGGTTTTAAATAGGATCTTAAGTAACTCAGATAATAATTTAATCATTACAGTAAACCTATTTCATGTGAAGGAATTACTGGGTCAAAAAATATAGACTTACTCGCAAAAGGCGTGCGTATAGATTTGTATTTAAAGTTGGCAAGGAAATATCAACAATATCACTTTTTTAAAGCGTGTTCAATATTTTTTCTCCACCCCTTAGCGTATTTTTCTTAAGCGTAAAATTTTTTAGCACCCAATTTTTTTACTTTTATTTTTATATTTTAGCTAAGAATTTTGAAACCGATATTTTTCTTGTCAGTGCGAAACTACGTGTATAAACTGTGAAAAAGCGCTTGAAAACTTGTGGATAATGCAATCTTTTGCTAAAGTTGTTATACGTGTTTGTATAAAATGATGTAAGTAAAATACATATATACTATATATAGTTATTTAAAAAAATATTAACACTATATTTAGTAAGTGTAGTTTTATAAGTTATGCATCAATATTTTGTGAAAAGCGTAAAATCGCAGATAATACAATATCAAAAATATAACTTAATAAGATTAAAGAGCTATTAAAAGCATACTGAGTATCGATTGAGTACCTAGATTGCCTTCTTAAAATAAAATGTCTGTTATCCAAATAATTAATTGAATAAATGATACTGATAAGACCTACTAACGTATTTTAGGTTTTTGTAGGGTCTAAAACAGGAATTGCGATCTAAGGAAAATGGTTCCAAGGGGGGATATATGTTTAGTAAAGCTAGTAATAAGCGAAGTTTATTAAGCTATTCAGGGAATGCAGCGTTTAAAAAACGTATTGCCCCAAAGATAGCCGCGCATATTCAAAGGCCTATTGATGTGCGTGTAACCGGGGAAGATACCCGTTTAAATGCCTGGTTGATTGAAAATCTAAGTACAATTGTCGCGTTACACATCACCTCAGCAACAGCTCAGTCCTCGCGGAGGTTGGGTAAATCTTATCCTAAAAAGGCTAAATATGAGTAAAGTAACGATTACATTATCAGATGGCACAGAATTTGAACATGATTTTGGATGTAATAACCATTACGCCGAAATGTTTCAAATTATTCGTGAAATTATTGGTATAGATTCGCGTGTTAAATGGTTTAAGGATTTAAAAGATGAATTTTATAATATACAATGCTTTGGCGATATAAAAATTGACATTTCTAAAAATAATCTATAAAAAACGCGTTATTTTTAGATTATAGCATCGACGTAAGGCGAGCTAGAATAAAACTAAGTCGCTTGTCTTCGTATAAGCAGTTGCTAAGTGCTCAATGGATGAGCACTCGGCTTTATAAAGGCAAATTTTTGATTTTTTTAGTCAAAATTTGTTTTTTTCTTCTATATTGCTTTTTTAGCCAAAGCATTTGTAAAGGATATGTACAAATTACCGCCAGAAAGGCTTTTAATTGTTTGTATTCGTCGAATAGGTGATGTTTTACTGGTTACTCCTTTAATTCGAACCTTTAAACGCCATTGGCCCGACGTTAAAATTGATCTCTTGGTTTTTAAAGGGACAGAAGCGATACTCCGCGCTAATCCAGATGTCCAACACATCATCACGATAGAAGAGCGTCCCGATTATCTTTCGCATTACCGCTTAGTGAAAAAAATTTTTCGCGCTTATGATATGGCGGTATCTACCCTGCCAGGGGATAAATCAACTTTATACGCTTATCTGGCGGCCAACTATCGAATCGGTATGTTAGGCGCCGATAAGAGTCGTTGGTGGAAGCGCCTTTTGTTATCAGAAATTGTAGAGTTTGACAATATTTCGACACATACCGTTTTGATGAACCTACGTTTAGCAGAGATTTTACAATTAACTCCTTGTACAGAAATTGTGGTTTCTTGGCAAAAAGAGGACGCCAAGGCCGTTGCTCGATGGGTGGATATGGATAAAAAATTAGCTGTTTTACATCTACGCCCTAAATTTTCCTACAAAGAGTGGGTTAAAGAAGGTTGGGTGGGTTTGGCAAATTGGTTACAACAGAGCGGCTATACGGTTATTTTGACCGGTGCGGGAACGGAGTCGGAAAAAAGCATGGCGATGGAGCTTATGAATAAATTACCCACAGCGGCAATTAATTTGGTGGGTTGTTTGAGTTTAAATCAGCTGGGTTTTTTATTGAGCTATGCCCAACTTTATGTTGGTCCCGATACCGTGGTAACCCATATGGCGGCAGCATTGGGTGTTCCAACAATGGCCTTATTTGGGCCTAGTAATCCAGTAAAATGGGGTCCTTGGCCTAAGTCATGGACGGGACTCACTAATCCATTTGTTCGTACCGGATCGCAGCATAAAAATAATGTGTATTTAATGCAAGGGTCGGGCGCTTGTGTTCCTTGCTTTAAAGAAGGTTGCGATCAACATATAAAAAGTCATAGTCGTTGTTTGCAGAATTTAACAGCCGAGCAAGTGATTCGTAAAATGAGTAGGCTCATTAATCCTTTGGAGTTATCGACTATCTAACCCCGGACGGTCTATGTCCATCGTCGTTAATAAAAAGCAATACCTCTTTTATTAGTTGTCTTATGAACGGTATAGCGCATCATGCGATGTCGAATAAAGTACAAGCTATCTCTTGTTCGCATTTAAATATAGTGTATTCTGTGCTTGCATGGCAGCCTTTTTATCAATGGAACATGATAACCTTAAGTGTCATTATAATCGTAAAAGATGCGGCAAGCGATATTCAAGCTTGTTTAGAATCGGTACAGTGGGCAGATGAAATTATTATAGTGGATTCAGGTAGTCGCGATAATACCTTGGCAATTTGCCGTCAATATACCCAGAATGTTTTTTCAACCGACTGGCCAGGTTTTGGTGTGCAAAAGAACCGCGCTTTAGATAAAGCGCAGGGACAGTGGGTGTTATCACTCGATGCTGATGAAGTACTGAGCCCTGGTTTGATCCAAGAAATAAAACAGATTATCTTTAGTACGAATGTGTCTAAGGATGCCTATGCTATAAAGAGGATATCCTTTTTTTCTGGGAAGAAAATACGCTATGGCGATTGGTGCGCTGATAAAGTGGTGCGCTTATTTCGTCGTTTGGCGACTATTCGATTTACCGCTTCGATGATCCATGAACATTTAACCGGTTATCAACATCTTGCAACACTAAAACAAGTTATTTTTCATAATACGATGAAAAATATTAGCCAAGTGTTAATAAAGCTAGAAAATTATTCGAGTTACGGGGCGCAACTTGCGTATCAGCAACATAAAAAGTCCAGTTTGTTAAAAGCAATTGGGCATGGTTTTTGGTGCTTTGTGCGTGGTTATTTATTACGCTTAGGTTTTCTAGATGGTCGAGAAGGATTTATATTAGCTATATCCAACGCCTTAGGTGTTTTTTACCGCTATGTAAAATTAATCTATCTTTATGAGTTAGGGTAACCCATGTCGATTGCGCTACACACGGCTTCCCGTCCTATCAAGAATTTTTTTAAAAACTGGAGTCAAGTTTTTGCGGTGATTACCGCCTTTGTACTCCCGTTGTCCACAGCGGCCTTAATGAGTTTTTTTTTAGTGACAGTGTTTTGTGTGATATTAGCCGGCGATTGGCGAGAAAAATGGTTTATTTTACGTCGCAATCCCGTTGCGTTGATGTTTATTTTATTTTTTAGCTTATTTTTAATAGGCCTTAGTTATACAACAGTCCCACGGCCTGACGCCTTGCATACACTGATCAAATACAGTAAATTCTTACTCGGGTTTTTTCTATTTAGTCTATTTCAGCATGAAAAAACGGCTGTTTATGCTTTTACTGCGTTTTTATTTGCCGCTAGCATTACCTTGTTACTTTCGTTGCTTAAATTTTTCGCCGATTGGGATCTTCTACACCGATTTGTTTCAGATTCGGGGGTATTTAAGGATCACATTTTTACCGGTTTTTTATTGGCCTTTAGTAGTTATTGTTATGCGGCATTAGCCTTTTCAATAAAAAAAGGCTGGCGTTGGTTTTTTGTCTTACTTTTTTTAGTTACCGTGTATGACGTATTATTTGTTAATCTCGGCCGATCGGGCTATGTGGTTTTATTGAGTTTAATTTTACTATTAGCTTGGCAACAATTTTCTTGGAAAGGTTTATTCACTGGTATTTTAGTATCGATTTTTTTATTCAGCGGTTTATCTTTTTTACCGGCTAATTTTAAAGATCGTTTAAGCCGAGTGCATCGCGAAATTAATCAATATCAGCATGGAAATTTTGATACATCCGTAGGATTGCGCTTAGAATTTTATAAAAATAGTTTAAAATTATTAGCGAAACACCCTTGGATAGGCACAGGTACGGGTAGCTTTTCGCGCGATTATTTCAATATGGCAGAAGATAAACAATTTGTTACCCAAAATCCACATAATGAATACCTTAATATTGCGGTTCAATTTGGATTAATAGGTGTTGCTGTTTTGTTGCTCATGTTTTTACTGCATTGGCGGGAAAGTTTCCGTTTAACAGGTCTCCGTCAGCGTTTTGCACAGGCTGTGTTGGTGACTATTGTGGTAGGTTCGGTATTTAATTCTTGGCTAATGGATGTTAGTCAGGGCTGTTTTTATGTTTTTTTTACCGCTTTACTATTGGCTAATTTATCGCAATCTCCGCCGCGTAAAATTAGCTAAAAAATAAAAAATTGCTATACCAGCCGATCGATGCCCATTTTCGCTCGGATACGCGTGCTTATTTTTACTTCTTTTAATAATTTAAGATTAATCGGTTTTTGCGTCTGATCGTTTTGCTGATGCCATAAGTGGATAACCGGTACGGCTAATTTCCCGGATTTACGGTAAGTGCCCGAGCGAATTAAGCGTATCACTAAGTCTGAGTCCTCATAGCCCCAACCTCTAAAGCTTTCATCAAAACCGTTGATGGTCAAGAAATTTTTTTTCCATAAAGCCAAGTTGCAGCTTTTGGCGCCTTGCCAACGTTTAGGCTGTAATTTTCGCAGTTTATTTAAATGAATACGTAATAAAGGAAATAGACGATTAGTGTCTCGACGTAAATAATGTAATAACCATTGCAGACCAGAATTTTTATAAATCGGCTGAAATTCTTCAAGGACCTTTTGCGTCAATGCCTTATTGAGTAGAATACGATGACCCGAAACAAAGCAATTGGGCGCGGCTAATTGACGATGTTGGGCAATAAAGTCTGGAAAAGGGACGCAATCACCATCGAGAAAAATGAGATAAGGATTACGCGCTTGTAAAGCGGCTTTATTACGTATTTTAGCCGCTTGAAAACCTTTGTCGACTTGCCAAATATGGTTCAGAGGGTAACTTAGCTGTGTTTGTAATTGAGTAGTGAGCTGTCGAGTTGCTTCTGTTGAGCCGTCATCGGCCACTATAACTTCATTAGGCAATTGGGTTTGTTGTCCTAAAGCGGATAAAACTAAATGCAAGGCGTCAGGACGGTTATAGGTTGTTACTATTACCGAGACGTTAGGTAATGACTTCGATAACATAAAAATACTCTTTTTTTTGAGCTGACATTTTTTGCCGTGAAAAATAAAGAATTTTAAAGTAATTAACGTATAATGAGTATATATTGAATCACAAGCATATAGGGCATTATTAAACTATCATAAAACCTCATGCGATAGGATTATCGCTCAGAGTATTTTGAATATTAGCTGTAACTTTTCTTGGCATCCACCGAATGAAATACTTGCTTTCCTCGCTTTCGCGTTTGCTCATCGTGTTTTTAGCCAGCAGTATCGTTTTTTTTGCATTAGTGGTCCTTATTGGGTGGATTTTAACCCCTTACCTAAATAAACAAGCGCGAACAATTGAGCATATTGCCGGTAATTTATTGCACAAGCCAGTACAAATTAACCAATTTTCGGTTGTTTGGCAAGGTTTGACACCCGTTTTTCAAGGCTCCCACGTTGTTATTTGGAATGACACGCGAACCCATCCTTTATTAGATATAAAACAACTTAATATAGGTGTTGATATCTTTGACAGCTTACTTACCGGCCGTGTTAAGTTAGGAAAAATCAATGTCAGCGGCGTTGACTTAATTGTGCATCAAACGAATGATAATCAATTAGTTTTTACCGGTATTAGCGCATTATTTAATCAATCCTCGACGACTAATCTGAATCGGTCTAATGAATTAATGGGATGGCTATTAGCCGAGCCACAATTGAGTTTGGAGAATATTAGTCTAAAATTTTATCCAAAATCAGGCCTTGAGTGGCCGCTGATGCAAATTAACTTGATACTAAAAAATAGTGGTGATCGACATCGATTAAGCGGTACATTGCAATTTTTAGAAGAAAAATATTCTGAATTAACTTTTAAAGCAGACCTAAATGGTTCCCCATTCTTGTCGCAAATTCGCTTAAATGGACGTATTTATTTACAAGGTCGAGATATTTTACTCGATAGATGGTTGCATCAATGGCAAGAAACCATCAGCACCCAAAATGCAAGGACTAATTTTAGTGTATGGGCGGATTGGCAGCAGGATCATTTTACCCATATTCAAAGCTTATTTTCTAATCAGCAAGTTTTTTCCTTAAAGATAGGCGAGCAAGTGCCGATTACGTTTAGTCCTTTTTCGGCGCACGTACTTTGGCAAGTGGCTACGGATAATAACTGGACTATCGATGCCAACGTGCAAAATTTTGGCTGCTTACCTTGGCAAAAAATACCAGGTATTAAAGGTTTAGATGCTTATCTACATGCAACGAATACATCAGGAAATTTAATAG
Source organism: uncultured Coxiellaceae bacterium (assembly GCA_964611135.1). Lineage (GTDB taxonomy): Bacteria > Pseudomonadota > Gammaproteobacteria > Diplorickettsiales > Diplorickettsiaceae > Aquirickettsiella. The sequence continues at coordinate 16,538 of CAZSWN010000007.1, read as the reverse complement.
CGCGTTCTAGTGATCTCAACTTAAATTTTAAGGAATTATTTAAGGCTCCGCTTCATCTAGATAGATTATCAAGTCAAGTCAGCTGGCAGCAAAAAGGCGGTGAATATTCAATTCAAGTGGCTAAATTTGAAGCGAATAACCAAGATGCATCCGTTAATGCACAAGCCGGGTTTTTAATACCTACTCATCGAATAGATTCACAAATTAGTTTATTAGCCCGTGTAAAGGCATTTCATCCTGAAAGCATTGGCGCTTATTTACCACGAACTTTATTAGGCCCGGATCTGATTCATTGGCTCAGTCATTCGATTATCCAAGGTTCAGCGATAGGAAGTATGGTTTTGCAAGGGCCTATCAATCAATTTCCTTTTGACAAAAATAACGGTACTTTTTTAATTGATACACAGATAAAAAATGCGACTTTAAATTATCAAGCGGGTTGGCCTAGTGCACAGCAAATCGATGGTGAGCTTATTTTTTCGGGTCGTCAAATGCAAGTTTTAGTCGATACAGCGCAGATTTTTTCGACTACGCTTAAAGACATCAAGGTCAGTATCCCCATCATTAAGAAACAGTTACAAGCCGTATTGCATATTGCAACGAGTACCATTGATACGCGTTTAGAAACAGGGCGGGCCTTTTTAATGGCTACCCCTTTAGCGAAAGGGGCATTAAGTCAATTGTCGAGTTTAATACTAACAGGACCATTACAACTCAGTTTTCAACTGAGCATTCCCCTGGAGGTAGGAAAGGAAAAATTAAACTTATTGGGAGAAGCCCATATAGAGAGCGCTAAATTAAGGATTCCCTTGCATAATATTCAGCTCGATGATCTAACGGGCCCTTTTTCTTTCACACAAGATGGGATATTAGCCCCAAAATTGACCGCGATATTATGGGAAAAACCCATCGAATTGGCAGTTCGTTCGGCGCCAACGACTCAACTAACTATCAATTATAATGGGTTGCAAACCAATCTTCAGCCTGAGGAAAATGCGTGGCTCTTTAGTGTTAATAATAAAAATATCAAAGGAACCGTATTGATTCCAAATGATAATCGGCGTGCTTTACAAGCAAATTTTGATACTATTTACTTAGACTCCTCTATTGCATCTAATAATACGAATAATTGGAACTTAAAGCAGATTCCAAAGATAGAATTCAATGCTAAAGAAGTTCGTTATCAGAGCATTAATTTTGGTGCGGTGCATTTAAAATTAAGGCCGATATTAGGCGGCGTTTTAGTGCGAGAATTACAAGCCGGTAACGCTAACTATCATTTAATGGCCAGTGGCGCTTGGCATACCCAAGATATTAAATCAACTGAATTAATGGGACAATTAGATAGCGCTAATTTAAGCAATTTTTTACGTAGTTTAGGTTTACCAGCTAGCCTTATTGCGGAACAAACACATATTCGATTTAACTTAAATTGGCCAGGCGCACCCTATAATGTCAGCCTTGCCAAGTTGCGAGGTAATTTTTCTTTTAATGCCACAAAAGGGCAGATCGTTGATATTGGTTCGAGTGCGGAAGCAAAGCTCAGTTTTGGTCGACTGCTTACGTTTTTAAGTATACAAAGTTTGACACGGCGTTTGCAGCTTGATTTTAGCGATTTACAAGCTAAGGGTTTTGATTTTACCAGTTTGCAAGGTAACTTTAGCTTAAGAAATGGTAATGCTGTAACGCGCGATACTAATATAGAAGGCGCCGTTGCCGCTATTGCCATTACCGGTCGAATTGGCATACTACATAAAGATTATGATCTCATTATTAAGGTTGTGCCTCATTTTACTTCGAGTTTACCGGTGATAGTTGGTTTGGCCGGTGGCCCGGTAGCCGGTATTGTCGCATGGGCGGCGAATACTATATTGGGTTCTACGGTACAAAAAATTGCAGAAACCTCTTATCATATCACCGGATCATGGAGCAAGCCGGAAGTGGTAAAAACGTCGGCTTAAGTTATCGTTGTTCGAAATGAAAAAATGGTTTACCTCGCCTAATTATTATTATAAATTATCGACACTTTTATAAATAATTTTTAAAAACAAATAGGGACATTATGGTTGATTTATCAAATAATAATTTTTTTAAACGATCTGAATATAGTAAAGTGTTTAGGGAGGAAAGACAGAAAAGACTTTTTAATTATTTTTATAAATTAGATTGTAATTCTGGCATAGGAGTAGTCAATTCATTGCTTATCGAATTAGAAAAAATTTCATCGACTGAATTTAAAAAATCGCTTAATTTTCTGTTAAAGAAATGTATTAATGTGAATCGCGATTTTTCCGACGCGGTTAAATTTTTATCAATTTGGTTAGAAAAATCACCTTCTACACTCTTAATAAGATTAAAACGAGGGAGTCTAAAAAAATTTTTTTATAGAACAGAATATTATCATGACGGCGATCAATGGTATTTTCCCCAGTTATTAGACGTTTTTTCCTTATTGGTAGGGAAAGATATCCATAAATCGATAAAAGTAACAGCGGGTGATATTATCGATTATTTATTTGAAACGTTTGATTTTTCAAATGTACCGGAGGATTTTATTAGAGGCGTGATAGGTTATGATCGACTCGAGCACTGTGTCCGTGAAATTCCTAAAATATTTAAGCCCGCTTTGTTAATTAAAATTCAAGAGATGATTTGGCAATGTGAAGCGAATGCGCAATATATGGATATCGGCCGAGCCAGCTACGCTTATTTAATGAAAGAACTGGACGCTAAACAACAAGCGGTGATTCCGAGCTTAAGTATTAAGGGCGTTTTTTAGTACTCTTTTGATGCTAAAATAACTAGCAATAGCGGCTGTGGCGCTAAATCCTCAATGTTTCTTTCGATTTCTAAGCATTTAAAGGTTTAAGGATATGGCACAAAGAGGTACGCGTTATACAGAAGATTTACAAAATTGCATCCTATCCTTAGCTAAGATAGGATGACCCACATGATGAAAAACAATCTTATATTAGCCCGCAAGGCACTGTTAGATCCGGCGGGACTGACTGAACCTCAGTTACGAGCGATTTTAAGTCGGTTATTAAGTCCGAGTGTTGATATGGCGGATCTTTATTTTCAAGCCGCTCAATCGGAAAGCTGGATATTAGAAGATAGCCTTATTAAGAACGGAAGTTTTGATATTGAACGCGGTGTGGGTATTCGTGCGGTGAGTGGCGAAAAGACAGGCTTTGCTTATTCAGACGATATTATTTTGCCTGCTTTAGAATCAGCCGCTACGATGGCCGCTAGTATTGCGCGCGCAGGACAGCAGGGTCAGGTACATGCTTTTCAAAAAAACCCTCTTTTAACTTCTTTATATCAGCCTGTTGATCCTATTTCATCGTGGACTGAACAAGATAAATTAAGCTTACTGCATTTAGTGGATGAAACTGCGCGCGCCAGTGATTCACGTATTAAACAGGTCAATGTAAGTTTGCAAGGAAGCCAGGAAGTCATATTAGTCATTAACAGTGATGGTTGTATGGCCGCTGATATTCGTCCTTTAGTGCGCTTAAATATCAGTGTCATAGCTGAAGACAAAGGTGTGCGTGAACAAGGTTTTGCAGGCGGAGGGGCAAGAACAGATTATAGCTATTTTAATAAAGATAATGTGGCAACGGATTTAGCCAAAGAAGCTGTTCGTTTAGCGTTGCTAAATTTAGAGGCTGTCAAAGCGCCAGCAGGGAGCATGCCCGTTGTGTTAGGGCCGGGCTGGCCGGGTGTATTGTTACATGAGGCGGTAGGTCATGGTTTAGAAGGGGATTTTAATCGAAAAGGAAGTTCTGCTTTTTCAGGTCGCATCGGTGAGCGGGTTGCTTCAGCTGGTTGTACGGTCGTCGATGATGGAACCTTACCCTATCGGCGTGGTTCACTAACAATAGATGACGAAGGAACACCCACACAACGGACTGTTTTGATTGAGAAGGGAATTTTAAAAGCTTACATGATGGATAAATTAAATGCTAAATTAATGGGAACAGACTCTACAGGCAATGGTCGTCGAGAATCCTTTGCGCACTTGCCGATGCCACGTATGACCAATACGTATATGTTGCCAGGTCCTTATAATCCAGAAGAAATTATTGCAACCGTTAAAAAAGGGCTCTATGCCGTGAATTTTTCCGGAGGTCAGGTGGATATTACCTCCGGAAAATTTGTATTTTCTGCTTGTGAGGCTTACTTAATTGAAAACGGTCGAGTGACTCGACCTGTAAAAGGCGCTAGTTTAATTGGGAATGGTCCAGAGGTTCTGACCCAGGTTTCTATGATAGGTAATGATCTCAAATTAGATAGCGGCATCGGTAGCTGTGGCAAAGAAGGGCAAAGTGTCCCTGTAGGAGTCGGTCAAGCCACCTTAAAAATAGATACCTTAACCGTAGGCGGTACCGCCATTTAATTTAAGAAAAAATATGACTGAGCCCGCATCACATTATCATTCCGGTTTTTATAGTTACCGACGCTTATTACTTTATTTACAGCATTATTGGAGTTGGTTTTTACTAGGTATTATCGGCACTATTTTACTGGCCAGTACCGATGCAGGGCTTATTTGGTTTTTAAAACCCTTACTGAATAAAGGGTTTGTTGATAAAGATGTTCATTTTATCGATTACTTACCGCTTATTTTAATCGTTGCTTTTTTGCTACGAGGCGTAGCTAATTTTTCTTCCAGTTATTGCTTAGCTCGAGTTGCCCGAAGTATCGTGATGGATATTCGTCAGCATGTTTTAATGCAATTGTTACGTTTGCCCGCTAGCTTTTATGACAATACTACCTCAGGACAATTGTTAGCGACCATTATTTATAATGTTGACCAGGTTGCTAATGCGAGTACGACCGCCTTAATTACTTTAGTGCAAGAAAGTTTTTTTATTTTGGGTTTGATAGCGGTTATGTTAATGGCGAGTTGGCAATTGAGCTTGCTGTTTTTTATTACGGTGCCGACGATGATTTGGATTGCACGCTATTCAAGTCGCCGCATGCGTGATTTAAATAAAGCCGTTCAAGATTCTATGAGTGAAATTACGCAGATTGCAGAAGAAGTAATTGATGGCTACAAAGTCATTCGTACTTTTGGCGGCGAGGATTATGAAACTAAAAAATTTAGAACGCTATTAGCTAAGAATCGCTTTCGTGAGTTAAAGGTTGTGGTGACGAACGCCTTAGCCAGTTCTGGGGTGCAGCTGATCGCCGGTGGAATTGCGGTTATTACAATTTATTTGGCCATTGCACACTTGACCCATATTACCGCAGGAGGTTTTGCTTCTATGGTCGGTGCGATGTTACTGTTGTTAAAGCCGATGCGTAATTTAGCCGCCGTAAATAGCATTATTCAGCGTGGTATTGCGGCCGCTGGAAGTATTTTTAGTTTACTGGATGAAAAACAAGAATCGGATCAAGGTACGCATACAATCAGTGTGCTTAAAGGGGGGGTGGAATATAGAGAGGTTAGTTTTGCCTACCTTCCAGAGCAAGCGGTTTTGCACGATATTAGTTTTAAAATAAACCCCGGAGAAACCATTGCATTGGTGGGACGTTCCGGTAGTGGCAAATCAACCTTAGTCAATTTATTACCACGCTTTTACGATAATTACTTAGGCAAGATTTTACTCGATGGCATTGATATCCGCGATTTGAAACTCAAAGATTTGCGCAGTCAGCTGGCTTTAGTTTCACAGCACGTGACTTTATTTAACGATACCATTGCACATAATATTGCCTACGGCCAATTGAGCTGTGTCAGTGAATCGATGATTATTCGTGCCGCCAAGGCTGCACATGCGATGGAGTTTATTGAACAATTACCCCAAGGACTTAATACTTTGATCGGTGAAAATGGCGTGTTACTCTCAGGAGGTCAAAGACAGCGAATTGCCATCGCGCGAGCTTTGCTTAAAAATTCACCTTTTTTAATTTTAGATGAAGCAACGTCGGCACTCGATACTGAAGCAGAGCGGCATATTCAAGCGGCATTAGAAGAGCTGATGCACAATCGCACGACTTTAGTGATTGCACATAGACTTTCAACCGTAGAGAGAGCGCATCAAATTTTAGTGATGGATGCCGGTCGTATCGTAGAAACAGGGACTCATCAAGAACTACTTAAAAAAGACGGTTATTACGCCAAACTTTATAGTCTGCAATTTAGGGATTAGTTGATTCTTTTAAAAAAATGCTTGATTTATTTTCCGCTAGCCTTGTTTTTGTTATTAGTTGCACGTGTATTTTTTGGTTAAAACCATTAGCCTTACGTCTGGGATTAATGGATACACCCAACGATCGCAAACAACATCAGGGACATGTCCCCTTAATTGGCGGTTTGGCCATGATGATGGGGATATTAGTGGGTTTATTAACCCTACCTATTTCGCTACAACATTATCGTAGTTTTATTGCCGGATCGGCCTTATTAGTTTTTGTCGGTTTATTAGATGACTTCCATGAATTATCACCTAAAAGTCGTTTTTTTGCACAAATAATGGCTGTTTCTTTAATGGTATTTTGGGGAAAGGTACAAATCACCCATTTAGGACCTCTTATTTTTTATAAGGATATTTTATTAGGCCATTATCCCAGTTTATTGGTTACGATTATTGCCGGGTTAGGTATCATTAATGCGATTAACATGGTAGACGGTGTCGATGGTTTAGCCGCTAGCTTAGTGTTGGTCGAGTTAATATTGTTAATATATTGTGCAATGTACACCCATCAATTCTTATCAGCTAATGTTCTATTCTTAATTATAGCAAGTGTTTTAGCCTTTCTAGGCTTTAATTTTCCGCTTCCAGGCCGTCCCGCACAAATATTTATGGGGGATGCCGGTAGTATGTTGTTAGGTTTTTCCTTAGTCTGGTTTTTAATTGAGCTTTCTCAAACGGGCGTTCAGGCGGTAACGCCGGTCACTATGTTATGGATTATGTCAATTCCTTTATTTGATACAACAACCGTCATGTTGTATAGGCTTTTAAAAGGACGTTCGCTTATTTCCTCAGACAGGCAACACGGACATCATCTCTTATTGGCATTAAATTTTTCACCATTGCAAATCAATATATTACTAGCGAGTAGCAATTTTGTACTAGGTTTAGCCGGCCTAATTGCTTTTCATTGCCAGCTAAAAGAGAGTATTATGTTCATTAGCTTTTTAGTTACTTTTGCGATTTATTTTTTCGGTAGCTATTATTTACGTAATTGCTGATTAGAAAAATGAAAATAGCTTATTTTTTGTGCATTTACGCGCTAAAAACTAAAAAATACTTGCATTCTTTTACAATTATGTATAAAAACTAAGAGTCACTCGATGTTCTATACGCTTATGTTCCGAACATAGGGTTAGTGACAGAAAAATTTTTCTTATCCATTTTTATACAGGGGATAGATGATCATGATCATGAAAAAATCAGGTTTAGTGATTGCAGCAGCAGCAGCGGCTATATTCTTATCTGGTTGTGCTACTAGTGCACGAAACATGCCAGAAAATATGCCAATCTGTGAAACGCCTTGCGCTGCGCAAAATACATGTAAATGTATGAGCCAATGTAAACAAATGTGCCATACAAAACATAAAATGCGTCGCCACCACCGCCGTTGCAGAACCGCTGAAAACGCAACAACCCAAACCGCTCAAACGAGTTAAAAGGGTGAATGATAGTCATTTTCTTACGAATTAATGACTATTCTTTAGTGCGATGATTCGGTACAATGAAGCCGCGTAATTAGTACGCGGCTTTTTTTTCATTAAAAGATTTTTACAGGTTAATACCAGTACAATGGATAATGCTTTTCTTGGTTTTGGTCTTGGTTTGCGCCCGCAACATTACCCTTATATTTTACAACATCGTCCCCACGTAGACTGGTTTGAAGCGATTACAGAAGATTATTTAGTTGCAGGTGGTAAACCGCTTTATTACCTTAATCAGATACGTGCGCATTACCAGCTCGTTATGCACGGTGTTTCCTTGTCGATAGGAAGCTGTGACCCACTTAATAAAGATTATTTGAAAAAAGTAAAAGCACTTGCCGACAAAATACAACCGGCTTGGATCTCGGATCATTTGTGTTGGACAGGGGTTCATGGCTTAAATATGCACGATCTTTTGCCGTTACCTTACACGGAAGAAGCTTTAAAGCACGTAGTTGAACGGGTTAAACAGGTTCAGGATTTTTTAGGCCGACAAATCTTATTAGAAAATGTTTCTAGTTATATCGAATACCGTGACTCTCAGGTGAAAGAATGGGAGTTTTTAACGGCTATAGCCGAGCAAGCGGATTGCTTTATATTATTAGATATTAATAATATCTATGTAAGCTCTGTAAATCATCATTTCGATCCATTAGATTACTTAGCCGCGATACCTGTACATCGAGTGCGTCAATTTCATCTGGCAGGCCACAAAAACTGTGGCGATTATATTATCGATACGCATGATGCGGCCATCATCGATGCTGTTTGGTCACTTTATGGAGCGGCTGTACGAAGATTTGGTAAAATCTCAACCATGATAGAACGCGATGATAATATTCCTGAATTTCCAGTTTTATTCGCTGAATTACAAGTGGCTAAAGAGTTAGCCAAAACGAGTTGGGAAGAAAATGTCTGCATTAGCTAATTTGCAAGAAAAAATGCAAACTCATTTATTAGTCGGTGATGAGCAAGTTTTAGCGCAATTGCTGAATCCGCCACAGGGAACGATACACGAGCGTTTAGCGGTCTATGCCAATGCTTACGATTGGCGCTTAATAGATGCTTTAGATAAAGAATATGGATTATTCACTAAGCTGCTAGGTGAAGAGGCCTTCGTTGATCTGGCAGAGGCTTTTATCGATGCCTATCCTTCGCAGTTTTATTCGATGGCGGACTTTAGTAAACCATTTGTGCAATTTCTGTCCGAACACCCGCCTTATTCGCAACAAGCGTACTTAAGTGAAATTGCCGCGTTGATTAAGGCTTTAATTGTGAGCTTAGAGGCGGCGGATGCGCCTATTTTGAGTTATGAAGCATTGCAGGTAATTCCTGCACAAAATTGGCCTTCTTTGTGTTTCAAAAGTCATCCTTCGGTGCAATGTTTTTCATTCGCATGGAACAGTTTTGCTATTTGGCAAGCCTTAGCCCAGGGAAAATCGGTGCCGAATCCGCAGCTTGAAGCGTGCTATTGTGTGGTTTGGCGCAAAGAGTTACAGTCTTACGCGCTCACTTTAACCGAAGCTGAAGCAGTTACCTTAAAAGCATTACAAGCCGGTGTTTGTTTTGCCGATATTTGTGAGGCAATTTATAGTAAAGGGTTCATGAATGAAGCCCAATCAGCTACATGGGTAGCTAACTTGTTAGCGCGTTGGTTAGATGAGCATCTATTTTCGGAGGTTTATATTCCTTAAATGGCGACACGATATATATTCATTACAGGTGGTGTAGTCTCCTCTCTAGGAAAGGGTATTGCGGCGGCTTCTTTAGGGGCTATTTTAGAGTCTCGGGGTCTTCATATCAGCTTGCTAAAACTGGACCCTTATTTAAATCTCGATCCAGGTACGATGAGTCCTTACCAACATGGTGAGGTTTTTGTCACTGAAGATGGCGCTGAAACTGATTTGGATCTCGGTCATTACGAGCGTTTTGTGCGTGCTAAAATGACGCGGAATAATAATTTTACCGCCGGTCAGATTTATGCGCGCGTACTACGCAAAGAACGTCGTGGTGATTATTTAGGTGGCACAGTTCAAGTGATTCCACATGTGACCGATGAAATTAAACAGGCTATCTTAAAAGGGGCACAGTCGGCGGATATTGCCTTAGTTGAAATCGGTGGAACCGTCGGTGATATTGAATCATTGCCATTTTTAGAGGCCATTCGTCAATTACGTATTGAATTAGGTAGCCAACATACTTTATTTATCCATCTAACCTTAGTGCCTTATATTAGCACTGCCGGTGAAATCAAAACTAAGCCTACCCAGCATTCCACTAAAGAATTGCGATCTATCGGGATACAAGCGGATATGCTGATTTGTCGTTCAAAAGAGGAAATTCCTGAACAAGCGAGAGAAAAGATTGCTTTATTTACCAATGTTGAATTATCCGGTGTTATTTCTTTACCGGACGTCAATAATATTTACCGTATCCCACTGTTGTTGCATCAACAAAGTGTCGATGAAAGGGTGTTACAACGATTTGGTTTAAAAGACTATCCTCCCGCGGATTTAAAAGCTTGGTCAGAGGTCGTGGCGGCCAAGGAAAATCCAACCGCGGAAGTCAAAATTGGTATGGTCGGTAAATACATGGGCCTAGCTGATTCCTATAAATCCTTGAGTGAAGCCTTAGTACATGCCGGGATTAAGACCCATACACATGTGAATATTATCTACATCGATGCCGAAGCTTTAGAGCAACAAGGGGTGAAATTATTAGAACCCTTAGATGCCATTTTGGTGCCAGGTGGTTTCGGCAAGCGCGGGATAGAAGGTAAAATTTTGGCGGCACAATATGCGCGAGAAAATGCTAAACCTTATCTTGGCATTTGTTTAGGAATGCAAACAGCACTGATAGAATTTGCTCGCCATGTGGCGGGATTAACCGATGCACACAGTACTGAATTTGATGCAGAAACACCTTATCCCGTGGTGGCCTTAGTCACCGAATGGACAACACCCGATGGTCAGCTGGAAAAACGCGATAAAGACTCAGATTTAGGGGGCACTATGCGTTTGGGAGGGCAAGTTTGTTGCTTAAAGCAAGGAAGCAAGGCAAGGGCATTTTACGGGCGTGACCGCATTATTGAGCGGCATCGACATCGCTACGAAGTTAATGTGCAATTATTGCCGCCACTAGAAAAATTAGGATTAACTATCTCAGGTCGTTCTGAAGACGGTAGCTTGGTTGAAATGATCGAATTAGAAAATCACCCATGGTTTATAGCCTGTCAATTTCATCCTGAGTTTACATCCAATCCCCGCGATGGACATCCTTTGTTTGTCGGTTTTGTTGAAGCAGCTCGCTTACAACATTTGCAAAATTTAAATGCCACTAAAGCCACGTCGACTTAAGTTTTTATATAGGTATCGGAATAAATTTCAAGTTAAGGGATGATATAAATAGATGGAACAAATAGAAGAAAAACAAACGATCTTTTTAACGCAGGATAGATTTCTAAGCATAGCTATTCATGCAAATACCCGCCTTGCTTTAATCGATATTCATGATGGCCTTAAAGAATGGCGTATTTGGCTTTTACTGGCTTGGCAAGATATTCAACTTCGTTATCGGCGTTCAACCTTAGGCCCGTTTTGGATTACCTTAAGTATGGCGATCACCATCTATACCATGGGACTACTGTATGGGCGATTATTTAAAGTAAATTTATCACAATATTATCCCTTTCTGGCATCGGGCATTTTAACGTGGGGTCTTATCGCCTCTTTATTAACCGAAGGGGTTAGTATCTTTGTCGAAGCCGAGCCCTTTATTAAGCAGATGAAGCAACCTTTTTCAGTGTTTATTTTTCGCGTTGTGAGCAAATGCTTTATTATTTTTTTGCATAATATTTTAGTCCTACTACCGATAATTTTTATCTTTGGTGTAAAAATTAATGTTTGTACACTCTTTATTCCCTTGAGTTTAGCGATTATTTGGGTCAATGGAGTTAGTTATGGCGCTATATTAGCGCTTTTAGGGACACGATTTCGAGATATTGCCCAATTAATTATTAGTCTAGTTCAAGTGGTATTTTTTTTAACCCCTATTATATGGTCACCTAGTATACTCCCTAAACGATACCACTATATTATCCGCTTGAATCCCTTTGCTCAATTTATGGAACTGCTTAGAAATCCTTTATTAGGAAGCCTTCCTTCTCCATACACGCTTTTATTTATCGGTGGAGTAACACTATTCGGCTTATCTATTTCTTTTAGAATATTTACCCGTTATCGCGCTAGAATTGCTTATTGGCTGTAAACCTAGGGTTCATCATGGCTTCCATACAACTCGACTCCGTGTCTATTAATTTTCCTATCTATAATTTTGGCGCCCGCTCCTTGAAAAAAAAATTTTTACAGTTCACGGCGGGTGGTATTTTAAATGATCAAGAAAAGCTGATTTTTGTTAGGTCCTTAGATAAAGTGACACTGAAATTTAACCATGGTGATCGTGTAGGTCTTATTGGTCATAATGGTGCGGGGAAAAGTACCTTGTTACGCGTACTCGCTAAGATTTATGAACCTATCGAGGGATCGATACGTTGTGAGGGAAGGACAACGCCGTTACTGAATATCATGTTAGGGATTAATCCGGAATCAACGGGTTATGAAAATATTATCATGAGGGGACTGTTATTAGGTTTAACGCGTAAAGAAATTCAAAAAAAATTAGATTCGATTGCCGAATTTACTGAATTAGGTGATTATCTATTAGCGCCCGTCCGTACTTATTCGGCGGGGATGCAATTACGTTTAGCCTTTGCGGTCGTTACCTGTATTAAGCCCGATATTTTGCTGATGGATGAAATGATAGGTGTTGGCGATACGGCCTTTTTAAAAAAGGCCGAGCAGCGACTCAATGAGTTTATTGATCAATCAAGCATCTTAGTATTAGCCTCGCATTCCAATGAAACGATAAAAACGCTGTGTAATAAAGTGGTTTTATTAGAAAAAGGCAGAGTTCAGTATGTTGGTCGAGTGGAAGAGGGAATTGAGAAATATGACTCAATTAAATGAACGGTAGGATTATTACGCCTAATAAATGTAGTGTGTGAATTATAAGGATTTAATTTAAATGCATAGTAAAAGTAGATTAATTTATTTTATCGAATATAGCTGGCTATTTATTTTACTGTTATTTGCCAGCATATTTTACTTAAGCCAAAGGAATATCGATTTATTTTTTAATTCAGATATCTTGTTTTCGGTCTTAATAATTAAGGATTTGTTTTTTCAGCATGGCCATTATAAGGATTGGATGGTACCCGCCGCACACCATTTTTTCCCGGAACTATTTATCGCTTCACTTATCTATTGTATCGTTAAAAATATTTATTTATTTTTTTTAATTATGATATGGACGTCGATAATCTCAATATATATTGGGGTTAAATTAATTTACCGTCAATTTTTCTCGGTGAAAAATGCTATATTTTTTGCATTGATGGCGACCAGTGGCCTTTTTTTGTTAGTATTTAGCAATTATTTTCCTTATAACCTATATTCTCCTTATAACCTAGTGTCAGTTCCGTTTATTCACGTAGGGGAGTTTATAACAGGTCTTTTTTTGCTAGGTATGCAAATCAACTTGATTAATAAAGATAAACTGGCCTATAAAGATTATATATTAGTGGCTATTTCAGCTTTTATAGCCTTCGCTTGTAGTCTATCTGATTTATTATTTTTCGTACAATTTTCAAGCCCAATTTTTTGCACCTATAGCCTTTTCTTAGTAGCAAAAAAAATTAAGTTTTCTCGATACCTATTGTTTTCTGGTTTAGTTATTTTTCCGGCTATCTTGGGATTACTTTTTATGAAATATTTAATACCAAATTGTAATTTGGTAAGTTATTTAGGATATCCCGGATTAACAAAAATATCTTTTAGCACGATAAATGCACAATCATTAGCATTAATTAATCTTATTAAAATTTATAGTAATTACTTTGTTAGCGTTATTTTTAGTATATTTTATTTGAGTTTAATTTTTACCTTGATAAATAAATCATTTATTAAATGTATCAATATAATAAATTATATTGATAAAAAATTATTTTTAAGTTTATTTATTTTATTAAGCGTATTTTTTTCTATTGTAGCTCAATTTTGTTTAGTGGGTAAAGTTTATGTAGCAGCCAAGTATGAGCTACCTTTATTCTTTTTTCCATTTTTATTGTTTTTTTTTCCACTTGCTTATCTTAGTAATAAATTATTAACTTCAACAATATTTAATTATTTAGCGGGTTTGTTTTTTATATATGTGATAGCAAGTTTATTAGTTTTCATTAGTAAGCCAGGATTTAAGCTTCACATGAGTTATTATCCTGAATACGTACATTGTATCGATAAAGCTTTACATGGTTACGGACATAATGGAGTATCTCAATATTGGGAAGCCAATGTTATTACCGCGCTTAGTAAGGAAAATGTAGAGGTTGTCCCGGTATTAAATTTAACTCCTTTTGCTTGGTCAGTTAATACAACAAAATTTAAAAAACCTTTTAATTTTGTAATACTTGGGCTGTCTACTGGAGGTTTATCTTCTCGCCCTTTAGAAAAGAAACTATTTTATAGCCGCTATGGAGCGCCTGATAAAATAGTGATTTGCGATAAAAGAAAAATACTTATTTATTCTAAACCCTTGACATTTTAATTGAGCGATTATTTCATATAAGCCTAAGTTTTCATTAAGAATTTGATATTTTTATTTTAATGTATTTAAGCAGGCGTTATTTGGTAATGCAAATTTGAGAGGTTTTGTAGTATTTTATCTTCATCAAATCCTGCAATAAGGTTAATGTATTTCCACTCTATAAGGTTTCCATGTGCAATAGCGTGGAAATTTTTTTCAGCTCTAAAGTCTAAATAAGAAGTGCCCTCAATCGCATAAACATAAGGAAACATAGCCAGTATGCGCTCTCGAAATTCAGGTAAAGAAATGCGTTGCATTATGTTAAGGCACCAATGGTTCATTTCAAGATAGACGATGGGTTTAAATCGGTTTAAAATTTCTTTTGCTCCTTCAAGTGCAAATAATTCATAGCCTTCGACGTCGAGCTTCACAAAATCAATCCGAGTCATTTGAAATGCATCAAACACTTCGTCCAAGACTTTGATAGGGACCTTAACAGAAATGTCTTGTGCTTCATTTGTGTAAGCGTCTGCTATAAAAGCAGCGGCTAAAAATGTGCTCTTTGACTGCATGAGTATAGTCGCTGTTTTGTTTCCTACCGCGAAATTATAGGCCTTAACGTTATCCAGACCTGCGTTCAATAGATTCTTTTTAAGAAAGTCAAATGTAATTGGAACAGGTTCAATGGCTATCACTTTACCCTTTTTACAAATATTCGCTAAGGCTATTGCGGTCAGGCCGAGATTGGCACCTATGTCCAATACTTGAAAGTCCTCTTGGCAAAAATTAAAAACAGCAATCGTATCAGGCTCGTAAGGATCAGGCATACATCCTAAGTAATTCATATCGCCTTCTAGCAGGTATGCTTTTGAATCAATAAATACTTGTCGTTGCATGTTAAATTCTCCTAATAACAAATTTACTGTTTTTTATACAATCTCAACCACAGACAATGGAAAAAAATCGGTTAGTGTTTGAGCTTTTAAGCGTAATACACCAATTAGATTCTTA
Organism: uncultured Coxiellaceae bacterium; assembly: GCA_964611135.1. Lineage (GTDB taxonomy): Bacteria > Pseudomonadota > Gammaproteobacteria > Diplorickettsiales > Diplorickettsiaceae > Aquirickettsiella. The sequence continues at coordinate 1,204 of CAZSWN010000007.1, read as the reverse complement.
CCGCCTAAAACTTTTTGTAGCGTTCAATTTTTTTGTAACGAGTCAATGTATACTCTCTTTAAGTTAATCCCATGTAATTTTCAGAAAAAATAGCTAAAAATTGGGTAGAAAAATGCTCATAACTAAAATGTTGCATTGCATATTCGCGAACTTTTTGCTGCGTACGCAAAACCCTTTCTCTGTTATCAATTGTATATAAGACGCTACCGGCAAATTTCATACAATTGCCTACAGAGATGAGTTGTAATGCGTGGCTGTGCTCACCGAGTTCATTGGTAATCTGGGGAATATTAGTTGCTATGACCGGTGTGCCAAGACAAAATGCCTCGTTAATTTGGGTTGGAAAATTACCTTCATTCTCTGAAGTGAAAAGAAGAGCCGCCGCCTGTTTATAAACCGCTGCTAGGAGTTGGTTTGATAATGTGGGTAATGATAGAAGATACTCATTAGGAGTGCTTGGCCTAAATAGTGTGGTTAATACACCGTAAACTCGTCTTTTTTCACCATTGGCTTGAAGGCGATGATTCACTATTCTTACTGTTTCTGAAAAATCGTCTAATCGTTTGGAAGGTCTATTACGGGTAGGGTAAAAAACAAAAAGTGTAGGCAAATTTTTCACAAATGTTTGGCTACTATAATTATTGTTTTTTTCCTGGATTGTATTGAGATAAGCCAAAGGAAAGCTTACAATTTTTTCTTTTTTTATTTTTAACCTTGAATTTGGCAGATAATTACGAGTAAATTCGGAATTAGTAAGGATTAATTTGGCCTTGTGAGTTAATTTTTTTCCAATACGACGCCATGCCCAATGGTCGCCCATTTCTGCTGAACCCTTGTAAAAATGTGGCATATAGTCGGGAAGATATATAAGCAGAGGTTTTTTTGAAGCTTGCATTTCAGGAAATAAAAAGTAGTGAGGAATGACAGTATGAGAGATAGAAGTATCTTTATTGATAGCTCGAATGTATGAGCCATCAATAAATCTTTTAATAAAGCTTACATGTAGGTAAGCAGTAGAGTCTATTATAAAATTTTGTAGGTGAGCAATAGATCTTCCTATAAAGCGGCGTAGTCTAACAATAAAATTTTTTATCTTAAGTGCAGTAGAGTCTATTATAAAATTTTGTAGGTGAGCAATAGATCTTCCTATAAAGCGGCGTAGTCTAACAATAAAATTTTTTATCTTAAGTAAGGATAAAAGCGC
>CAZSWN010000006.1:31525-43882 GCA_964611135.1 uncultured Coxiellaceae bacterium | reverse complement strand
ATATAAATAATATAATGGATTTAAGAAATATTAATATTGAAATTAAAAATTATATTTTTTTACAAAAAATAAACATTAAATATTTTTATGTAACTAGTACACTGTTATATTTAATTCCATTTTTTAATATTAAATTAAAAATAAGCTACACTTATTTTATTGCTCAACATGAAAATCGGCTTACTTTTAGAGAGATTTTACCGCATTATGTTTATGAATAACTATAAGTTAATTATCCTTGATTTTGATGGCACGCTTTGTGCCACCCATGAAGCGGTACTTTATTGTGTCAAACGCACTTATAAAACACTCAACATGACAGTTCCGGCGCATGATTTCATTGATGAAACCATCCGAGCGGGTCTCGGCATGGAAAAAACCTTGCGAGCTCTCAGTCCTGAATTAACGGAACAACAAATCCAAGCGATATTGGATTTGTATGAAAAAATTTACTTAACGGAAGGGGAGCAAAAAAGTGCGCCTTACTCTAAAGCTGGCGAGGTGTTAGCCAAGCTTCATGGGGCAGGATATAGTCTCGCTGTAGTGAGTAACAAAGCCGTTGCAGCCGTGAATACCGCGTTAGAACGCTTTCAGCTCAAACAATATATTACCGTAGTCGTAGGTGATACCAAAACACTGCGAAAAAAACCAGACCCTATGGCTTACACTGATTTTATTAAGCCCAAATTTAAAGCAATACATCCAAAAGAGATCCTAATGGTCGGAGATACTCCGGCCGATTTATTATTCGCACAAAACATTGGCGCGAGTAGTTGCTGGGCAGAATATGGATACGGCGATGCGAAAACCTGCCGTGCACTAAAGCCAAACTATACGATTAAGCATTTAACCGATATTTTGACTATTTTACGCTAGTTAAGTTTAATCGCATGCAAAAGTTATTGAATTGTTTTCAATTTTGCTTCAATTTTTTTTAGTCTATCCTCAATACTTACGAAATAGTCCTGCACTGCTTCTACCAAAACCATTATTTTCATGTCCGGTTCGAGATTCACTTTATCACCAATATTTTTGTTGGCAAAATTAGTTCGACGTAATGTTTCAGGAATCAAATGGATTTCAAAACTATGCCGTTTTTTATCGATCAATCCTATCGTTAAGCTCGAACCATCAACGGCTATATAAGCTTTAGGCTTTACAAAAGCAAAACACGCTTTCGAACATTGTATCGTTAAACACAAATTATTATCGGTGATTTTTTTATCTAAAATGCTAGCGCTTTCAAACACATGTCCACTAAGCGCGTGCCCCCCTAACTCATCACCAAAACCTAAACTTCTTTCGACACTGACCTGCCTATTTATAAAAAGCTCATGTAAAGTCGTTTTAGTTAAGGTCTCTTGTATGGCCTCAAAGCTGACGGTGGTTCCTTGTATCCCAACCACCGTTTGGCAAACCCCATCGATAGCGACACTCGCCCCTATTTTTAGATCCTTGAGCAAGGCTTCATTAAAAACGACGCTATAGTGTAGTAATCCTGGCTGTTTAAGCAAAGATTTTACAGTAAATAAACCTTGGGTAATTCCAGAAAACATAAAAAATCAACTTAAATTAATTAGATTCTCGATCAATTGCATTTGTTTTAACACCGCACCTTTATTTTCTTGCACAAATTTTTTGGCGTCCATCCCCATTTGCTGGCGCTTTATCGGGTTAGACAGTAAAAAAATAACCTGTTTTGCTAACTCTTGTGCATTATTTACCTGGATCTCGATGCCGCGCTGTTTAAGCTGTTCCGTAATAGACTCAAAATTAAAGGTATAAGGGCCTGTGAGTATCGCCAAACCGACGGCGGCTGGCTCCAGTGGATTTTGACCACCCTTTTCAACCAGACTGCCGCCTACAAAAGCCAGATCAGCCGCGGCATAAAAACTCAGTAATTCCCCCATCGTATCGCCAATAAGCACATCTGTCGTGGGTGCGCAAAGCCTCTGTTCGCTATGTTTAATCACATTAAATCCTTGGCTTCGATAGAGATGTTCCAATTGGACAGTACGTTCCACGTGTCTTGGCACAGAGACTAATAAAACATTGGCCAAACCAGATTGCACTTGACGAAAAGCCTCGGCTATCAAGGCTTCTTCGCCAGGATGCGTGCTCGCCGCAATCCAAACGAGCCGATCTTTGCCCCAATTGGCACGTAATTTTTCGGCCTCGACATATAATTGGGCAGGGAGTTTCAGATCAAATTTAAGATTCCCGGTTACATGAATACGATCCTTTGGCAACCCTAAGGCCATAAAACGATCCGCATCCGCTTGAAATTGAGCGGCTAGCACGTTAATACTTTTTAGCATGCGTTGGGTTACCGGCAAAATACGTCGATAGGCTCTAGCAGAACGTTCAGATAAACGCCCATTCATAAGAATAACGGGCACTTGATACAAATGGCAGGTCGCTAAGAGATTAGGCCAGAGCTCTGTTTCAAGTAAAACGAGCAATCTCGGACGTAGCTTATTAAAAAATTTCTTTAAAATTAAGGGTAAATCATAAGGAAAATAAAGTGCGGTTACACTATCTCCTAAGCCAACACGTATGCGTTCTGCACCGCTTATCGTCTCGTTGGTCACAACAATAGGGATGCTCGGATAGCGTTGCCGTAACGCCTTGATAAGTGGAATGGCGGTTAAGGATTCACCGACGGAGACAGCATGCACCCAAATTCCACCCGATGGCACGGGGCGTAAACCGATGCCTAAGCGTTCATGCCAGAATTGCAGACCAGCCGGATTGTGACGATTTTTTATCCATAAACGAAGTAAAATAAACGGCAACAATAAATAGAAAATTATTGTATAGAAGAGTCGCATCATGAATCAACTTATCACTTAGACGTTTTAATGGCTGAGCTTATCGTTTATTCAACTTTATGACAAGATAATATCCTGTTAGTCTTATACGCAAAATTTTATGAATTAGGCTTTAAGCATGAATATATGGGGCAAACTCATTGGTGGTTTTTTTGGATTTCTGCTTGCAGGTCCATTAGGGCTTATATTAGGCGTTTTTATTGGGCACCTCTTTGATCGCGGCTTTACTCAAAATCAGGGCTGGACCTTTTCTTCGGTCAATCCAAGCCTAGCGCAACAGGCTTTTTTTGATAGTACATTTTTAGTGATGGGGCATATTGCCAAATTGGACGGCCGTGTATCCGAAGCCGAAATCCAAGCCGCACGTGCCATCATGACCCGCTTAGGCCTAACCGACGCTATGCGGCAAAAAGCCATTCACCTATTTAACCAAGGCAAACAACCCGCTTTTAATCTAGAAGAAACCTTAAAAAAATTAGTACAAGCTTGTCATCGAAACAAAGTATTGCTTAAGCTGTTTGTTGAGATACAGATGCAAACCGCATTAGCCGAGCGCCATCTCTCCCCTGACAAGCAGAAAGTATTACAAAAAATCTGCCAATATTTAGGTTTTGCACCGCTTAATTTTAGCTTTTTTGAACATTTGTTTAATTTTGAGCAAGCATTTCGACAACAATCGAGCCAGCAGCAAGGACATTATCAATCATCACATTATCGACATCAGCTGAATCTACAAGATGCCTATGCTATCTTAGGTATTTCGACAAGCGCCACACCGGCCGAAATCAAAAAAGCTTATCGTAAACAGATGAGCCAACATCACCCAGATAAATTACTCGCTAAAGGTTTACCTGAAGAAATGATCAAGATTGCCACGGAAAAAACCCAAAACATTAAGGCCGCCTATGATCGTATTTGCGCCGCCAAGGGGATATAATGCGCCAGCCAATTATTTCTGCCTCTATTTTATCGGCCGATATGGGCTATTTAGCCAAAGAATCGGCTTCGGTATTACAAGCAGGTGCCGATAGCTTACATATCGATGTAATGGATAATCATTTTGTACCCAATCTAACATTCGGACCTTTAGTCTGTAAGGCTTTACGAAGACATCTTCCTAAAGCCTTTCTCGATGTGCACCTTATGGTAAACCCTATCGATCGTTTAATTACTGACTTTGCAGCCGCAGGAGCGAATCAAATTACGTTTCATCCGGAGGCCAGCTGCGATATCGTTAAAAATATAAAACAAATTCACTCCTTAGGTTGTAAAGCAGGTTTAGCGATTAATCCGCAAACCTCATTAACTTGTTTAAATTTAAACTCGATTTGGGAACACTTAGATTTTATACTCATAATGTCGGTCCATCCCGGATTTTCGGAACAACGCTTTATCCCTGAAGTTTTAAGTAAAATAGCAGCGGCTAGGCAACTCATCTCAAAGCATAAAAAATCTAACTTACGTTTAGGCGTAGATGGAGGAATTAAAAAAACTAATATTACCGAAGTAGCAAATGCAGGGGCAGATACTTTTATCTTAGGATCAGGTATCTTTAATACCCCAGATTATAAGGCCTGTTTAACAGCACTACGATTATCTCTAACCCACAAGGAAAAATAAAATGCGTCTTTTTATCGTATTTTACACCGTGTTTTTTTTACTAACTGCTTGTGCCACGACAGAAGGTTACCAACGAAAAGTCAATAAATGGCAAGGAAAAAATATTAAAACCCTTATTGACAAATGGGGTCATCCCGATGCGGAAATACCTCTTAAAAATGGGAACAAAATTTATCAATACACGCGAAAAACCCTGTATTCGATCCCAGACCCTAAACGTACTCCCATCGTTAATGACAGTAAAACCCTCTTTTCAGGTTATGGCGAATCTTGGAGCAATGGTCAAGCAATGTCTCGTTATTGTCAAACCTCGTTTGAAACGACGCCTGATGGTTACATTATCCATGTAAGCTTTAAAGGTGATAATTGTATTTCGAATAATATTATTCACTAATTATTTTTTACGTTTGCAATTTGCACATGAATAACAGAAAAAAAAGCAATGTCGCCTTTAAAGGTTCAAGTTTTTTTACTATTCGAAACATAGCTTGTTTAATTTTTTTGTGTTTTATCTTGCCCGTAAATGCCATTACACCAGAGTCCACCATGACAGAAAAACTTGGCTGGATCCCTAGTCGCATAGGCATTTGCAAAGGGGAATATCAAGACCCTTTACAAGCCTATGCGAAAACATCATTAGCTAAGATTAATCAAGCCTTTACACATATTGATGCCTTACAATCCAATTTTTCATTTGAAGGAACTTCTACTTTAAGTGGCAATGTCACTATTACCCAGCCCGGCCGATTGCTATATGCCAATCAGGTTTATTTTTATCGCGATCCAAAAACGGGCAAGATTACCAATATGGATCTACAGGGTGAAATTAAACTTCGCGAGCCTAATCTCTTAATAAAAGCAGAAAAAGCACACTTAAATTTAAACGATCAAACCGGTTATCTCACCGAGATTATTTATCGGATTTTATTAAGAAATACCACTATATTGATGGGCACCAACGACAGAATGCCTATTAATGCGTGGGGTTCGGCAAGTGCCGCTGAACAAACCGCGCCTGGATTAATTATTTTACATAACACCCGCTATTCAACCTGCTCACCCATTAATCCTACTTGGCAGCTTTCGGCTAAAAAAATAGTCTTGGACCGTGATGCCGGTCGAGGAAAAGCTTATAATACCCACTTGGATTATCAGGGCGTCCCTATTTTATATAGTCCTTATCTGGCCTTTCCAATTGATAACCGACGTGAATCGGGTTTTTTATTTCCTAATATCAATACTTCTTCGCAATCAGGAATCGGCATAGGATTTCCCTATTACTGGAATATAGCGCCTAATTATGATTTTTTATTTACGCCCACCTTTTTAAGCAAACGAGGCGTACAATTAAACGGTCAATTTCGCTACCTGACGCACCAAAGTCAAGGCAAAATAATTGCGAATTATCTTCCCTATGATAGAGCCGCTGCGCAATTTGCCAATCAAATTCCTTCGCTTTATCCAACAAGCAATCCATTGATTTTTCCACGCAGTGATCGGAAATCATTAACTTGGCAAGAGCAACGTGTGTGGTCGCCACGTTGGACTAGTAACGTTGACTTCAATAAGGTTAGCGATGATTATTATTTGGAAAATTTTAATCAACCGCCCACTGTTGCTATCAACCAACTCGCACAACAAGCGCAATTAAATTATAGCGGTGATATTTGGGATTTCACCACGCGTTTAAATCACTACCAAACCTTACACCCTCTCAATCAAGCACCTATTAATAACCCCTATAATAGCTTGCCTGAAATTGATTTAAATAGTAGTACACAGGATTTTCATGGATTTAAGGTTCAATTAGGCAACCAACTCAATTACTTTCAACGCTTAAATGACCCCGGTGAATTAGTTAAACCCCCTCAAGCACTGCGAATTAATGTTTTACCTTCTATCAGCTATCCAATGCTGAGCAGCGACGCTTATCTGATTCCGCGCTTACAACTTAGCTTAACCCACTACAACATAGCCAACCAGGTCCCTGGCTTTGAAAGCGATATCCAACGTACGATACCTTTATTTAGTCTAGACAGTGGTTTACATTTTGAGCGTCAATTTAACTGGGGAGAACATCGCTACCAACAAACCTTAGAACCGCGTCTTTTTTATTTAAATGTGCCTTATCGTGATCAAAGCAATATTCCTGTTTTTGACAGTGCGCTTATCCCATTTAGTTATGACAGACTTTTTATGACCAACCGATTTAGTGGCTTTGATCGTATCGGTGATGCCAATCAAATTAGCTTTGCCTTAACAACACGACTATTAGACCAACATACCGGTGATGAAAAACTAAATGCCAGTATTGGTGAAATATATTATTTTGAGAACAGGCGCGTTCTTTTGTGTAGTCCGTTAGAAAAAGAATTGAGTACCGCCGGAACCTTGTGTGCTAACCCCTTTACGGTAGTAGGATCAACTTCGCCCACTGAAAAATTTTCACCTATTGTAGGTCTACTTAATTACAATGTCAGTTCAAACTGGAGTACTACCGCTGACATCGCCTGGGATCCGAGCAGTCATGATATTATTAACGCCGCTGCCAATATACAATACCATCCGCATCCCAACCAGTTATTAAATATTAACTATGGGCGTATTCGCTTTGGTGATATCTTAGCGACTACACCGCCCAATAGTCATCAAAATGATTTTAATCGAGTTGGCTTTTCTTTTGCATCGCCACTTAAGAACCAATGGAGTACTGTGGGTGGTTGGAACTATAATATCAGCCATAGTTATTCGCAAAGCTTCTTCTATGGATTACAATACGATAGTTGTTGTTGGGCCTTTCGAATTGTTGCTGGCCGCACTTTCTACGCCTTAAATCAAAGCAATGGTCCGATATTCAACAACATAGTTTATTTCCAATTCCAACTCAAAGGCTTGAGTACAGTAGGTATCAGTGATATAACCAACTTTTTGAGCAGTAACATTCCAGGCTATACTGATAATTTTCAGACTGGCGCAACCCCTTTATAGTAACGAGCGGCTATGGACCTTTTTAAAAAAATTTTTCCACTCATTATCTTATTAAGCAACTTATTATCTCCGGCAGTTTTGCAGGCCGCCGAAACCTTAGATTGTATTGTCGCTGTTGTGAACAATAGTGTCATCACACAGCAACAGCTCGCCGAACAAATTGAGATGACACGTCAGCAGCGACGGGCTGAAAACAAACCGCTACTCGATGCAAGTACTTTGCGTAAGCAAGTACTCAACCATATGATTGACGATCAACTACAATTACAATTAGCTATTAGTTCTGGTTTAAAGGTTGACGAGACGGCATTAGATAAAACCATTATAAGTATTGCTCAACACAATGGATTTAGCTTAGAACAGCTACGCGAAAAATTGCAGCAAGATAATGTAGCTTATATAAAATATCGTGAACAAATCCGTCAACAACTTCTCATCAACCGCTTACAACAAGATGAAGTGGCTTCAAAAATTGTCGTTAGCGATCAAGAAACAACCGATATGTTAGCGCATATGCCGCCTAAATCATCGACACAACAAGAAACAAGCTATCATGTTGAAGACTTGCTCGTCCCTTTTCCAGAAGATCGATCCGCCACAAGCCTAGCGCGCATGAAGCAAACCGCATTATCCTTATTACAACAAGCAAAAAGTGGCGCTACTTTCCAATCATTAATAGAACAAGCGAACAAAGTCAATCAGGCATTAGCCGGCACTGACTTAGGTTGGCGTCCGTTTAGTGAATTGCCGGATGTTTTTCAAGCCCCGGTAAAAACACTAAAAATTAATGGGGTAGCGGGTCCTATTCAGGCACAAAATGGTTTTCATCTCATTCGTTTATTAGAAATAAAAGGTGATACCTCTCCGCACTATGTGGATGAAATTCATACTCGCCATATTTTAATTAAAACATCTCCGCTGCTCAGCGATGCACAAGCAGAGCAACGCCTCAAGGAAATTCGTGCTGAAATATTACGCGGTGGAAACTTTGCCGAGCTAGCGAAGAAATATTCTCAGGATCCTGGTTCTGCTTATAAAGGCGGCGATTTAGGCTGGACTTTACCGGGTGTGTTTTACCCCACTTTTGAGGCACAAATCAAAAAGTTAGCTATCAATCAGATTAGTTTACCTTTTCGAACCCAGTTTGGCTGGCATATTGCACAAGTCTTAGGTAGAGTACAGAAATTACAAACAACCCAACATATTTCACGTGAACAAGCAACCCAGCTAGTCTATCGAAAGAAATTTCAGCACGCTTTAAAAAATTGGTTGCGCCAATTACGCAATCAATCTTATGTGAAAATTATGTAACTCACCTTAATTTATCTTTTCTTGTGATAGAAAAGACCAAAAGGGTCATAGCTATCCTAATTAATCCATGTTAACGTCAAAATAGTATCCAGGGGAAAAGGCATGCATCGATTTTGAAAATAACCCCGCCCCTAACAGATAAGTATTTTTGCTCGATCGTGTTTTTCTCCAAAATACAGTAATAACATTAATAATTGATAGCTAGGGAAGGTGACGTATGTTGAAAACCGACTTAAAAAGTGACGAACTCTTATTACGTCAACACGCCGCAAAGGGAGATTTTGAAGCCGTTCAAGCAATTTTAGATCGAAATAAAGAAAATGCAAATTTTATAAATAGCGCTAGTTCCAATGGAAATACTGCTTTGCATTGGGCCTGCTCTAAGATCATGGAAAGAAAGCAAGGGCGCTCTGAAAAATATGCGAAAACAATTCGATTGTTAGTCCAATATAGTGCTGACCACCTTATAGAAAATAAATTTGGGCAGAAACCACGTGACTTTTTTGTAGAGGGTGGTGGATTTAGAAATTCTTTACACACAAGCAAACAGCTAAAAAACTCTGGTTATTTAGCATTAATAAATGCTCTATTAGAAGTAGAGTGTATGAAAATAACATCTCCAGAAGAACGCGAATGTGAATTAAAAATAGAGACTTCCTTTTATTTAATTATCGATGAATTAAAACTAATTGATTTTTTTCCGCTAGAAATTAAACAGCAAGACACTTTTACTATCCTAAGTTTGGCTTGCGGTCTCTCTATGGAAATACTGCCGCTGATCATGTACTTTCGATATCAAAATAAAAAGCTTACCTACATTGGCATAGATATTAATAATGATATTATTGAAGACAACAAGGCTAGGTATAACGCTTACGAAAATGTAAATTTTATCTGTGCAGACGCATCTAACCTCCGTGAAATAGGCACTATCGTAGCCTCTTCCTCTATTGATATGGGGATAGTACGTAATGGGGATTTTACCGAGAGTAACGGAAGACAGGGTATTTTTTTTGCAATAGCCGATCGAACACTTCCCAGCTTACTCAAACCTGACGCTCCATTATTAATGACGTTTCAAACAGAGCATGAATTAAATATATGCAGTAAAAAAACTCAGCTCTTTCTTAATTTTAAAAAATTTAAAGGTAATAATTTGTGTGATATGGGGGAGTTATGCCCTATTCCTATTCAGCGTGGAAATGAGATGATCATCACCTATTCTGACCGGTATAGCTTTATTTTAAATGCAGATAAAACGAATGCAGATCAAGATCAATTGAGTCATGGGTTACAAAGATTACGTATGTAGAATTACTTTATTTTTTATTTGGATCAAGCAAAAAAGAAATGCTGCTCTTGTATAAAATTACAATTATTTAAGTAACAAATGTAATAAAGCTTTCAGTGTACTTATCCGTAATGTAGCGCTTGTCTGTTCGCCAATAAAACGTAAACAGGCGGGACCTTGCAGCTGGTATTTAGATGGATTTTTTTGAATGAGCTGGATGATATCGACTGGATTGATATTCGGTTTTTCATTAAATTCAATACGACCACCTTGTGGACCAGATACTATTTTTTTAATCCCTAATTTTTGCGCCAGTAATTTCAATTCAGTTAATTGAAATAGATTTTTAGTGGCCTCGGGTAATAAACCAAAGCGATCGATCATTTCAACTTGTAGCGTTTCTAATTCCTGCTCATCTCGGGCATGGGCAATCCGTTTATACAATACTAAGCGTGTATGCACATCCGGTAAATAATTCTCTGGAATAAGGGCTGAGATCTGCAGGTCGATCTCTGGGCCCCTATTTAGCAATTGATTGAGGACAGGTTCTTTACCAGACTTTAAGGCCTCCACAGTTTGATCGAGTAACTCCATATAAAGTGAAAATCCTATGCGCTGCATATTGCCACTTTGTTGCTCGCCTAAAACCTCTCCAGCACCGCGAATCTCTAAGTCATGCATGGCTAAGGTGAAACCAGCGCCCAAATCCTCTAAAGAAGTAAAAGCATCCAAACGCTTCTTAGCATCGGCGCTTATCAGTTCTTTGGGCGGCGTCATTAAATAAGCATAGGCTTGATGATGCGAGCGCCCTACGCGTCCACGCAATTGATGGAGTTGTGCCAACCCAAACTTATCCGCCCGATCAATAAGAATGGTATTAGCCGTAGGCACATCGATTCCGGTCTCAATAATGGTGGTGCAAATCAATACATTAAACCGTTGATGATAAAAATCAGCCATAATACGTTCCAGTTCGCGCTCACGTAATTGGCCATGCGCTACCTGAATACGTGCTTCGGGCACAAGTACTGCTAATTCCCTAGCTGTTTTTTCAATGCTATCTACTTGGTTATGTAAAAAATAAACTTGGCCGCCACGCAATAACTCGCGCAAGATGGCTTCGCGAATCAAACCGGTATTACGCATTTGCACAAAGGTTTTAATCGATAAACGTCGTGCCGGTGGTGTTGCAATAATCGACAATTCTCGTAAACCGGATAAAGCCATATTTAAGGTACGAGGAATAGGGGTTGCGGTTAAGCTTAAAATATCTACTTCAGAGCGTAGCGCTTTTAAACGTTCTTTTTGTTGCACACCAAAGCGGTGCTCTTCATCGATAATCAATAAGCCTAAGTTGGGATATTGTAATTGTTTATTTAATAATTTATGCGTGCCGATCAGGATGTCAATACGTCCTTGCTGCAGACGTTCTATAATTTTTTTCTGTTCGGCGATACGACGAAACCGTGAAATCATTTCAATTTGTACGGGCCACTCGGCAAAGCGGTCGCTAAAATTTTGATAGTGTTGTTGAGCTAGTAAGGTCGTTGGCACCAAAATCGCTACTTGCTTATTAGATTGTACCGCTAAAAATGCAGCACGCATGGCAACTTCTGTTTTTCCAAAACCCACATCGCCACAAATCAATCTATCCATAGGCCGCTCTGAGATCATATCCTCAATAACATGCCTAATCGCTTGTTCTTGATCCGGCGTTTCAGTAAAAGGAAATTGCGCAGAAAAAGCGTGATAATCTTCATCGGGCAATTCAAATGCATACGCTTTTTGTGCCGCTCGATGCGCATAAATATCGAGTAGCTCAGCGGCAACATCACGCACCTGTTCTGCGGCTTTACGTTTCGCTTTTTCCCATTGGTCAGAACCTAAATGATATAAAGGCGCATGTTCACTATCGCTGCCACTGTAGCGACTAATTAAATCCAGCGAAGAAACGGGGACATATAATTTAGCGCCCGCCGCATATTCTACAATTAAAAATTCATTCTCTTGATCAGCTACCTTTAAATGTTGCAAACCGCGATAACGCCCCACCCCATGATCGATATGGACAACCGGTGCACCTTCGGTTAATTCGGTTAAATTTCGAACAATAGTGCGACTATCTAAGCTTTTTGTTTTAGTTTGACGTTTTTGTATAACTTGGTTACCAAATAGCTGTGCTTCGGTAATAAGTGCCCAAGGTGGCGTCTCTAAATAAAACCCTTCTTCTAAGGGCGCCACCGTGATATGGACAGGTTCAGCGGACTGTACAAATTCATGCCAGGTTTCACAACGGTGCACCTTAACAGTGAGCTT
>CAZSWN010000006.1:14291-31515 GCA_964611135.1 uncultured Coxiellaceae bacterium | reverse complement strand
ATCCAATAAGGCTTCTCGTCGACCGGCACTTTCTACGCAAAATAAAACGCACGCTTGTCGGTCAACTAAAAATTCGCTTAAAAAAGTATTTAATCGTGCTAATGGTTGCTCTAGTTTATGTTCAATGGTCAGATTCGGGAATCTCTTAACGGCAAGATGATAAGCTTGGGGAAGATCACTTGGGGTTTGCTGTAATAAAATTCGCGGAAACTCTTTTAATCTTACAAATAATTCATTAACACCGACATACAATCGCTTAGGCGCAAGGATAGGCCGCTCTAAATCATGTCTGAGCTGTTCATAACGCTGGTTAATTTCTTGCCAAAAACAATCTGCAGATTGGCGGATATCATTAATTTGTAGAATTAGCGTAGCTTTCGGTAAATAATCAATGAGTAATTGTGTCTTTGAAAAAAACAAAGGTAAATAATATTCAATGCCAGCGGGGGCATGTCCTTGGCTCACCGCTGCATAAAGCGGGCAATTTAAAGGATTCCCCGTAAAATTTTCTCGCCATTGTTGGCGGAAACAATTAATTGCCAATTCAGATAAGGGAAATTCACGTGCGGGAAGAAACTCAATTTTTTCTAATTTCTCAATAGAGCGTTGTGTATCCGGATCAAAATAACGAATACTATCCACTTCATCATCGACAAAATCTATTCGATAAGGGAGATCACTTCCCATTGGAAAAACATCTAAAATAGACCCTCGAACAGCAAACTCACCGCGCGTCAATACTTGTGAAACGCTGTGATAACCACCCAGCTGTAAGTTTTGTCGCAGCTCTTCAATGCGACGTTTCTCACCACAAGCAACCAGCAAGCTGGTGGATTGAATATAATTGGTGGGGGCAAGCACCTGCATTAAGGTTGTAATGGGCACCAACAATAAAGCACGATCGACATGCCGCAATTGTGCCAAAGTAGAGAGACGCTGAGAAATAATATCCTGATGTGGCGAGAAATGATCATAAGGTAGCGTTTCCCAGTCAGGAAAACTTAGCACGCTTAGCTCTGGCGAAAAAAATTTTACTGCCGCTAGCAATCGATTGGCGGTTAGATTATCAGGGGTAATGGCTAAAATAACCCCTGCATGACGATTGGCTATTTCGTTTAAAACCAAGGCTAAACTGTCTTGTTGCAAATTGCCTAAACGCAAACGCTGATCGGGTTTGCTGGGAATTGAAACATTAAAAAATTCAGAAATGGACATAAATTTTTAGTTAATTTACTTTTTTATATGCACCAACAACAAGGAGATTGCTGAAGGCGTAATGCCAGAAATACGTGATGCTTGCCCTAAGGTCAGTGGTTTATGCTGAATTAGTTTTTCTTTAACTTCATTAGAAAGGCCTTTAACTTTGTTATAATCTAAATCTACTGGTAACGTAACTGATTCATAGCGCGCTTGCCGCTGGATCTCATTGAGCTGTCGCTCAATGTAGCCGTGGTATTTGGCTTGTATTTCAATTTGCTCGGAAACTTCTAGGTCTAAAACGCCAGGTCCTAAACCGTCAATTTTCATTAAGCACGCATAATTTAATTCCGGCCGTGTTAATAACTCAGAGACTCGATAATCGCGTGTTAAAGTCTGATCTAAATGCACTTCTACAGCGGCACTCACTGTTGTTTGCGGTTTAACAGTCAGTTGTTTTAAACGTTGTTGTTCTTCTTCTAATAGACAACGCTTTTGATGAACCCTTTGCCAACGTGTTTCATCAATTAAACCAAGCCGGTAAGCGACATCGCTCAGACGCAGATCGGCATTATCCTCGCGTAATAATAGACGATACTCAGCTCGACTAGTGAACATACGATAAGGCTCTAGTGTTCCTTGTGTGATTAAATCATCAATTAAAACGCCAATATAAGCTTCGTCACGACGGGGACACCAAGCCGGCTTATCTTGTGCTTTCAAAGCGGCATTCAGGCCCGCAATAAGCCCTTGTGCGGCGGCTTCTTCATAGCCGGTTGTTCCATTGATTTGACCCGCGCAAAATAAGTTTTCGAGTAATCGCGATTCTAAGGATAGAAGCAAATCTCTCGGATCAAAAAAATCATATTCGATCGCATAGCCCGGTCGTGTGATATGGGCTTCTTCTAAACCTTTAATGCTATGGATTAAGTCACACTGCACTTCGAAGGGTAAGCTTGTCGAAATACCGTTGGGATAAACCTCATGGGTATTAAGTCCTTCTGGCTCAAGAAAAATTTGATGCGCTAATTTATCAGCGAATCGAACCACCTTATCTTCAATGGAAGGGCAATAACGTGGGCCTATCCCATCTATGACACCGGTGTAAATAGGTGAGCGATCTAAACCCGAACGAATAATCGCATGTGTTTTTTCGTTGGTATGGGTAATAAAGCAACTTATTTGGCGAGGATGTTGTTCTACTTTACCTAAATAAGAAAATACGGGTAAAGGGGTATCGCTAGGCTGCTCTAATAAAACCTGATAGTTAATCGTGCGGCCATCAAGACGCGGAGGCGTTCCTGTTTTTAAACGACTTGTCCGCAACGGTAATTGACGTAACTTCTCCGCTAAATGTGTTGCAGCGGGATCCCCAGCGCGCCCTCCTAGCGATTGTTGAAGACCAATATGTATTTTGCCGGCTAAAAAGGTACCGGCTGTTAATACCACGGCTTTTGCGTGAAAACGTATTCCCATTTGCGTCACCACGCCGGTGATGCGATTCGCTTCTAAAATGACATCATCAACCGCTTGTTGAAAAATAAATAAATGCGCTTGATTTTCTAAGGCGTTACGGATGGCTTGTTTATATAAATTGCGATCCACTTGTGCGCGTGTTGCACGTACAGCAGGACCTTTGCTGGCATTGAGTATACGCCATTGTATTCCTGCCACATCGGCGGCGCGCGCCATCACGCCACCTAAGGCATCCAATTCTTTGACTAAATGACTTTTTCCAATTCCTCCAATCGAAGGATTACAAGATAATTGACCTAAGGTTTCAATATTATGTGTCAATAATAAGGTTGATGCACCTAGACGCGCCGCCGCCAAAGCCGCTTCGGTCCCCGCATGACCTCCGCCGACAATAATAACGTCAAATTCTGTAGAAAATGGCATAATTTTTTAATTTATTCTTAATTAACTATAGTTTTCTAGCGAAAGTTAAGGCAATATATCGATTTTTAATCCCGTCTTTTAAAGAGGAAATCCAATGACAAGATTGCCCGTATTGACTACCCTGGCCGCTAGCCTACTCGTCAGTTCAACCGCACTGGCTGCACAGAGTACCCTTCAAGCGGCCGTTAATCAACTCAACCCAACAAACAATTCTACCCGCCGTGTCGAGGAAATAGCCGATAAATCACCCCTTAAATCCCGTAGAGATCAAGTAAGTTATAGCATTGGGGCTGATTTAGCGGAGAACTTTAAAGAACAAGGCATTGATATCAACCCAATTGCACTAGAAAAAGGATTAGAAGACGCTGCTCATGGAAAAACTTTATTATCACAAACGAAAATGGCGGATACTTTGAAAAACTTTCAACAAGAACTTATGAATAAAAAACAAGCTGAATTTAAACAAATTAGTCTTAAAAACAAACAACTAGGTGATGCTTACTTAAATTCCAATAAGGATAAACCAGGTGTTATGACAACTAAAAGCGGAATTCAATATAAAGTAATACAAACAGGTAGCGGCGAGAGCCCAACAGATACCTCCATGGTCAAAGTTGAATACACCGGCAGCTATATTAATGGGACTGTTTTTGAAAAGTCTAAAGAACCTGTTACCTTCCCTATTAATAACGTCATCCCAGGCTGGACAGAAGTTTTAAAGATCATGAAACCAGGCGCAACTTATCAAGTGGCTATTCCACCTCAACTGGCTTATGGCGAACATGGTGTTGATAAAGCCATTGGACCTAATCAAACGCTTTTATTTACGATTCACTTAATTGAAGTCAAGAAAAGAGCCTAAAAATTAGCTGCGCTCCCCATCACACAAGCAATAGAGAAAAAAACAGCGTAGTGATGGCAATAAAGTTAAGCAGTTTTCCAAGCGCCTATGACTTGAATGCCCACAGACTTAAGCTATACTGGATTCAATAAAAATTAATGAGATTTATTCGTCATTCTTATCGTAGTTCAAGGAGGCAGACATGAATCCAGATGAGCTAAAAGAAAAGTGGAATCAAATTAAAAGTAAGCTTCGCGAAAAATGGGCCAAGTTAACTGACGACGATTGGGCTCAATCCCACGGTGATAAAGAAAAATTAGTCGGTAAAATTCAAGAAAGGTATGGTGTTGCTAAGGAACAAGCTGAGAAAGAACTACGCGACTTCTTCAATAAAGACAAAGATCATCATTAAATTTTAAACACAAGAACCTCTCTGTCGTGTTTTTTACTAGCCCTCTCAAGCCAATTTATCGGTATAGGGTGGACTGTGCCCGTTAATAGCCGCCCAATCTTATTTTTCTATAAAAGAAAGGAGTAACGTCAAGTTTCTTTTATCTATTTATTTTTTGTCAGAAAATTAGCTAATTTAACGTAATCACTAATAGAAAGTTGTTCGGGTCGCCGCTTTGGATCGATGCTTAATTGTTCAAAATCTTTGACGTGCAGCAAACTCGCTAGATTATTACGTAACATTTTACGACGTTGACCAAACGAAACTCTAACTATTTCAGCAAACAATACCGAGTCATTAGCCTTATAAGGTAACTCTCTATAAGGAATAAGACGAACCACCGCTGAATCAACCTTCGGCGGTGGTTGAAACGCGCCCGGCTTAACGTTAAACAACTTTTCTACCTCACAATAATATTGAATCATCACACTTAAACGCCCATAATTAGGCTGTCCAGGCTGTGCATTCAGCCGGTCGACTACCTCTTTTTGCAGCATAAAATGCATATCTTGAATAGCACTGGCTTGCTCAAGGCAATGAAATAATAAAGGTGTAGAAATGTTATAAGGAAGGTTCCCTACTAACCGCCACAGACCATTCGCTTTAGGCAAGGATTTGAAATTAAATTTTAAAGCATCACCTTGATAAATAATTAATTTTCCTAAATGTTGACACTTTTCTTCTAATAAAGGAATGAGATCTTTATCTAGCTCAATCACGTTTAAACAGCTAAGTTGGGGTAATAATTGTTGGGTCAAAGCGCCCAAACCTGGGCCAATCTCAATCATATTATCAGCTTTTTTAGGCCAAACTGCCCGCACTATTTTTTCAATAATAAAACTTTCATGTAGAAAATGTTGGCCAAAACGTTTGCGCGCCGGCAATGGAAGTGTCATTTTTAATTAAGCCGCTTGTAAATCCATTATTAAGGCGGATAAAAACCGCGCCGCTTCACCGCCTGTAATAACGCGATGATCCACTGTTAACGATAAAGGTAACAATTTATGTGCAACTAGCTTTCCTTGCTCAGACACGACACGTTCAGTCATGCGACCTACCGCTAAAATAGCCACCATAGGGGGGATAATAATAGGACTTGCGTAACGGCCCGCAAAAATGCCTACATTTGATAATACAAAAGTTGCCCCCAGTAAATCTTCCGGTGAAATACTGCGGCTTTTTACTTCAGTTTTAAATTTATCAATCGATTTACGTAAATTAATCGCACTAGAGCGCGCTATATTTTTTAGTACGGGAACAAATAAACCCTCGGGGGCATCCATCGCGATACCTAAATCAATCTGACTACGCTGACATAAAGCCAAATTGGATTCGTCAAACCAAGCGTTGAGCCGCGGTTCGCGCTGACAAGCGGCCATAATGGCGCGAATTAAACGTAAAGTAATATCTGTCTTTTCTTGCCAAGCATGAATGTCTGCATCGTCAACTAAAGTAACCGGGACTACGGATTGATGAGCTTTTTCCATTGCAATTGCCATGGCGCGACGTACACCGCGTAATGGCTCGTAGCCTGCTGTAAGTGTATTATTTGACGAAGAAACTATTTTTTCAGGGGCGCCGCCTTTCGGTGGCATTTTTTCCAGATCAGCTACCATAATTTGCCCATCAGGACCCGTTCCATGACAATCGGCTAAATTAACGCGGAGTTTTTTGGCTAACGCGCGAATAGCCGGTGTTGCTTTAACACCCTTATTAGGGTGCGCCATCCGTGGTTTAGGTTTAATCCCGGTTGCTGATTCTTCCAAAATTGCACTACCTAATTGCAAATTTCCCACCACTGTCGCTTTATCCTTGGTATCTGGTTGATTTTCTTCTTCAATATCAATTAAAGGAGCGCCTGTTTTAATAATGTCACCTGCTTTCCCATAAAGTTGCGTCACTTTCCCACTAAAAGGTGCTGGGATATCAACAACGGCTTTAGCCGTTTCCATTGACACCATAGGTTGATCCATTTTTATATATTCATCTATTTGTACAAACCATTCTCGAATCTCCGCATCCGGCAAACCTTCACCTAGATCCGGTAAATTAAATAGTGTCATGCAAACTCCAATGTTTGTTCAATCACATTGTTAATCCTTGTTACACTGGGTAAATATTGTTTTTCTAATTGCGCATAAGGAACGGTGACATCATAACCTGTAACGCGTTGTATCGGCGCCTGTAGAAAAAGAAATGCCTTTTCACTCAATTGGGCCGCAATCTCTGCCCCTACGCCACAATATCGTGCCGCTTCGTGAATAATGACACAGCGTCCGGTTTTTTCTACTGAAGTGAGTATCGTATTGAGTTCCAAAGGTTTGACTGTCGCTACATCGATTACCTCGGCAGTTAAACCCTTTTCTTTTAATAATCTATCGGCCGCTAATAAGGTTTCATGGAGCATTGAACCCCAGCTAATTAAGGTAATATCGGTTCCTTCTCTTAGAACAAAACACTGATCCAAGGGTAAGGCCATGCCGGTATCTTCTACTTTCTGTTTGTTTAAGCGATATAAGCGCGTTGGCTCTAAAAAAATAATCGGATCCGGGTTACGAATAGCTGCTAGTAATAAACCATAGGCACGCGCAGGTGACGAAGGAATGACCACACGCAAACCTGGAATATGTGCAAAAATAGCTTCTGTACTTTCAGAATGATGTTCAGGAGCATGAATACCTGCCCCGTAGGGCATACGAAATACTAACGGACAATGTAAACGTCCACGCGTACGATTACGCAAGCGTGCCGCATGATTTATAATTTGATCCAATGCAGGATAACTAAAGCCCATAAATTGAAATTCAGCAATCGGTTTTAAACCTTGTGTGGCCATTCCAATAGCAAGGCCGGCTATCATCGATTCGGCTAAGGGAGTATCTAAAACGCGATCCGCGCCAAATTTTTCGAGCAACCCAAGTGTTGCTCGAAAAACCCCGCCATTTATCCCAATATCTTCACCGAGTAAAACCACCTCTTTATCCGCCGACATCTCATAGTGTAATGCTTGTGTAATCGCTTCGATGAGGGTTATTTCAGCCATTGATGGAATCCTTACTTAACGTAAACAGCGCCTCTGCTTCTATACGCTGTTCTATCAAATCATACGGTAATTTGGCGTATTGATAATCAAATATGTCCGTAATAGCCGGTTTAGGTAAGCTAAGATACTCGGCGACTGCGTCTTCTATCAATGCTGTGCATTCTTTTTTAAAGTTTTCCTCTTCTTCATCAGACCAAGATTGCTGTTGAATTAAATATTTTTTTAAGCGTATTAAGGGCTCTTCCTCCCAGGCTTGCTGTAATTCCTTTTTACAACGATAACGTGTTGCGTCATCGGCTGTTGTATGATCACATAAACGATAGCTTAGCGCCTCAACAAGACTTGGCCCGCGTCCTGCACGGGCATTGTGAATAGCGCGATCCATTACAAATTTAACCGCAATAAGATCGTTGCCATCGACTTGTTCACCCGGGATCCCCGCGGCAATGGCCTTTTGCGCCAAGGTTTGTGCATGGGTTTGATGCTTACGTGGCACAGAGATAGCCCATTGATTATTATTAATCACAAAAACAACGGGGAGCTGCCAAACACCGGCGATATTTAACGCTTCATAAAAATCACCTTCTGATGTGGCGCCATCACCACAGGTCGTTACCACTACGCGCGCTTGCTTTCGAAGTTTAAAAGCCGTTGCAACCCCCGCCGCATGCAAAAGTTGCGTTGCAATGGGAACACAAATAGGGAAATCTGCTGGACATTGATTAAAGTGATTACCCCATTCGTTCCCTTTCCAAAAACTAAGGAGTTCACTCATTTTCACTCCACGCATCAATTGAGCCGCATAGTCTCGATAAAAAGGACACAGAATATCCTCTTTTTGCATACTCGAACCTATCCCAACAGAGATTGCTTCTTGTCCAAGTGTCGATGCATAAGTATTAAGTTTGCCCGTTCTTTGCAAAGCCACCGCTTTGTAATCAAAGAAGCGCGCCCATATCATTTGCTGATATAAAATTCGTAACTCACTCGTATGACGAGCAAATGTAGGTAAATCTCGTTGCAACTCCCCATTGGGGTCTAAAAAACGGGTATACTCGATAATAAATCTCGCAACCTCGCCCATATTAACCTC
The DNA here is from genome assembly GCA_964611135.1 of uncultured Coxiellaceae bacterium. GTDB lineage: Bacteria > Pseudomonadota > Gammaproteobacteria > Diplorickettsiales > Diplorickettsiaceae > Aquirickettsiella. The sequence continues at coordinate 22,991 of CAZSWN010000006.1, read as the reverse complement.
TTTTAAAAATAAAAATACCTTAACTTAAAAAAGTTGTTACCTTTTTTAGATATTGTTTAATCGTGATTCGGCCAAGTTGTCTGCAACTGTGCTAGGAAGTTTGTTTTCATCAAGCGCACGCTTAAATATTTCCATCAGTGTACTGTAAATTGTCGCTATATGCTGCACTACATGCTCTCTATTTAATCGATTTTGGTATTCTGCATAGGCATAAATCAAGCCTCCGGAATTAATAACATAATCAGGGGCATATAAAATATCTTTTTTTTGCAACAGTTCGGCATGTCGTGGTTCAGCTAATTGATTATTGGCTGAACCAGCAACAATGGCCGTTTTTAGCTTAGGAATTGACTGATCATTTAAAACAGCACCTAGCGCACAAGGTGAAAAAATATCGCATTCCACCGAGTAAATCTCATCAGGCGCGACTACTTTAGCGCCTAAGTCCTTTGCACGTTGCACTAAATCTACGCTATTGTCACAAATTGTTAAATAAGCGCCTTTTTTTTGCAACGCATTCGCCAAAGCAAAACCTACGTGACCCATACCTTGGATAGCCACATGTAAACCTTCTAAATCATCACGCTGAAGTTTAAACTTAACCGCCGCTTCAATGCCATATAACACACTTAGAGCGGTATAGGGAGCTGGATTTCCTTTATGCTTTGAGGTGGTTACGACGTAAGGGGTCTCGAGTGCAATGGCATCCATATCCTCAATAAGCACACCACTGTCCATCGCAATGATATAACGTCCTTTTAATTCATTGACGAATCGCCCTAGCGCACGAAAATACGCACTGCGATCCGACAATTGTTTTGGACGCATCAACACGGTCTTCCCGCCACCTAAAGGTAAATTCGCTAAGGCGGCTTTATAACTCATCCCTTGCGCTAAACGTAAAGCATCATGAATAGCCAGGCCTATCGATGTATATTCAATAAAGCGACAACCTCCTAAAGCAGGACCTAAACGCGTACTATGTATTGCTATAATCGCACAAAGTTGATTAATCTTGTCTATTTTAAAAAAAAGTTCGCCAAAACCGAGCTTTTTTGCATAGCCTAGTAGCTCATCACTTAACATAAATAAATCATAACCCTTTAAAAAAACATCTATTCTTTAATTAATAGACGACTCATCCTTACATTTTAATCTAAGAACCTAATACCAAGGCCTCTTTGTACTAGAGTTTTTACAGTGAGTGCACATTCTAAGAGACTCTGCTACAGCATGCAACGGTTTCACTTAAGTTAAAATAGATAAGAGAAAAAATGCTAAAAAAATTTTAAACAATAGCCAAAAATTGAGATATGGCTATAATACGTTGCTCAACTAGTTTTTTTCCTAATGCGGCCCCACTGAAACCTTCTTTTTTGAGTACTTTAGCTGATACTTTTTTAGCTTGAGTAAGTGCAGATAATACTCTATCTTTTTGTAAATAAGCTTGGCTTTCTAGACCCGAATAAGCTTGAAAATCAGCTTCACAGACCAATAAAAACTGATCGATGCGTGAAGACTGTCGAAAAGCATCCGTTTTTTCTAACAAAATATACAAAGATGTGGCATCTAACTCTAATGCGCGATGACAAAGCAAATGATAAGCCGCCGATGTAAGTGCAAGTGAGGCATAAGCATGAGGGATGCGATAGCGCTGACATAATGCTCGAATAATATGCATACCCGCTTGAGTCTCTTCTTTTGATATTCCTTTGCCTAAATCACAAAGTATGGCGGCAAAACGTACTTGCGGATCGTCAGTGAGAAGCGCTGCTTTTTCTAAAACAGTTAAGTAGCCATGTCGCCATGCCGTCGTTTTATTAGCTATTTGCTCATATTGATTATATAACACCTGTAGTTCGGGAAATAAAACCGCTAATGCATCACAATCGTATAAGGTTTTAATAAAAGCTTGTGGCGCTGGCTCTGTTAATGCCAATGAAAATTCCTGCCATACCCGTTCTGGAACCAAGGCTTTTACCTCCCCGATTGCAACCATTGCTCTCATTAACTCCATGGTTTCTCTAGCGACTCGAAATCCTAAAGGAGCAAATCGCGCCATAAAGCGCGCAACCCGTAAAATACGCACCGGATCTTCACTAAATGCAGGCGAAACGTGGCGTAACAATTTATTCGCTAGATCTTTTTGTCCCTGAAAAGGATCAATAATATCGCCTTGGCTTGTTTGTGCCATCGCATTAATTGTTAAATCCCTACGCTGCAGATCAGCTTCTAGCGTTACATCGGGTGCTGCATAACAAGAAAAGCCTTTATAACCAGGGCCAATCTTACGCTCCGTGCGTGCGAGTGCATATTCTTCGTGTGTTTTAGGATGGAGAAATACGGGAAAATCTTTTCCGATTAAACGAAACCCCTGAGCTAACATTTCTTCAGGGCTTGCACCTACCACGACATAATCACGTTCTCTTATTGGATAACCCAACAACTGATCACGCACAGCGCCGCCGACTAAATAAATTTCCAAAAAACCATCCTTACTATAAGTGAGAACTTTAACAACATAAGTTAAAAACAAAGTAATGAAATAGGCAGCGCTACTCAATTTGCCAAATTAAGTAGCCGCCGTTTAATAACTTATTATAGAATAAGGAGAATAAAAATCATCTAGTTTAGGCATCATTCCTTAGACAAAAATTTTATTCTAATTTCTTTATGGATACTTAAAATCCTTAACAAGTAAAAATAGAGCCTCTATCTAGCTTTACAATCCTTATTCATTTGCAATGATACTATCACTTGCGAATGTTGGCTCAGATCAAAATCTCCTTTAGAAGGGGGAGTACCAAAAAAGGAAAAATTACCCGCTGGAGCCTTAACTGTAACTTTTTTATTATTTAATGTAGCTGATTTTTTTATTTGAGGCTCAACTGAACTAGAGCAAGAATCCATCGGTGAATCTTCTAATGTAAGTTGCAAAAAAACCGCTAAATATAAAAGTTTTTTATGGGTTTGTTCTAAAATTTCAATTTTATTATCTAAATTTTTAGCACAATTAAAACGATCCCGTTGTCGACTATTCAAATGATAGGTCAAAAGATTAACAATCGCATTAATAATAATAAATGCGATAAAAAAAACCAGTAATGGCAACATACTAACTTTGATAGCCGCTTTAATTCCTAGGCTGCTTTTCCATCCGATTTGTTGACTTAGATCAAAGCCACAAAAACCACCATCAGAGAAAGCAAAAAAACGATTAAAAATCTTTTTTATTTTTTTAAAACAAGAAGCTGACCCACCTAATAATTTATCTTGGTCGTAAGAGGCGTAAATATTGTTTTCCTTAACACGATTACTAAACGCTAAATAGAGTTTTTTGATGGGATCATCTAATTTTTTATTTTCTAAAAATGGCTTAATTTTTAATTCTACTAAGCGAATATTCTCGCGCAAATATTCAAATTTCTTCCATTTTTCGAGCTGGATAACTTGCAGCTTCCCTCGTGAGTCTTTAAATCTATACGCGCATTTTTCATTGACACTATTAAAAATAGTACGTTGATAATAATCCTCTCTAGCGCGAAATTCAAAAAGCTGTCGTACTAAAAAAAATCCAGCCACACTCAAAATTAAAATGCCTACCGCCAAAGGTGAAGCAGCCATACCCGCTAAGACGGTAGCACCCACCACAGTGAAAAAACTACTAATAGCCCATGTTAATAAATAGGTATAAAGCAAAACGCTGGTTAAATTAACAATCAGTGAAGCAATAAACTGGGTTTTTGGATAAACTTCTTTTAAATATTTATAAATTGATGATTTTTTTAAGCTTATAGGTAAAAACTCTTCATTATTAATTTTTTTCTGCATAGCAAAAAATATACTTACATAGCGATCTAATTTTGCGTTATCCTTAGTTAAGTGAAACACATAATCTTGTAGTAAACTAAATTCTTCTTGGTTTTTTTTTGCGTTAAATACGTCTATTTTTATGCGTTCAAGTAATTTTTCCGTTTCCGGAGTCATTAGTTTAGAAAAAATGCTAGACTCTTTTTTGACTAAAAAAATAAAGCGTATAAGTAAATAACTAACGATAGATATCGCAATTAATACAAAAATAGCTGGAAAACTATAAAGTGATAATGAAAAAAATAAAAATAACAGGCTAATCCAATTTAATAAGTTCGCATGAGCGCTAAGGGCATCCCAAATAACCGTAAAAAATCGGAATATTTTGTTACTAACTAGGAAGTTATTCGCTCTTTCCCAAATGGTGCTAACCGCGTAAATTCGAATATATTCCGTCTCTTTTAGATAATGCACCGCTAGATTTTTAACTACCTTTGCTTGCTGTTGCTTAATTCTTTTTATTTCGCGCCGAATCGAATCATCATCTATTTTTTTATTAAGAAAATAGTTAAATCGTATTACCGCTTCTTGCCAATCTAAATGAACTATATTTAGCGATAAACTAACTTCTTTCTTATTTTCTTGCTGATAATCCTTTAACAAAGCTAACTGGGCTAACTGCGAAAGACGTTCTTCTTCTAATACTATTTTTTCGGGTGTCCAAGAATTTTTTGCTGCCCCGACTTTTATTTCTTCCTCAATAATGCGGGACAATTCTTTTTCAACGGCTAAATAGTTCTTCCTATGCAGTGTTATAAAATTTTTGTCTCTATCGTCAATAACCCAAGGATTCGTCTTATCTTCAGAATAAAGTAACAATTGCTGATCATATAGCTCGATTAAATAGTTTATTTTTTGAAATCGATCACGAAATTTTTTTAGCTCTTTAAATTCATACAACGAAATTAAATAATCCCAATTATTACTTTTATTTTTTTTGTAGTCTGCAAAAAAATTTTTAAAGAAATTAAAAATGAAAGGAAGGACCGTGGTATCATTTAGTTGATCCACTCTAAGCATTCCACCCGTAAAGCTAGGTATCTTTTTTATTTCATTCCAAATTGAAATAAATTTTTTACGATAAGGCACTTTAGGATATTTATTGTTATATTGGTTTCTAAACTAAACTAGTAGCTTGGTCTTAAGCTAAGCGATTTGGAGCGAAAAAGTCAAGCTGGCAAAAAGATATGTTTTTATCTTTTTGGACAAAACAAAGCTTTGCTACCATCTTCTATCCATTCTGCCTGTATACAGCGCGCCGCGATTTTTTCATAAAGTTTATTTGAGAAATTCGCGGTTAAGATAACACGATTCCCAAATTGAGCACGTTGAACTAAGCGATCGTTGGTTAACCACTCAAATTGAGTAAGCGCTTCTAAACCTGCCATTTGGTGCAAAGGTGAGAAAAAATTATAATATTCAGAAAAATAATCTTGTATCTTATCTAAAGTTTTTTTATCTAACACCCAGATAGGTGGAATATTATAAAGATTTTGCAATAAGGCCTTAACCTGTCTGGTCGCTAGAATTTTTAATTCACTTAACTCTGAACGATCAGTTGAAATAACCGAATCATGAAAAACCACTTCATAAAGCGGTAATCTATAGCGTGGATTATAGTTAGCATGAATAAATTCATCCGGAGCATTATAAGGTTTAAATAGGGCCTTTAACGCTTCAATAGGCCACCCTAAGCGAAACTTTTTTTTATCTTCTTGCAAAATTGGCCAAAAAGCCTGAGAAAATGTTAAAAATGCTCCGTTATTATAGGCAATAACACTGGTAGACCAGGCTAACCCTGTTTCAGAACCTAATACTAATTTTTTAGTGCTACTAATATAGCGCATACGTTCTAATCGATTATCTAGATCTTGCACTGATGTCATCGGATGTTGTTTTGAATAATCTTCGTAAAGGGGATAGGCAGCATCGCAATCAAGGAAAAGACTGTTATCTCCTTTCGCCAACATGGCATTAATATGATTGGCTATATTTTTTTCTTTAGATTCTCTTAAGCGCAAAGCCTCAGAACTTAAATAACAACCTCGATGGGCATATCCTATTAAAATAGCCCCGTTGATATCACGAATACAGGCTTCTGGCCATAAATTTTTAGACCCTACTAGCGTACTATTATCGGAATTCTTTGGGTTAGGTGCATTATCTAAATTATCATATGGGCCTATTAAATAACCCCTACTTTCAGCCGTACGCACGTAATCTTTATCTACATTAAAACCATTCTGAGCAGGACTTGAATTATAATTTATCAATGCGTGCTTAATCCCTAGTTTATCCAATTTATCCAACATAGCTAAACTTTTTCCATCCCCCCATACCCAGATATGGAAAGCACCTAATAATTTATTCACATTGGCATTTTCCAATATCTTTTGCTTGAGTGAAACAAACTTATTTTGTTCAATGAGTAAATTACGATAGTCCACAGCGGGACTAATCGGTGAATTGCCAGTTAAATGAACAAATACTTCATAGGGAAGAGGCCTCTTTCTTAGAAAATGATGCGTATTCAGCAAATACAATTGTCCTTGCCGCTGTTGAACGTGTACACCCGTATTTTCATCCTTATCCGCTAAAATATAGCTTACATAATTGTTAGGGTACTCGATAGCCGAAAAAGGCATACTCAATGAGAGGGGTTTAGTATATTTATTAAATTCTTTTAACCAAAAGGGATCGTGATTAGGAATATATAAGCCTTCACCCTCAGGAAGAATCAAAGCTTTAGCTTGTGAAGTTAAACCGGCCATAGGCCATTGAAAGCTTTGCGTTTTATCACTGGTAAATAAAAATTTTAAGCCTTGCTCGTCGACAACGACTTTAACCTGAATCCGAAGATGAGGGTAATACCATTGTGCATCTTTGCGACTACTGACTAATTCTTTCACGGCATCGAAACGATGCTCGCCTTGTGTCAAATTAATTTCTGCTTGGCCATTTGCAGGAAGCACTGAAATCACTAAGGTTGCCGGATCAATGCTAAAGTTCCCTGTCTTAGCCTGTAAATTAATAGTTTCTTCGGCCCAAATTAGCGGTGTAACAAAAAAAAGGAGGCAAAAAAGCAAGCCGCATTTCTTAAACATACTTTTAGACATCCCTGTACTTCGGCAATAAAAGACTAATTATATAGCGAAGCCGTAAGACGGTCAAAATATTTACAGATTACTCACCGAGCGCAGTTAATAAATTTTAACGCGATAGGATATGCTTATCCGATATCTAAACTTTTAACATTAAAAAACTATAAGCTATCGACTTCCATGAAGTAAAACGACCAAGCTATAATAGTCGTATTATTTACTCGCTAAAATCCCCATAAGGAGGATTCTTTGCACACTCGTTACCAGTCTTTATTGCCGCAACACGGTTTATCTCGCTTTGCAGGATGGATTGCCAACTGCAAACAAGCATGGATAAAAAATAGATTAATCCATGGTTTTATACGTCATTATGGGGTCGATATGCGCTTAGCGCTAGAAGAGAACCCTCATCATTATATTAATTTTAATCACTTTTTTACGCGTGCTTTAAAACCAGAAATGCGTCCCATTTCAACGAGATTTGAAGAAATCGTATCGCCTGTTGATGGTTGTATTAGCCAAATGGGTGATATTAATGAAAATCAGCTTATTCAAGCCAAGAAAATAAATTATAATTTACAAGCTTTATTAGCCGGTTCTGCTAAATTGGCCACGCAATTTCAAGGCGGTAAATTTGCAACCTTTTACCTTGCCCCCGAAGATTATCATCGCGTACATATGCCTTACGCCGGGGAATTAAAAGAAATGATTTATGTTCCGGGCCGCTTGTTTTCAGTCAATGCTAAAACAGCCACTGAACTACCCAATTTATTTGTTCGCAATGAGCGGGTTATTACCTTGTTTAGTACCGCCATAGGGCCTATGGTAGTCATTTTAGTCGGCGCTATGCTGGTTGCCAGCATTAGCACAGCATGGGAAGGGGCAATCGCGCCCTCTTCAGGACGACATATTTATCACTGGCATTACCTAGATAATAAAATCTCTTTAAATAAGGGTCAGGAATTAGGATGCTTTCAATTAGGTTCAACTGTCATTGCCTTATTTGCACCGAATCAGATGACTTGGTCATCGTCGATATCTACCCAGAAGGTGCAATTTGGTGAGTGTATTGGTCATATTTTATAAGATGTTTATATAAGCGCATTGTGGTTATAATATCTTTCTCGATGAGAAAAAAACAGGTTAGGTAATATCACAATGACAACACCACAAGCAAAACCCGTTGCGGCCTCCGCTGTCCATGACCATACCTATAAAATATTCCCCAATGACTTGAACTCCACCGAAACGGTCTTTGGGGGCTTAGTTATGTCCACTCTCGACAGAGTCGCTTCTGTCGTTGCAGAACGACACAGCCAAAGACCATGCGTCACTGTTTCTGTGGATGCTATGCACTTTTTGCAGCCGGCCAGACGAGGAGATATTTTAATTTTTCAAGCCGCTATTAATCGTAGCTGGAATAGCTCTATGGAAATAGGAGTGAGAGTTCTTGCAGAGGACTATCGTACCGGCAAACGACACCATATGGTCTCGGCCTATTTTACCTTTGTAGGCACCGATGAAAATGGACATCCGGCCAATGTTCCTGCGGTTACTCCCGAAACTGATGATGAAAAAAGGCGCTACGAGGAAGCCGGTCAGCGGCGTGAACGCCGGCACCAAGAAGCAAGAAACCGACGTGCTCGCGAATAAACGTCGTTTATTAAATAATATCTAATCCCTAATAACTTCTTGGAATTTGTTAAGCTACCTCAAAGATGTTGGTTTG
>CAZSWN010000006.1:3603-14281 GCA_964611135.1 uncultured Coxiellaceae bacterium | reverse complement strand
TACAAGTGTTACCCATTTTGGCCTTTAAAGATAACTATATTTGGTGCCTCATTAATGAGGAGACCAAACATTGTCTAATTGTCGATCCAGGTGAAGCAAAACCTGTTTTAGCACAACTAAAACATTTAAATCTTACGCTAGATGCGCTATTAATCACGCACCATCATTGGGATCATACCAATGGGATCCGATCCATTTTAAAATCACATCCAGTTCCCGTATTCGGTCCGGCTAAAGAAAAAATTGTCGGCTTAACTCACCCTGTTGATGAAGGTGACAAGGTTGAATTGGCAAACTGGCCGATAAGTTTTGAGGTTTTGGCTATTCCTGGCCATACCTTAGGCCATATTGCCTATTATGGAAATCAACTTCTATTCTGCGGCGATACCTTATTTACAGGAGGGTGCGGCCGTTTATTTGAAGGCACCGCCGAACAAATGCTGAATTCTTTAAATAAATTGGCTCTTTTACCTGGGCAAACACAGATTTACTGTGGACATGAATACACACTGGCTAATCTTCACTTTGCTCAAGCTGCAGAGCCGAATAATCCTCATATAAAAGAGCGTTTGGAAAAAACCAGGGTATTACGCCAAAAGAACTTAGCAAGCATTCCAAGCACTTTAGGTGAAGAGCGATTGAGCAATCCCTTTTTACGCTGTAAAAATCCAGAAATACTAGCGCAAATAGAAAAAAGAACCGGAAAAAAATTTACTTCCACAGTTGAAATATTTGCTTACCTTCGTCAATGGAAAAATAATTTTAAATAAGAGACTTAAATTATCCTTTGTCGCTCGATCTGCGTTTGTATTTTGTGGCGAAATAACAAAGGATTAGGCACAGCAGAAAACAATTCGGCTGATCCCCCCACACCACGGATACGAATTGAGCCATAATCGAACAATCGACCTAAAATACTTTGCTCAACCTCCACCCTTTCTATACGGTTTAATGCATTTTCAAATGAATAACGTCGAATAAGCCCCAACTTACTAATTACACGCTGATTAGTAATAGCAAATTCTGTGGTGCAATAAGCTATTAATGCAGACAAACAACCTAAAAGTGTTATCAGCCCAGCAAGGCTTGCTATTAAGATAATCCCTTCATAAAAAGCAAAGATGGTCAGCAGTAAGCCTATAAGCGGCCTAAAAAAAATGATCCCATGTGGATGGCTGCGGTAAACAAGCTTTTCATCTGACAAAAGTATTTTATCAATATAATTCATCTCGACCTCTTATTATTTTATTTAGTCACTCTTGTTCCTTATTCGCTGCCTAATCCTAGCTAAACTTAGCGTACTTTGCTATCCTGCTATCGCATGAAGGGGCAATTAATATTAGAAAAACTTAACTTAAAGGTTAAATTAGGCTACTCGGCAGAGGAGCGATCCCTCCCGCAATGGGTCTCAGTGAAAATTAAGCTCAACCTTCCACACCTTCCTGCCGCCTGTATCGACGATAACTTAAATAACACCTTTTGTTATGCTTCCCTATCTGAAGCCTTGCAAACATTCTGCGATGAACGCTCTTTTAAACTTATCGAGGCCTTCGCTTACCAACTTCATCAATTTTTAAAAAAGAAAACCTACGAAATGAGGCAAGAAAGGATAGATATTTTTTTATGTGTCAATAAAAATCCTCAGCTCCCTCAACTAGAACAAGCTAGCTTTTCAATTTGCGACTAAGCGTATCCTTTTATCAACGCTATAATTAAATTTTTATTTTAGTTACACTACATCTTATATAAATCTCTCACAAAAATAAAAAGATTTGTTTTCCAGGCAACTTAATATTGGCAAAGGTAATACAACAAAAAAGCAAAGCTTCTGCAAGAGGTCTTATGAAAAATACGCTGGATTTATCAAAACATACGCCCATGATACGCCAATATCTCGATATAAAAGCGCATCATCAAGATAAATTATTATTTTATCGAATGGGTGATTTTTACGAACTATTTTATGAAGATGCCATCAAAGCGGCTAAATTACTTAATATTACCTTAACGCAACGAGGACAATCTGCCAGCCAAGCCATCCCGATGGCAGGGGTACCCTCTCATAGTGTCGAAACCTATTTAGCAAAACTTGTTAAGCAAGGCGTATCGATTGCTATTTGCGAACAAATAGGTGACTCGACACTAACAAAAGGCCCGATGGAAAGACGAGTCACTCGCGTCATTACCCCTGGGACACTGAGTGATGAGGCGCTATTAGAAGCACAACAAAGCAACATATTACTTGCTTTCTACGGTCAAAATGATCAATTTGGACTCGCTTACTTAGATATGGGTAGCGGTCAAATTCATATTTTGCAGATAGTTAGTGAAGAAGCTTTAATCAGTGAATTAGCGCGACTCAATCCGGCTGAATTACTCATTAGTGAAGACTATAAAGCCGAGCAACTGCTTAAGCCCTATAAAACTATCCGCCGTAGACCCACCTGGGAATTTGACTTAAACACAGCAACTCATTTACTCACACAGCAATTTCAAGTGCGTGATTTAAGTGGCTTTGGTTGTCAAGACTTACCATTAGCGATACAAGCGGCGGGTTGTTTATTAAATTACGCTAAAGACACACAACGCGCTCACTTACAACATATTCAGCCAATGCGAGTAGAACGTCGTGAAGAAAGTGTTATTTTAGACGCAACTACCCGACGTAACTTAGAGTTAACCCGCAATTTACAAGGCGGGAGAAACAATAGCTTAGTGGCTACCCTAGACGAAACAGCAACCCCAATGGGAAGCCGCCTACTTCATCGATGGATACATCTGCCATTACGTGAGATCTCAACAATTCAAGCACGCCAAAACGCGATCCTATCTTTAATAGCCACTCAATCTTATGCCAACTTACACTCTATATTGAAAGCCGTGGGTGACATTGAACGCATCATTACACGCATCGGCTTAAAATCTGCAAAACCACGTGACTTGGCCCAACTACGCACAGGTCTCGCTATTTTACCGGATATTCACAATAAACTTGCCCCTAGTTTAAACCACGAAGCAAAAGAAAATCAGCGCTCGGATTTACTAACTACTTTAAGTGAAGATATCAAAACATTTCCACAACTATTTTGCTTACTACAACAAGCTATTGTCGAAAATCCCCCTGTCGTTATTCGCGAAGGCGGCGTAATGGCTAAAGGATACCGCGCTGAGCTTGATGAACTACAAAACCTGAGTGAAAATGCCGGACAATATCTCGTTGATTTAGAGAAACGTGAACGAGAACTATCGGGTATTAATACACTGAAGGTCGGTTTTAACCGTGTTCATGGCTATCACATCGAAATAAGTCGCGGACAAGCCAAACAGGTTCCACCACACTATATACGCCGACAAACTTTAACCCACGCTGAACGTTTTATTACGCCCGAATTAAAAGAATTTGAAGATAAAGCCTTAAGTGCGCGCTCTAAAGCTTTGAGCTTAGAAAAAAAACTTTATGATGAATTACTTGAGCAATTAATCCCTTATCTCCCTGATCTGCAAAAAACAGTTAACGCCTTGGCACAATTAGATGTGCTCATCTGTTTTGCAGAGCGCGCTACAACACTTGGTTTAATATGTCCTCAATTAACAAAAAATCCGGGTATTCATATTGAAGCGGGTCGCCATTTAGTCATTGAGCAAACCTTAGATACCCCTTTTGTAGCGAATAACTGTCACTTAACCCCTGAACAACGTCTATTGATTATTACCGGTCCTAATATGGGTGGGAAATCCACTTATATGCGACAAACTGCCTTAATTTGTTTGTTAGCCAGAATAGGTTGTTTTGTGCCGGCTAAAAGCGCTACGATAGGGCCCATTGATCGTATTTTCACTCGTATTGGGGCGGCGGATGATCTTGCAAGCGGCCAATCTACTTTTATGGTCGAAATGACAGAAACAGCTTCCATTTTGCATAATGCCACTGAACAAAGCTTAGTGATTATGGATGAAATTGGACGTGGCACGAGTACCTTTGACGGACTCGCGCTGGCCTTTTCTTGCGCCGAGTATTTAGCGAGGCAGATCAAAGCTTATACATTATTTGCGACCCATTATTTTGAATTGACGGGCTTATCCGAAGACCATACCGAAATAAGTAACTACCATGTTAACGCCATAGAACACGGTGATAAAATTGTATTCTTATATACTGTCGATGAGGGGCCAGCAAGCCAAAGTTACGGACTACAGGTCGCACAACTGGCCGGAGTTCCTAAGCCGATTATTCAATGCGCTAGAAAAAAACTCATGGAACTTGAACAAGCTTCTTCTTTGTCGGGTGATAAAATAAAAAGCCCGAAAAGTCGCCCGCCATCTTTACAGAAACTCTCTTATAACCCTGCTATTATGAGCTTACTCGACCAAACAGACCCTGATCAATTGGCGCCCAAAGAAGCACTTGAAATAATTTATCGATTAAAATCCCTGCGAGGAATGACTGTATGAATAATATCCCTAACGATGCCACATTTTCGCGCCATCGAGCTGAGCAAAAGTTAGACCCTTCCGAACTCGATAAAGGAATAGAAAATGGCGGGACAACGGAAGAAGGAGAAAGATTAGCCTACCGTCGACGTGGGATCTATTTACTCCCAAATCTATTTACTATAGCCGGATTATTTGCTGGTTTTTATGCGATAGTAACTGCAATGGAAGGTTATTTTAATTATGCCGCCATCGCTATTTTCGTGGCAATGATTATGGACTTTTTTGATGGCCGTGTCGCTCGCCTAACCAATACACAAAGTGCTTTTGGTGCAGAATTAGATAGCTTATCTGACATGGTTTCTTTTGGCGTAGCGCCTGCATTGGTCATTTACAGTTGGTCTTTAGAGGGCTTAGGTAAATTAGGTTGGTTAGCCGCATTTCTATTTACCGCAGCAGGTGCATTACGCTTAGCGCGATTTAATACCCAAGTATTGGTAGCGGACAAGCGTTACTTTCAAGGATTACCTATTCCTGCCGCCGCCGGGGTTTTAGCCAGTATGGTGTGGTTATGTGTTGATTCAGAAATTTTAGGGGATGTAGTTAGCTTTATCACGGCCGCCTTAGCGATCATCATTGCCATTTTAATGGTAAGTAACGTGCGTTATTATTCTTTTAAAGAAATTGATCTAAAAGGTCGTGTTCCTTTTGTGGCTATTTTACTTATTGTATTGGCTTTCGTAGGCATTTCTCTCGATCCCCCTAAAGTATTATTTCTCATCTTTTTTTGCTATGCCTTATCAGGCCCTATTGTAAGCCTGTATACTTTACAAAAAACGCGTTCTCTACGTAAAAAAGAATAAATTTATAAAAATTAGCTCTAGAGGTGTTGCTTTTATGAAGAGGCGGCTAACATTCTGGGATATTAACGGCTAGTGTTTTTGCTAAACCGCCTAAAGAGGTTTCCTTGTAAATAACCATCATATCTTTTCCAGTCGCAAACATCGTCTCTATCACTTTATCTAAAGATACCTTTTTACTTTTCCCATCCTCCATCAAGGCTAAATAAGCAAGCTTAATGGCTTTTTCCGCACCTACGCCATTGCGCTCAATACAAGGAATCTGTACTAAACCGGCTACTGGATCACAGGTCAGACCTAAATGATGCTCCATGGCCATTTCAGCGGCATTTTCGATTTGTTCCAAGCTTCCTCCTAATACAGCCGTCAACGCCCCCGCCGCCATGGAGCAAGCAACACCTACTTCGCCTTGACAACCGACTTCAGCACCGGATATCGATGCATTAATTTTATAAAGTAACGCAATAGCACCCGCTGTTAATAAAAAGTTAGTGATGCTTTGTTCATCCACATTGGCATAAAAACGTCGATAATAGGTTAATACCGCCGGAATAATACCGGCGGCGCCATTGGTTGGCGCCGTTACGATACGACCCCCAGCCGCATTTTCTTCATTTACCGCCATTGCATAAATCGTTGGCCATAATAAAGCGCCTGGAAATGCAGATAATTTTGAAAACGCCTTATCATTCATCTTGGCATATAAGGCTGGGGCACGACGCTTAACTTTTAGCCCTCCCGGCAATATCCCTTGTGCATGACAACCTTTATCAACACAGGCTTGCATAATATCGGCTATTTTCAATAAGTCCGCCTGTATATCTCTACCGGGTGCCAATTGTTGCTCATTCGCTAACATAAGCGCTGGGATCGTTAATCCATTTTTTTTACACGCATTAAAAAGCTCAAGCGCTTTACGAAAGGGATAAGGAACCGTAATAGCCTTACCTTTATAAGGTTGACCCAATTCTTGTTCTGTGACAATAAAACCACCACCTATCGAATAGTAAATTTGGCTTTTTAACGGTAGGCTCTGTGTATCAAATACGGTAAAACGCATTCCATTGGGATGTGCCGGGAGTAATTCATTTTGAAGGAACAAGAGATCTCTTTGCGCTGAGAAAAAAATACTTTTTCTTCCAGCTAGATTAATCCTAGCCTCGGTAATAATTTCTTTAGCGCGTTGCGGCGCTTTTTCAGGATCAATCGTATCGGGAAGTTGTCCCTCTAATCCATTTAAAATAGCCACATCCGTCGCATGGCCTCGACCGGTTAATGCAAGAGAACCATAGAGCTCAACCTGCAAACGACTCACTTGATTTAATAAATTACTCTCTAGATATAAACCCTCGACAAACTTATGCGCGGCCTTCATCGGTCCTACGGTATGTGAACTAGATGGCCCGATACCAATGGAAAACAAATCAAACACGCTGATAGTCATAAAAAAATTAGCTTAGTTACTTATTGGACGATTATTCTATCGCTTACACTAACATGAAAAAAGCACTGATCAGAAAAGCTCGATCGGATCGACGTCCAGCGACCAACGAACTCGACGGCTACTCGCCAATAAACTAATCGGTTTTATGATTTGCTCTAATAAACGATGTAAAGGCTTGCGTTGGTTTGCTTGTAATAGTAATTGGCAGCGATAATAACCCGCTCGCCTTGGTAATAAGGAAGGGACGGGTCCTAACAGTCTTACTTCTTCACGCTGTTGCTTGGCCTGATTTTTAACCTCATTTAAAAAGTCGTTGGGATAGCTGACTGTCAGTGCTTCGGCGTGAATTAGCGCTAAATAGCTAAAAGGGGGCAATAACGATGCGCGCCTTTCCTGTAACAATATGTCACTAAAGCTAAGATAACCTTGCTCAGTTAAGTGCATTAACAAAGGATGCTCTGGATGATAGGTCTGAATCAATACTTCACCTAGTTTGTCCGCGCGTCCAGCACGCCCAGCTACTTGGGTTAGCAACTGACCCGTTCGCTCTAAAGCGCGAAAATCCGCACTGAATAACCCGCTATCTGCTTCTAAAATACCAACTAAGGTTACATTTGGAAAATGATGTCCTTTTGCCAACATTTGCGTTCCAATCAAAATCTGGCTTTCACCTTCCTGTATATTTTTTAATAAGCTATCTAGACTTCCTTTATGTTGCGTATTATCCCTATCAATACGAACGATTCCTACGCTTGGAAAATACTTTCGTAAGGTTTGCTCCAGACGTTGCGTACCCTGACCTAAAGCAAATAATTGCTGACCCTGACAATTAGGACAATGCGTATCTAATGGCCGCCGATAACCACAATAATGACATTGTAAATGCGCCGGTTTTTTATGGAACGTCATTTTACGCTCGCAGCGTTGGCAATCGGCGGTCCAACCGCAATCATGGCAGATAGTAACGGGCGAAAATCCCCGCCGATTTAAAAATAAAAGCACTTGCCCTTGATTTTGTAAATGCTTTTGCATGGTTTGTAATAATATCGGGGCAAAGCCTTGTTCGAGTTTTTGGTGGCGCAAATCAACAAAATGAAAACTCGGTTGCAAGGCATCGCCGGCACGTTCAGGTAAGTGCAACATGTGATAGCGCTTTTGGCTCGCGTTAAAAATACTTTCTAACGAAGCCGTTGCTGAACCTAAAACAACCGGTGTATTTTCTAAACGTCCGCGTACTAAAGCTAAATCCCGTGCATGATAGCGCAAACCGTTTTGTTGTTTAAAAGAGGCATCATGTTCTTCATCAATAATGATAATGCCTGGTCGCAATAAAGGCGTAAATAAAGCAGAACGCGTACCGATAATAATAGACGCTTCACCTGTTTTAGCTAATAACCAGTGCTCTAAACGTTTTTTTTCCGTTAATCGTGAGTGAAACAATAGTAAAGGAACCGAAAAACGTGCTTGAAAACGCCCTAACATTTGCGGGGTTAAACCAATTTCAGGCACTAATACTAAAGCTTGCTCACCGCGATCTAAAACCGCTTGTATCGACTCAAGATAAACCTCTGTTTTCCCACTTCCTGTGACACCATTCAATAAAAAAGCTTGAAATTTCCCTAAGGAAGTAACTATGGTATCTATCGCCTGTTGCTGATGCGTATTTAATTGTATTATTTTTGGCAACGTGGCGTTATCAATCGTCGTATTTATTACTATTTTTTTGCTATTAATTTTAGCAACATGGTTTTTAACCGTTTTTTTAAGACTACTTTTAAAACTTTTTCCCACTCGCAATGAATTTGGCAATGCATGAGCAAATACTTCGCCCAAAGGACAATGATAATAACGACTGGTCCATTCTAATAAACGCTGTATAGAATCTGGTAAAAGAGGGACTTCATCCAGAATGGCAATTGCTGTTTTTAATTGTGAGAACGGCCGCTCCGAAGACGCGCTTAGTTCCATTAAAAAACCAACTTTTTCCTGTTTTCCAAACGGAACAAGTACACGCAAGCCTTTTTTTAATTGCTCTCTCGGAAAATCGCTTGGTGCTAAATAATCAAAATAGTGGTGCAAAGGCGCTGCAATCGCAATTTTTAGAATATTAAGCATTTATCTAACCCAATAAAATAATTAAAAATTGCTTTGTTTTCCTTAAAGTAAAAAATATTTAGTGTAAATTTATTAACTCATCAAAATTTGTGCTAAGCGGTCCTCTATCTTTTTGAGTGCCAGTTGATTCAAATAGTTCACATCAACCCCTTCCGCTTGAACCTTAATATGCAATTGTGATGGACCTAGGGTTCCTATCAACAAAGGATTAGTAGGGCCGTATAAAACTATCGTAGGAATTCCCAAAGCGGCCGCCAAGTGACTTAGTCCCGTATCCACCGAAACCACTGCTTTGGCTTTGGACAAAACAGCCGCCATTTCGTTTAAATTTAAGTAAGGCAAAACATGCGCTAGTGGATATCCTTTAACTAAGCGATTCACTTCCTCTCTTTCCTGTTCGCTTCCCCAGGGAATAAAAACGCTTACTCCTCGTTGGGTCATTTTTTCCAATAATAACGACCATGATTTATCAGACCAACGTTTCGTCGGCCCGCTCGTATTTGGCGCAAATATAAGATAATCTTCGGGCAATTCAATTTTCGGCAGGATTAGACTTTCTTTATTGATATTATAATCAGGTCTGGTTGCGGGTAAAGCGTAGTTTAAAGCTTTAGCAAATAATTGACGTAAACGTATAATGGCATGCTGCTGTCTCGACACAGAAAACCTGCGCTGATAAGCCAGGTAGGCAGGTTTCTCACGTACCGAGTTTTTATCCATACCTAAGCGATAACCGCAACTTAAGCGCGTGATAATAGCGCTTTTTATGGAACCTTGTGCATCTAAAACAAAATCATATCCCTGACTACGTAACTTATTATAAAACTGTTTTACCTCGCTACTTTTTGCCGTTTTCCAAAGTTTTTTTCGCCAGCGACGTAAGGCAATCGGAATAACTTTATCGACGTGTGGATGCCATCTGGGAATTTCGGTAAAGGCCTCTTCTGCCACCCAATCAAATTGAATATTAGCAATGGCTTTAGCCGCATCTGTTAGGGCAGGTAAGGTATGGATAATATCGCCCATAGAAGACATCTTTACGATCAAAACACGCATAAACAGCCAGTTACCCAATAAAAATAAAGATACTTCAAAAACCTCTATCTATTTCAAGATTTAAAACTAAAAAGTTAAATCGCTGAAAATATACTAATATTCAAATCAAGATAAATAATTAGCTAACAATTGATAAACTTCGGAAACCTTGGTTTGATAGTGTTGATTTAAAATAGCGGTATGCGAATGATAAGACCCCACCCCTCTCCAAGCCGTTGAAGCATTGGCAATATTTTGACTAAGAATCCATGCGCCAACTTTTACGTTGACACATGGATCATATTGCAATTGATGCGAGGTATAGCCATAAAGCCGAATTTTAGACAACCAAATTGAATTAATTTGCATAGGGCCATAATCTACAGTCCCATTCTTATTAGCAGAGGCTAAGCCTACGGCGCCGCCTTCTATGGCTAAAACTGACAGGATCAAGGTGGCAGGAACATGGTAGGCAATAGCCGCTTGATTAATACATTCAATAGGTACGCCATGAATCTCTAATGCACTTATCATACCAAGCCTCGCTACACCTTTTGACTAAACCTAATTATTCTTCTCATTGCCGCTACGACGACCTATCAGAAAAACCCCATACAAAACCGCTGGCAAGCAAAACAATAGCAGCCCCCCTAGCAAAATCATATCAAATTTTACTCGATTATCGACTGCGATAACAGCGGGAGGGAAAAAACCGAGTATAAAGGTCATCACACAAGCCAATAGACCTAAACCTGTCACGGTCCAAATCCCCCATTTCCCACCCTGAATACGG
>CAZSWN010000006.1:0-3593 GCA_964611135.1 uncultured Coxiellaceae bacterium | reverse complement strand
CCTTGTTCGGCTTCTCTATACCTTAATCGTAAGGCAGTTAAAAATAGAAAAATATAAAATAAAACTGCTAATTGCGCTGTCATGACGCTTAGTAACCAATAGGCCTCACTCACACTCGGAATAAGTATAAAGAGACTCGATAATAAAGTGACTAATATCCCTTGCAATAGCAATAGGCATACTGGCGCTCCAAAGCGATTAACCTTTAATAAGCAATCTAATCCACTTATTTGGTTTTCGAACGTGGCTATCAGTAAGCCTCGGGTAGGACCTATTACCCAGGTTGAAATACTACATAAACTGCCAATAATAATTAAGGATATAATGATAGGAATAAAAAAAGGCCAATGAAAGCTATTAAAAAAAACAACATACGCCTCTGTTAAGCCTGACAGTATACTCAGCTGTTGAGCGGGGACAATAAAAGATATGGCCAAAGAACCCAGTATAAGCGTTATTAAAATTAAACTGGCCGACCAAAATAAAGCGCGAGGATAATCTTTCTGTGGATTACGTACATCACCGGCGTGCACGGCTGACATTTCGAGCCCCATCAAGCCAAAAATAATCGTGGTCAAAAATGCGAGATTATTAAGGTTCGTTAAATTAGGTAAAAAAACGTGGGGGCTAAAATGTATGGCCAGTGGCCGTGAATTTTTAATCCATAATATGGCTAAAACAATCATAAAAAGCATAGGGATTAAAGTCCCTAGCAATGCGCCGACACTACTTAGCCAATTAGAAACACGCAATCCTAAGCAACTTAAGCCTGTCACTAGCCACCAAGTAATCAATAGTATACTTAAAAGATATATTTTGTGCTGAACCAATTGGGGATCGATTAAATAAGCCAACGCTGCGATCACAAAAGATAAAATGGTAGGGTACCAAACTACGTTATAAATCCACTGCAACCAAATTGCAAACCAACCCCATCGCACACCAAAGGCAGTACGAATCCAGACATAGGCTCCGCCAGTACTCGGCCAAGCCGTTGCTAACTCCGCCGTAACTAAGGCCGTAGGAATAAAAAAAACTAACGCGGCTACTAAATAAAAAAATATTAACCCGTAACCAAATTGAGCGGCTATCGGTAAGGAGCGTAAACTATCGACGGCAATAACATTCATCATTGCCAAACTAAATACACCTAATGGCTTATTAAGTGTTCTACCGGGCATGGCCATTATTTTTTACTCGATTTATAGCTGGCAATAATCCATAGAACAGCACCTAATGAAATGGCACTGTCCGCCAAATTAAAGGTCGCAAAGTGCCAATAGCCGATACAAAAATCAATAAAGTCAACTACGTAACCTAAACTTATCCGATCATATAGATTGCCGATGGCGCCACCTAGAATTAAGGCAATAGCACAAGCAACCCAGTTATTAAGGCCGCCTCGATAGAGCAAGCGCAGTAAGTAAAGACTCACCCCCGCACTAATTGCAACAAATAGCCAACGTTGCCAACCATCCGATTGACCTAAAAAACTAAAGGCGGCACCAAAATTATGCGTCAAAATAAAATTTAAACAGGGAAATACCGGGATAATACTCGATTTATTGAGCCAATGAGTCATCCATAACTTTGTCGTATAATCAAGTGCAATAACTAATACACTTAAACCAAGCCAAAACAACTGTGATGTTTTTTTTTCTTGCATAGCGTGTTAAATAAAATTGAAATAATAAGTCATTTTCCAGTGGCGCTATAGAATTATTTTCATTGTGAAGTATTCATATTAGGCCGCTGGATTTACCCTGAACTGAACGTGGAAAAACCGCGATCTTTAAACCTATTTTTACGCATATACGCGCGTCTCCCCTTTGCCGTCCGGAAGATTATCAACACAACGCAGACAAATATCAGGATGATTAACCGCTTGCCCTACATCAGCCAGGCGATGCCAACAGCGCGCACACTTGATTTTTTCACCTACCGTAGAAATAATATTTATGGCTAATTCTTCTGCATTTATTTTAAGATACGTAGCCTGCTTAGGTGGTTTTGTCGTCAAAAGTTTCGCCTCCGAAGTAATCAATACAAATCTAAGCTCTTCCCTTAGTGCAGCCAGTATATTAAATAACTGGGAATCTGCTTTGACATAGAGTTCAACCTCTGCTTCTAAAGAAGAACCTAATTCACCCACTATACGTAATTTTTCAATGGCTTTATTCACTTCATTACGGACTTGTATGAGTAAGTTCCAATACGTTTGCCGATCACATTGACGATAAACTCGCTGCAGCGCATCCTCTTCAAAAGAAAATGCCAAGGAATACCATTCGTTCAAAAATACGGTCTTTTCGCGTTCTCCAGGAAGGTATTGCCAAATTTCTTCAGCCGTAAAACTTAAAATAGGTGCTAACCAACGCACCATGGCTTCTGCAATATAAAAAAGGGCTGTTTGTGCAGAACGCCGCGCTTTACTGTTTTTTTGTAAGGTATATTGACGATCTTTGATGATGTCTAGGTAAAATCCGCCCAAGTCACTAATGCAAAAATGTTGTAATTTCTGATAAATACTATGAAATTGAAAATCTTCGTAAGCGGCTATAATTTCATGCTGTAAAAATTTAGCACGCTCTAAAATCCAAATATCTAAAGACAACATTTCACTTGTAGCGACACTATCGACCGATGGTTCAAAATCATGTAAATTGGCTAATAAAAAACGAATCGTATTACGAATTCTACGGTAAGCTTCGGCGGTACGCTTTAAAATTTCACCCGAAACGGCGATTTCTTTACGATAATCCGTTGAAGCAACCCATAAGCGTAGAATATCTGCGCCTAAGCTCTGAATCACTTTTTCAGGAGCAATCACATTACCTAAAGATTTTGACATTTTATGACCTTTTTCATCCACTGTAAAACCATGCGTTAAAACAGATTTATAAGGGGCTTTCCCCTTTATAGCGACCGCTGTTAGCAAAGAAGATTGGAACCAACCTCGGTGCTGATCGGAACCCTCTAAATAAAGATCGGCCGGCCAAGACAATATTGGGTTTTTCATTAATACCGTATAATGACTCGCACCCGAATCAAACCAAACATCTAAACAATCGGTTAATTTTTCATAGTCTTTGGCTTCATTGCCGAGTATTTCGTCTGGATTTAAATCGTACCAAGCATCAATCCCCGAGGTTTCAACCCGGCTTGCAACCTGTTCTAATAAAACGAGAGTATTAGGGTGCAGATCACGAGAGATTTTATGTACGAATAGCGGCAGAGGAACGCCCCAACTCCGTTGTCTGGAAATACACCAATCAGGTCGATTACTCAGCATCGATTCAATGCGCGCCTCACCCCATTTAGGAATCCAAGTCACTTGTTTAATGGCGGCTAGACTCCCTTCTTTTAAACCTTGTTGCTCCATACTAATAAACCATTGCGGTGTTGCACGGAAGATTAAAGGTGTTTTATGGCGCCAACAATGCGGATAACTATGCTGGATAGTTGCTTCTTTTAACAAATTTCCCGATGCTCGTAATTGTTCAATGACAAGCGGATTCACTTTAAATACATGTTCACCTTCAAATAAAGCAGTGCCTGGCAAAAAACAACCATTACCTCCGACTGGGTTAATT
>CAZSWN010000005.1:12174-46123 GCA_964611135.1 uncultured Coxiellaceae bacterium | reverse complement strand
AGTTGATTGGGTAAAGCAAACCGAGCTATTAGGAACTGGCCATGCGGTTGCTAAAGCACTTCTAAAGATTAAGCAAGCGACGGATCGAGTGCTTATTTTGCTAGGGGATACGCCGTTAGTTAGCTTGAGCACCTTAAAAAAGCTGATCCAATCCACCCAAGAACAGCAAATTGGCTTAATTACACTCACTACACAACAACCTTTTGGTTTAGGCCGTATTTTGCGTGATAAACAAGGAAAAGTGGTTCAGATTGTCGAAGAAAAAGAGGCTAGCTTAGCGCAAAAAAAGATAAAAGAAGTTAATAGCGGTATTTTTTATGTACCGGTAAAGCTATTAAAGCGCTGGCTGCCTAAGATTAAAAAAGTTAATGCACAAGGTGAGTATTATTTAACGGATATTATTGCAATGGCTGTGGAAGACAAGATAGACGTAGTGACAGTATCTTCGGATATTGAAGGTGAAATGCAAGGGGTTAATGACCGCGTGCAATTAGCAAAACTCGAACGGCATTATCAACAGCAATCTGCCAAGAAACTTATGTTAGCGGGGGTTACACTCCGAGATCCTCAGCGTTTTGATTTGCGCGGTCAATTAACGGCAGGAAAGGATGTAATTATCGATGTTAATGTGATTTTGGAAGGGAAAAATACGATAGGGGCTAATACTTCTATTGGTCCAAATACGATTTTAAAAAATGTTAAAATAGGCAAAGGAGCTGAAATTAAAGCGTATTGTTTAATTGAGGATGCCGTTATTGGCGATAATTGTATTATTGGCCCTTTTGCACGAATTCGACCGGGTACTGTTTTGAAAAATAAGGTTCATGTTGGAAATTTTGTCGAAGTTAAAAATAGTCAGATAGAATTAGGAAGCAAAATTAATCATCTTAGCTATATTGGTGACGCAAATATTGGAAAAAATGTGAATATCGGCGCGGGTACTATTACTTGCAATTATGATGGTGCGCTTAAACATCAAACGACGATAGAAAATGATGTATTTGTTGGATCCAATACCGCATTAATAGCGCCAATTCGCGTGCAAAAAGGAGCTACCATAGGCGCAGGCTCTACCCTAAACAAAGATGTTCCGGCTAGAAAGTTAACGCTAAGTCGCGCTGAAACCCGGACTATTACCAGTTGGAAACGACCTCGAAAAAAAAGCAATTAACTGAGCTATTTGTCTTTTCAATAACCGAGTTTATTTAGAAAAATACTTTTGAATTAAGTTTTTTAAGATAGCGTAGGTTTGAACATCCGGTTTTCCTGAATAATCCTTGGGTCTAAAATGCATTTGGAAAGCTTGTAAAACAGTTTGAGTTTGAATATCTAACTTGCCAGTTACTTCGATGTTATAGCCATAGGTTTTTAAGTCGTTTTGTAGCGATAGAATATTAATATCATTCGACATAGTATTACTTCCCGCTATTTTATTTTCATCAAACCATGCTCCTACGCCATGTTCATAAAGTGTTTGCCATGGAAATAAGGGACCTGGATCTATTTTTCTGCCGGGTGCGATGTCACTATGACCAACGATACAGCTCGGATGAATTTGATAACGGGCTATAATTAATTTGGATAAAGCGATGACACTCATAATTTGATCATCTGAAAACGGAAACCATTTTCGTTTTCCGTTTTCATCTTGGTAACCAAGGTTAACGATTTCTATTCCGATAGAGCTATCATTTAGGTTGGAGCGACCCTGCCAGTTACTTTTTCCAGCGTGGTAAGCACGTTTATCTTCTTTAACTAATTGATAAATTTTTCGTTCTTGATTAATCAATGTCTCAGGAACTAAATAATGAGCGCTTACTTCTCTTTTTGGATCTGTTAACACGTGTAAGGAAGTTTTAAGATCAAGTTCTGTGTAATGTAAAACTAAAGTTGAAATACGTTCATTATAGCGAGAGGAAGGATGTTTATCGTCAATAATAATTTCATACTTTTTAGCATCTAGCATAGAAATGTTCCTTATTTTTAGCTAAAATTAGCGATTTTAGCGTTATTTATTATATATTATTTGAACGAATAATATCCCACCAATTATCTTTCAGATAGCTAATGAGCACCGATGAATCGGCTTCGACAAAGTTTTTTTTAATATTAGTTAACAAGGCTTGTTCCACTTGCTTATCTAAATTCCCGAGTAAAATGCCACCTACATGGGGAGCTGCGCATAAAATAAGCTGCGTAAAGCGATGATCATCGTGAGCCTTTTTTAATAAGCTAGCTAGGTTTTTGCTAAAGCGATCGACTTCTACGTCGTGAGGATCGCTAGGCCATTCATAGGCGCCTTTAGTGGAGTGAGAGGTTTTATAGTGACCTGGTACATCGGATATTAAATCATTTGTTTTTAGTTTTCCAGCGGGATTTTCAAGTGTTTCTAAAAGCTTTAATTGGTGCTTTTTTGGCTCATAAGAATAAATATGGCCTAAACTACTATTTAAGCTAATAATCCAAATCATTTATCCTCCTTAAGGTGCAATTGCAGTATAGCAGGTTAAGCGCGAACCCATTTAGGGCCGTTATTACGGAAATAAAGGTGGTTTTTGCCACCCACCTAATACCATTTCTAATTTATGGCCTATCATTAACGCCGTGTTATCGTGCCATGATTTAGCAATTATCTGAACGCCTATCGGTAACCCTTCCGCTGAAGAGCCGCAGCGTACTGTTAAGGCGGGCCAGCCAGTCAGATTAAAGATATTAAGATAACTAAAGTCTTGGCCTTCGATAAAGGAACGACCGTGTAATTTGGCAGGTGTTGCGGCGACAGGACAAATAATCGCATCGTAGGGCGAAAAAAATTTTTCTAGCGCAATACGTATTTGATCAATACGACGTAATCGTTGGTGTAAATTAGTAATAGAAAATTCACAAGTACGTGAAATTGCTAAAAACTCTCGAACAAGGTAGGAGGGTTTTTTAATGCCTAACTGACTAAATAAATTTTTTAGTCCTAATCCTTTGTCGCCACCTAAGAAAAAGGTCTCAGTGATCAGTGAATAAAGTTCTACTAGATGGGGTGGGCAGTGCGCTTCAATGTGTTTAACCTCAGTTTGTAAAACAGTAATCACTTGATGAATCGTATTTAAGCTTGCGGCATCCGGTTTGGCGATCCCATTATCTGTATAAAATGCAATACGTAGCGATTTAAAGTCGGGTTGCGGTTTTGGGATTGAAATTGCGAGCGCGTCCGGATCCGCATAATCTGGGCCGGCTAAGAGAGCTAGTGCTAAGCTTAGATCATCTACAAACCGCGCCATTGGGCCATAAGTGGTTAATGGCCCTAATAGACCTCGTCCATCGTTAGGAACATTTCCTGTATTAGGAATTAAGCCGCGTGTAGGTTTAATTCCTGCAATGCCCGTATTGTGTGCAGGTTGACGAATACTTCCACCCGCATCTGTCCCTAAACCAAGTGCGGATCCACCTGCCGCGATAATAGCGGCTTCTCCACCGCTACTTCCACCCGGGGTTCGCGTTAGATCATAGGGATTTACAGTTTTGCCATAGCGATCATTATCAGTTTCGTAGGCGATATTGAGTTCAGGAACATTACTTATGCCTAAAACAATACCGCCAGCTGCTTTTAGTCTTGCCACAACAGTCGCATCTTCCTTAGGGACAAAGTCGTAAGCGTAGCTACCTTTACTGATAATAAAGTCTTTAACTTTACAGCAATCTTTAATCGTGATGGGTAGTCCATGTAATGGGCCCCTAGTTTGTTGCCTGGCTAATTTTTTATCGGCTATACGGGCTTCTTGCAAGGCTTTTTCAGGGTCTTTGAGCTGTATAATGGCATTAAGCTTAGAATTAATTTGTGCGGTACGCGTCAAATGGATTTGCATGAGCTCAACACAAGAAATTTTTTTTTCTTTGATTAGTCGGGCTAGTTGTCTTGCGGGTAAAAAATAAAGTTCTGAGTTCATTCAATTAAATTACTGTAAGTTATTTTCATGTTTTATGAGAGCGGAACTTTGATAGGCGAATTATATTTTATTTGCGACTTAATCTTCTGATCCAACATGGAAAAACCGGGATATCAAATTGAGTTAATTTCTTTTTATTAGCACCTAAAAAGTTTATAAGTAAAAATAAAAAAGTCTCCACTAAAAAGTGGATATATATCTTAATACATTTCCATAAATGACAATAGTCATGCAGATACTAATCCGGTATTATAGCTTATTATATTTAATAAGTTATTATTATATAAAGTTAAGTTAAATTGTATTGGATTTTAGTAATGAAAATTTAAAATTGTTATGCGTATCACACTAAAACAACTCGAAGTTTTTGTTGCCATTGCTAAAACAGGGAATGTAAGCCATGCCGCAAAGAAAATGTATCTTTCCCAATCGGCTTGCAGTATGGCGCTTGCAACGTTAGAAGAGCAGTTAGAAGGGGCCATATTTGATCGACATGGTAAGCAGTTGTTTTTGAATGAACGCGGAAGGGTTTTATTGCCTAAAGCCAGTAGTGTTATCTCTCAAATATCAGAACTTAAAGATATGATGATGGAAGATAAAGAGGATAATTTGTCCGGCCAGTTAATAATAGGCGCCAGTAAAACTATCGGAAATTATATACTGCCAAAGCTTATTTCTGAATTTACTTCCACGCATAAGAATATTCAGATTAATTTAAAAATAGCCAACACCAAAGCCATATTAGCTAAATTGCTAACATTCAGTATTGATATTGCCCTAATAGAAGTTAATTGTTTTTCGGATAAGGTCTATGCTTATCCATGGAGAAAAGACGAATTAGTTATTATCGCAGCTCCAAAATACCCGTTAAGTAAAAAAAAGAAATTAACCCTCTCTGATATCGCCAATGCACGCTGGCTACTGCGAAAACAAAGTTCGGGTGTACGCAAAAAATTAGAAGAAAATATAGGCGGAAAAATAAGACCTTTTTTAGAGTTAGATGACACAGATGCACTCAAGCAAGCGACACAGGCTGGGCTAGGGATAAGTTGTCTTTCTAGGTTTGTAGTGGAAGAATCACTAAGAAATAATACCCTAGTTGAATTAAAGCCCCCTTTTTTAACACTTAATCGAGAGTTTCATATTTTGATTCATAAAGAAAAGTATCAATCTACGGTAATCTCTGAGTTTTTAAAAAAAGCTAATGTTGGAAGCTAGGCCTAATCTTCATTGATTCAACCAAGATGGATCGCTTATAAAATAAAGGGCTAGTTAAATTTTTTGTTTAGTGTAGTCTAGAATAGCTCTATATTTATTAGTATAAATATCTTTTATGCCATCTATTTTAATTTTGGGCGCTACTTCTTCTATAGCAAGGGCTTGTAGTGAGATTTTTGCCTCGCGGCGTTATCGGCTTTTTCTAGCGGGCCGCAATTTGCCCGAATTGGATCGTATAGCAATAGATCTGCGAATACGATATAAAGTGGAAGTTGATTATGCATTTTTCGATATAACTCAGCTTGATTCCCATGAACATTTTTTTTCAGCAGCGATTGAAAAACTAGGTTCTATTTTGGGTGTATTGATGGCAGTCGGATTGATTGATAAATCCTCGCATGAGCAAACGATTAAAGCTAATTTCACAGGCCCAGTCTCTATTTTGGATCTTTGTGCGCAGTATTTTGTGGCGCAAAAAAAAGGCTTTATAATTGGACTTAGTTCTGTGGCGGGCGATAGAGGGCGCAAGCCAAATTATGTTTATGGGGCTAGTAAATCAGCCTTGACTACCTATCTACAAGGCTTACGCGCTTATTTGTACCCCTTTCAAATACACGTATTGACCATCAAGTTGGGATTAATTGATACCAAAATGACTTTTGGCGCTAATTACCCACTTTTCTTGGCCGCCAATCCGAAAAAAACGGCTTTAAAAATTGTACGTGCACTTGATAAAGCCAAGGAAAGCGTTTATATCCCCGGAATTTGGCGAATTATTATGTTAATTATTCGCCAAATTCCAGAAAAAATATTTAAGCGCCTCACATTATAGAACACAAAGAATTTAATCTTTCTCGCGAAACATTTATAATGGCTTGAGCATTTCTGGTCTAGACAGTCTGTAATCCGCCATTTGATCAAAGTTTAAGTAGCGATATAAATTTTCACTCATCGCGTCAATGAATTGCATTTTTTTTCTGTATTCCTCTAAGCTAGGAAGGTAACCTAAAATGGCGCTTATTGCAGATAGTTCAGCAGAAGCTAAGTAGACGTTAGCTTCTTTTCCCATCCGATTAGGGAAGTTTCGAGTTGAGGTCGAAACTACAGTGGCGCCATCACGTACTCGCGCTTGGTTGCCCATGCACAGTGAACAACCAGGCATTTCGGTTCGCGCACCTACGATACCATAAATTGCATAATAACCTTCTTGCATTAATTGGTGCGCATCCATCTTTGTGGGCGGTGCTATCCATAATACCGTGGGTAAGCGACGGTTGAAGTTTTTTAATAAGCTTCCTGCCGCGCGGTAATGACCAATATTGGTCATGCAAGAACCTATAAATACCTCATCGACTTTAGTATTGGCGACAGCTGATAAAGGTTTAATGTCATCGGGATCATTGGGGCAAGCTAATAAAGGCTCTTTTATCTGATTAAGATCAATTTCAATAATTTCTACATATTCCGCATCAGGATCTGGTTCTAATAAAGTAGGTTCAGTTAGCCAAGCTTCCATTGCTGTAATGCGGCGTTGTAAACTGCGAGTATCTTGATAAGTATTGGCTATCATCCACTTTAAAAGAGAAATATTAGAATTTAGGTATTCAATAATAGGTTCTTTATTTAAGCGTATCGTACAACCGTTTGCCGAACGTTCTGCTGATGCATCAGCAAACTCAAAGGCTTGCTCAATTTTAAGATTAGGTAAGCCTTCAATTTCTAAGACACGACCTGAAAATATATTCTTTTTGTTTTTACTATCAAGTGTTAGCAATCCTTTTTGTAGGGCAATATAGGGGATTGCATTCACTAAGTCACGTAAGGTGATAGTAGGTTGTATTTGGCCGGTAAATCGAACTAAAACTGATTCTGGCATGGTTAAAGGCATTACCCCCATAGCAGCTGCAAAAGCAACGACACCTGAACCTCCAGGGAAACTGATCCCTATAGGGAAACGGGTATGAGAGTCGCCTCCTGTCCCTACGGTATCGGGTAAGAGCATTCGATTAAGCCAAGAATGAATAATTCCATCCCCAGGTCGCAGTGCCACACCGCCACGAGAAGAGAAGAAATCGGGTAAACTGTGTTGAGTTTCTATATCCACAGGCTTAGGATAAGCGGCAGTATGGCAAAAGCTTTGTAGGACAAGGTCAGAGGAAAATCCTAGACAAGCCAATTCTTTTAATTCGTCTCGGGTCATCGGCCCTGTTGTATCCTGTGATCCCACGGTGGTCATTTTAGGTTCGCAGTATGTTCCTGGGCGTATACCCGTAATGCCACAAGCTTTACCAACCATTTTTTGTGCCAAGGTGAAGCCTTTTTTTCCGGGTTGAATCATTTCGGGCCGGTTAAATACCTGGGAAAGAGGATAAGCCAATGTGGCTCGAACCTTATCGGTTAATGTTCGACCTATAATTAAAGGAATTCGGCCACCTGCACGTACCGCATCGATGAGGGTAAGATTAGGCGTAAATTCGGCTATCTTTTGACCTTGTTCATTTTCGATTCGACCTTCGTAAGGATAAATATGGATAACATCACCCCTATTTAATGCGCTAACATCGACTTCTATTGGAAAAGCACCGGAGTCTTCGGCCGTAGTACGAAAAATCGGTGCAATTTTACTGCCTAAAATAACTCCGCCACGATTTTTATTGGGGACAAAAGGGATCGCTGTACCAATATGCCATAACAGCGAATTAAGTGCGGATTTACGCGACGAACCCGTACCGACCACATCACCTACAAAAGCAAGAGGATAAGCTTTCGTTTTTAATTGCTTAATAATTTGTAGTGCATCCGGGATACGATTACCTAGCATGACTAAGCTATGTAGCGGGATATCAGGGCGGCTCCAGGCTTCCGTAGCCGGGGACAGATCATCTGTATTTATTTCCCCTTCGACTTTAAAGACAGTTAAAGTGAGTTTAGGCGGTATTTCTGGCTTAGAAATAAACCACGCTGCATTTGCCCAAGCTTCTACAACGTGTTGGGCATACGCGTTCCCTTTTTTAGCCTTAGCGATAACATCATGATAAGCATCGAACATTAATAAGGTGTGTGAAAGTTGCTCAGCGGCTACTTTAGCCAGAGAATTATGTGCTAGTAGTTCAATGAGAATAGGCACATTATAGCCGCCTAGCATAGTGCCTAATAATTCTACCGCTCGCTTAGGGCTAATAAAAGGGGAATGCGTCTCATCTTTTGCCACGGCCGCCAGGAAGGCTGCTTTAACATAGGCGGCTGGATCCACCCCGGGTGCAACTTGTTGGCTTAATAGTTCGACTAAAAAAGCCGCCTCAGCGGAAAAAGTAGGATTTTTAAGCAATTCAACCAATTGTGTCACTTGGGCCGCATCGAGCGGTAAGGGAGGAATACCTTGTTCAGCGCGTTGTTGAATATGTTGTCGGTAAGCCGCTAAAAAATCGGATGTAGATGAAGACACAATAGACCCCTACTTATTCTTTATAATAAGGGCGATTATACTCGTTTGCTTGGGTATAAGTCATGCAAATACCTCATTTAAACGGTTATAGACTATGAAAAATCCAGTGGCTAATCGGCTTTTGCAACTCAAACAAAAGATAAGCGAGGCAGAATATCGTTTCCAGCGTTTACCAGGTTCAGTCCGTTTAATAGCCATGAGTAAATCGCAGGATCTTGAAGCTATAAAAGCGGCTATAGCAGTAGGGCAATTAACTTTTGGTGAAAGTTACCTGCAAGAGGCCTTAGCCAAGATTAAATGCCTTCCTAATCAAGGGATTGAGTGGCATTTTGTGGGTAGAATTCAAGATAACAAAGCGAAATCCATCGCCATTAATTTTTCTTGGGTTCACAGTCTTTCGACGCTTAAAGCCGCTATAAGGTTAAACTATTATAGAAAGGAGGCCAATTTAACGCCACTCAATGTTTGCATCCAAGTTAACTTGCAAAAAGAAATTAATAAATTAGGCGTATATTTAGAAAATCTTATTGTGCTGGCAAAATCAGTTAATAAACTCCCTTATTTGCATCTACGCGGGTTGATGGCAATTCCAAAGCCAGAAATCGATTTTGAGATACAACGCGAGAATTTTAAAAATTTGCGGCTGGCATTCGAAAAATTAAAAAGATTGGGTTTAGCACTCGATATTTTATCCATGGGCATGTCAGATGATTTTGAAGCGGCTATTGCAGAGGGTGCTAACTACATTCGAATAGGTAGCGCTATTTTTGGCAAGCGAGCAATTAATTTATAAATTTCATTTAAAGTAATCTTTTATGTATTGTTCTAAGCGGGATAAATTGATGCGCGTTTGTTGCATGCTATCTCGATTACGCACCGTAACGGTATCATGATTGGCTGCGTCATCACTTTTGCCAATCGTATCAAAATCTACCGTAATACAAAGCGGCGTTCCTATTTCATCGTGACGTCGATAGCTTTTTCCAATGTTTCCAGTGTCTTCATAGGCAACTCGACCTAGACCTAAAGCTTGTATTCCATTTTTAAGCGATTTTGCTTTTTCTACTAATAGACTGTCATTGCGCTTCAACGGGATAATAGCCGCTTTAACCGGTGCTAAATGCGGTTTTATCCGCAATAGCGTTCTTTTTTTATTATCCTTTAATACTTCTTCTTCATAGGCATCTGTGAGTATAGCGAGTACTCCTCTATCTAGGCCTGCTGAGGGTTCAATCACATAGGGAATAAAATGTGATCCGGGTGGATCCTGAACCGATAGTTTAGCGATACTCTCTTTATTAACCGACACTTTTGCGCTTATACTTAATTCACTTTGTCCCTGTGTATGTGATCCTAAGTCATAATCAGTGCGATTAGAGACACCTTCTAGCTCCTCAAAACCATGTGGAAATTTATAAAGTATATCGACGGTTGCTTTTGCATAATGCGCCAGTTCCGATGAGTTTTGTTCAAGTAACTTTAAACGGTGAGCGGATAAGCCTTGTTTCTTCCACCACTCTAAGCGATGGTCTACCCAGTATCTATGCCATTTTTCATCTTCGCCGGGTTTAACAAAAAATTCGATTTCTAGCTGTTCAAATTCCCTTACTCTGAAAATAAAATTACGCGGTGTTATTTCATTCCTAAATGCCTTCCCAATTTGTGCAACACCAAAGGGAAGCTTAGGCGACATCGAGTCCATAATGTTTTTAAAGTTAGTGAATATTCCTTGGGCTGTTTCTGGGCGCAGATAAGCATAAGCTTCTTTGTCTTCTACAGGCCCCATCGTCGTTTTGAACATCATATTGAATGCCCTTGGTTCGGTTAGATTGCTTGAACCGCAGGCTTCACATTTTCCGTCAATAAGATGATCTAAGCGCCAACGTTTTTTACAGTGTCGACAATCTACTAGCAAATCAGCGAAGGTACTTTCATGACCTGAATAATAAAAAACTTTTTTCTGGGATAAAATGGCTGAATCTAAGCCATAGATATCCTCACGTTCATAAACATTAGACTTCCACCAAGCGGCTTTCAAGTTGTTTTTTAGTTCTACGCCTAAAGGGCCATAATCAAAAACACCTTGCAGTCCTCCATAGATTTCTGCGCTAGGAAAGATAAATCCTCTGCGTTTGCATAAAGAAACGATTTCTTCCAGATTTTCTGCCGCCATAATGAATGTCCAAAAATTAGATTTAAGATAACTTAACAAAATCGATTAGAATTATATAACAGGTTTTCACCAGCCTGTTAAGAGACTAAATCATTTTGCAAAAGCGTATAAGTGATAATAAAGAGGATCAAACCAGACAATACGTAAAACAATAACGATTACAGTAAATATCTCAATAACTTAAGCATCACGTCCAGCGCGTTTACGCTCGTGTTCTTTCAAAAACTTTTTTCGTAAACGCAAATGATGTGGAGTAACCTCTAAAAGCTCATCGTCTGCAATAAACTCTAAAGCTTGCTCTAATGAAAATAATATAGGTGGCGTTAAGATGATGTTATCATCGGAGCCCGATGCACGGACATTAGTTAGTTGCTTGCCCTTAATTACATTTACCACTAAATCATTGTCACGTGAGTGGATCCCTACTATCATCCCTTCGTAGACGTCTGTTTGTGGGCCTATTAATAGTTTGCCACGTTCTTGCAGGTTAAATAATGAAAAGCCGGTTGCTTTACCGACTAGGTTTGAAATCATCACCCCGTTGGCTCGGTTTGCAATAGCTCCTTTTTTCACCGGACCGTAATGATCAAATACATGATGCATTAATCCTAAGCCAGAAGTCGCTGTTAAAAATTCTGTACGAAAACCAATTAAAGCACGAGTCGGAATTTTATAGTCTAGTCGAACGCGCCCTTTTCCATCAGAGACCATGTCTATTAGGTCGCCACGACGACTCCCTAATTTTTCCATAATACTACCTTGATGCTGCTCTTCCAGATCAACCGTCAAGGTTTCATAAGGCTCTCTTAATTCCCCATCGATTTCTTTTAAAATAACTTCAGGGCGTGAAACCCCCAGTTCGTAGCCTTCTCGACGCATCGTTTCAATCAATATGGATAAATGTAATTCGCCGCGACCGGAGACGCGGAATCGGTTGGGATCTTCTGTGTTTTCTACCTTCAGCGCGACATTGTGTAGCAGCTCTCTGTCGAGTCTTTCTCTTATTTGTCTACTGGTAACGAATTTTCCATCTTTCCCTGCAAAAGGTGAGTTATTGACCTGAAAGGTCATGCTCATCGTCGGTTCATCAACTGTTAATGCGGGTAAAGCGACTACCGTGTTGGGATCACATAAGGTATCGGAAATGTTAAGGTTGTCGATCCCTGTTATTGCAATAATATCCCCCGCTTCTGCTTGAGTAACTTCAATGCGCGCGAAACCGCGAAAGCCTAATATTTGTAATATACGTGCCGCGCGAGTCTTTCCTTCTCTGTCGATCAGGGTGACCGGCATATTAGTTTTAGCGCAGCCTCTTTGAATGCGGCCAATACCAATGGACCCTACATAACTTGAATAATCCAAGCTGGTAATTTGCATTTGAAAAGGACCTTGAGGATCAACGGCGGGAGGAGCTACTTTATTAATTATAGTTTCGAATAAGGGGATAAGATCAGTACTTGGCTTTTCGAGGTCTAATGTGGCATAGCCTTGTAGTGCAGAAGCATAAATAATAGGAAAATCTAATTGTTCTTCAGTGGCGCCTAAGCGATCAAATAAATCAAAAACCTGGTTGATGACCCAATCGGGTCTTGCGCTAGGCCTATCAATTTTATTAACGACTACGATGGGTTTTAATCCCTTCGCAAAAGCTTTTTGGGTCACAAATCGGGTTTGAGGCATAGGGCCATCTACTGCATCGACAAGGAGCAAAACGGAATCTACCATGGATAAAATGCGTTCTACTTCACCGCCAAAGTCGGCGTGACCTGGCGTATCGACAATATTGATTCTATAACCGTGCCACTCGATTGAGGTATTTTTAGCCAGGATAGTGATGCCGCGCTCACGCTCCAAATCATTGCTATCCATAACGCGTTCTACAGGCGCGGCGCGGCTGGAGAGGGTTCCGGATTGTTGCAATAGTTTATCGACCAGCGTGGTCTTTCCGTGGTCGACGTGGGCGATAATGGCGATATTACGTATGTTTTGAATCATAAGGTCGTTTTTAGGAAATTAGATATTAAGGTTTTGTTCAAAAAGAATGCATGATAACGCAAAGACAGGCATTTCCGCTAGCGTGTTCTACACTGATAGAAAGGCAAAGTAGTTGAGAGGTTTTATCATGGGAATGCTTTTATTGCAACCAACAGTGCTAGCACAGTGGCAGGCTTTGGTGAAGGATGCCGAATCGAGTAGTAATCTTCGATTAAATAATGAACTTGAAAGCTATTTGGTTTTTTTATCAGGGCGCTTTAATCAACGACCTGATATTGCCAATTGCATATTAGCCAATGAGTATCTAGCCGGACTAACTAAAGGGTTTACACGACAACGCGATTGTTTACGCGAGGTGGGTGACAAATGTTTATTATTTGCTGGGTTTTTTCCTGAGCAGGCTGAGAAAAGACGGGTTAGAATTAAATATTTTATTGAGTTAGGTCAAACCGCTTATATTCAAGTGGCCAGTTTATCAAAAGCCGCTTCCGCTACCCTTTATAACGCCTTGAGTTGTGATTTTGTTAATCTGATGGAGATTTTGCAGGCAATTCGTAGCTTGAGCGATCCGACTAATGAGTTAACTCCCTTGCAAGCGCTAGAGTTATGGACTGATGTTAAAAGCCAACAGGCATTAAAAGTATTGCGCAAGCATACGGCTTGCCCAATTATTAGGGGTTCTTCCATTAAGCACTAAGTTTACCCACTAATTTAGGTTTTTTCCGCCAAAGATCCAAATAAACTTATTACTTAGAAAAAAAGCCCATTTTCTTGCTCAAAGCAAGCCAGCTAGTTAAGATGGCTTATCTATCAATAATGTAGTTTTGCATGGCAAACTCAACTTCTTCAATTAAATCAACAGATAGTTTAACCACAGATTTTGGTTATAAAACTATCCCTTTGAGTGAAAAGACCGCGCGGGTTGGTGAGGTTTTTGAATCGGTAGCCCGCCAATATGACCTGATGAATGATCTTATGTCATTAGGATTACATCGGCTATGGAAAAAATTTACGCTGGAATTAGCTCAGCTTCGTCCAGGTGACAAGGTACTTGATGTAGCAGGTGGTACGGGCGATTTAGCCAAAGGATTTATCAAGCGTGTTGGCACGCGAGGCAAGGTCGCTTTACTTGATATTAATGCCGCTATGCTGAAAGTTGGTCGGGATCGCCTCCTAGATGCGGGTTTGATAGATATCCCAGCGATCCAGGCTAATGCAGAATGTTTGCCTTTTGCAGAAGATAGTTTTGATTGTTTAAGTATTGCTTTTGGATTACGCAATGTTACGAATAAAACCAGCGCGCTAAAATCTATGTACCGTGTCCTTAAGCCGGGTGGACGTTTACTCGTGCTGGAGTTTTCTAAACCAGCTTTCGGTCTTTTGCAATTGTTATATGATAGCTATTCTTTCGAATTTCTTCCTAAATTAGGCGCATGGATTGTAAATGACGAGACGAGCTACCGTTATTTAGTAGAGTCTATTCGACGTCACCCTGATCAAGAAGCATTAAAGTCGCTTATTCTAGCGTCAGGGTTTGATGAGTGTGAGTATCATAATCTTAGCGGCGGAATAGTTGCATTACATAGAGCGTGGAAATTTTGAACTCTCAGAATATATTGTTATCTGCCCAAGAAACTATACTGAATCATTACCTGAACCTTGATCCAGAAGCTAAAGGACGTTTGTCTCGATTATCTGGCAAGGTAGTCAAAATAGAATGGGGGCATTTGAACTATTATTGGCTATTTAAATCAGATTCAATTTATTTAAGTAAAGATTACCACGGCGCGGTTGATCTAATATTACGGGGTTCTATTTTGGATTTTATACGTATCGCTTTTATAAAAAAGGATACGGCGCTCACGACTATTCCCTTGGAAATTTTAGGGGATATGGAGTTTGCTAAACAATTTAAAGATCTTTTTTCTAATTTAGAGATTGATTGGGAAGAGCAATTAGCAGCACTTCTTGGTGATACCATAGCCTATCCGCTAAGTTGCTTTTTTAAAGAAATAACACGATGGGCTAAACAAAGTGTAGAAAGCCTTAGTCAAAATACGACAAATTATCTTCAAACAGAATTGAATTATTTAGTTTCTGAACCGGAATTACAAATTTTTTTTTCCGACATTGATGATTTGCGAGACGATAGTGAGCGCTTAGAAGCGCGGATAAACGTTTTGCAAAGAGGATTGGATTAATGAAAGCCCTATCTCGTTTAATACGTTTAATGCAGATCAGTTTTATTCTTTTTCGCTATGGCCTGGATGAATTAGTATTTTCGCTACATCTATTTCGGCCACTACGTTTTTTTACCTATCTAAACCCTTACCGAGCTATTAATAAAAAAAGGGCCATAGGAGAACGTATACGCTTAGCTTTGGAAGATTTAGGCCCAATATTTGTCAAATTTGGCCAAACCTTGTCGACACGGCGTGATTTTATTCCTATTGATATTGCGGATGAATTGGCTAAATTACAGGACCAAGTGCCACCTTTTGCGGGCGAACAAGCGAAATCTATTGTTGAAACCTGCTACAAAAAACCACTGCTAGAAGCTTTTGCTGAATTTGACATTAATCCTCTCGCTTCAGCTTCTATTGCTCAAGTACATGCGGCTAAGTTACTAACGGGTCAAGAGGTGGTGGTTAAGGTATTACGTCCGGACGTCTATAAAAGGATTAGTCGAGATGTGGATTTGCTCTACGCTTTAGCTGATTTAGCAGTACGTTATTGGCGCCCTGCCAAGCAACTGAGGCCACGTGAAATTGTGGCTGAATTTGAAGCCTGTTTGAAAGATGAGTTAGATTTGTTACGGGAAGGGGCAAATGCATCCCAGCTAAGGCGAAACTTTTCTAATTCTGAGCTGCTTTATATTCCGGAGGTATATTGGCCATATACCTTTCATAAGGTTTTAGTTATGGAGCGGATTTACGGTATTCCTGTCTCGGATATTTCTGCTTTAAAAAAACAAGGTATTAATTTAAAAAAATTAGCGGAGCGAGGCGTAGAGATTTTCTTCACCCAAGTATTTCGAGATTGTTTTTTTCATGCCGATATGCATCCGGGAAATATTTTTGTTTCACCAAAAAACAAGGAAAATCCCCAATATTTAGGCATTGATTTTGGGATTATGGGCAGTTTAAGTCCCGATGATCAACGTTATCTTGCCGAAAATTTGATGGCATTTTTTAAGCGAGACTATCGGCGCGTGGCAC
Source organism: uncultured Coxiellaceae bacterium (assembly GCA_964611135.1). GTDB lineage: Bacteria > Pseudomonadota > Gammaproteobacteria > Diplorickettsiales > Diplorickettsiaceae > Aquirickettsiella. The sequence goes on along the minus strand of CAZSWN010000005.1, from coordinate 30,136 downwards.
AGTTACATGTCGAATCGGGTTGGGTGGCGCAAAACACACGTATTAATGAATTTGAAGCCGCAATTCGTACGGTATGCGAACCTATTTTTGAACGGCCATTAAAAGAAATTTCCTTTGGCCAATTACTTTTACGCTTATTTCAAACCGCTAGACGATTTAACATGGAAGTACAGCCTCAATTAGTACTGTTACAAAAAACTCTTTTTAATGTTGAAGGCCTGGGGCGACAATTGTATCCAGACTTGGATCTATGGAACACCGCAAAACCCTTTTTAGAAAACTGGTTGCGAAAACAATTAGGCCCGCGTGTTTTTTTACGAAAAATACGTGAATATGCCCCCTACTGGGCCGAGAAATTACCTGAGATTCCTGATTTGCTCTATCAAACACTACTCGAGTTTCGCCATTTGAAAAAGTCATCAAAATGCATTGCTTGCGAAAATAGACAAGCGAGGAAACAAATCAATAAAAAATCGCTTTGGTTTATAGGCTTAGGTGCAGCTACTGCTTGCATGGTCTGGGTTTTATTTGATTTAACGATTAATCACGCCTATCAATTACCACCCACCTATTTATGGCTTTTAGGATCAAGTGGTTTAGGCTTATTTTCAATAGCGATAATTAACTTACAAAAATTAAATTAATACGATTTTAAACTTTAAACAAGGATGTTTATGGGATTTTACGGATTAAATCTAGTCTCGTGCCTTATTATTTTTCTTATTGCATTATTATTGTTTGGTCCAAAATATCTGTATACACTATTAAAAGATTTGAATTTTTCTTTGCGTTATTTGACAAGGTATTTATCAAGAGAAGATAAAAAACAATTAAATGATAATAAACCGCCGCCCGAAAAAGATATTACTAGTGGATGATGACAGGCTGTTCTTGCATGTATTAACGCAATATTTAGATGAAGCGCAATACGCCTATGTAAGCTGCCAAAATGGTCAGCAAGCTTGGAATTATTTACAAGAATATCCGAATAAATTTTTTGTTGTTTTAGCCGATAGGATTATGCCTAAACTTCATGGTATCGATTTATTAGCTAACATGAAAAAAATTTCATTAGATATCCCTTTAATTTTAATTACTGGAGAGGCGAGCAAAGAAGAAAGGTGTGAAGCCATAGCACAAGGCGTATACGATTTTCTTTATAAGCCCATTTCTAAAGAATTACTTTTAGCGATATTGAAAAAAATAAAAAAACAATTAGTATAATTAAGCCTAAAAAATCTATTTATATTTAAAGGGAATTTAAAGTGGAAAAATACAAAACCAAAGATGAGTGGACGAATCACGCTTTATTTACATTAGCTAGTTTAGGTGATGTGACTTTATTTCACTATTGGTTAAACAAAGGACTCGATCTCGATGCACAAGATGAAGATGGTGATACCGCTTTACACTATGCGGCAAGAAGAGGTCATATACCGCTTATTACTTATTTACTAAAACGGCAAGCGGTGATTAGTTGCAATAAAAAGGGTCGTACTGCTTTATTGGAGGCTTATACCTTTGAGAAAAGTGATGCGGTTAGAGAAATTATCAAATTTACGGTACAAAGAAATTCAATAAAAAATATACTGCAGGATCAAAGGAATAGGAAATTAGACGCAAGGGAGCAAGAAAGGGCAAACCAATTAATTAATGATTGTATAAAACATATAAAAAAAAGTTATTTGAATCGATGTATCTTGAGTCGATTTTTAGCAAAACATAATGAAAGAGCAGCGGCTTTGATCGTTGCTTTACGTTATTGTCGCTCAGTTAAGGAAGTTAAGGAATTAATTAATAACCAATGTAATTTGTTTAAAGGTCTACCTACAAGGCGCATATCCGGCGGTTTACTTGCCCAGCGATGGTCTGTGGAGATTAGAAATAAACCTAGGAATGTCGATAAGTCCTGTTTCTATAAAACCTTAAAAACCTTACCTATAGAGAGACTACCTAAGGTGATTATTAAGTCGCATTATCCTGAAAAAAATTCATATCGTCAGCTTTAGATAATAATACAAAGTGCTAGGGCTGAACTTAGTTTTGCGCGTATAAAGCTTGCAATTTTTTGCTACTTCTTTAGACTAGGGGCCTATTCTAAGAGCCTTTTTTATGCGAATTATTTTAGCCAATCCCCGAGGTTTTTGCGCGGGGGTTGATCGTGCTATAGAGATTGTTAAGCGGGCATTAAGTCTATTTGGTGAGCCTATTTATGTCCGCCATGAAGTAGTACACAATCGCATTGTAGTTGCTGAGTTAAAGCAACGAGGCGTGATTTTTGTTGAGCATATACATGAAATACCCACAGGCTCTACGGCCATTTTTAGCGCACATGGAGTTTCTCAGGCCGTCCGTGAATCGGCCCAACAACGTAATTTAAGGATTTTTGATGCGACTTGCCCTTTAGTAACCAAGGTTCACATGGAAATCGCACGTTATAATCGTTTAGGCCAAGAATGTATTTTAATTGGTCATGCCGATCATATCGAAGTAGAGGGGAGTTTGGGCCACTATGATAATCCGGTTGGAGGCATTTATTTAGTCGAAAATACTAAAGATGTTGATACGCTAGTGGTTAAAAATCCACATTTATTGAGTTATGTGACTCAAACTACCTTATCGCTTGATGATACAAAAGCAATTATACACGCATTAAAGCAGCGCTTTCCGGCAATGACTACGCCTAAGAAAGAAGATATTTGTTATGCTACGCAAAATCGCCAACAAGCGGTTAAAAAATTAGCCAAACAGAGTGATATGATATTAGTTTTAGGCTCTGTTAATAGTTCTAACTCGAATAGACTTAAAGAGTTAGCCGAGCGCTTAGGAAAGCCCGCCTATTTAATTGATACGGCTGAAGATATTCAATCTGCTTGGCTGATAAAAAAGCAAGCTATCGGTATTACGGCGGGCGCTTCGGCACCTGAGTTTTTAGTACAAAAGGTTATAAAATATATAAAAACCTTTCCTAATTGGCAAACGTGTTTAGTTTCTGAATTGGCGGGTGAAGAAGAAAGCGTTACATTTGCTTTACCGCGGGCATTGCGAATACCAATCCAGATAGAAAGAACGGTCTAATTATTTAGGTTTATTCTCTTAAGAAGAGGTATTTTTTTGTTATTATAAATTCAAGAGGATTATTTTTTATTTCCCCATAAATATCTAAATAGACCTCCACCTAATAGTCCCCCTAGTAATGGAGCAAGCCAAAATAACCAGAGTTGGTGTATAGCCCAGCCTCCGACCAACAAAGCAGGGCCTGTGCTACGCGCTGGATTAACAGATGCATTGGTAACCGGAATGCTAATTAAATGGACTATAGTTAATGCTAAACCAATCGCTAAGGGCGCAAAATGGCTAGGCAATTGTGGATTAGTAACACCCGCTATTACAATTAGAAACATAAATGTCAGGCATACTTCACAAATAAAACAAGCGAGTAAAGAATAATGGCCTGGGGAATGCAGTCCGTAACCATTACTGGCGAAACCATTTTGTAGGCTAAATCCGTGGTGACCATTGGCAATAAGGTATAGAACGGTAGCGGCTATGATGCCACCTATCACTTGCGCAATAATATAAGCAGGCACTTCTTTAAGGCTAAATCTTCCTGCAGCCCAAAGGCCAATAGAGACAGCAGGGTTTAAGTGACCGCCAGAGATAGGGGCAAATACACATAGCATAGTGAAGAGGCTTAACCCAAAAGCAAAAGCTACGCCTAAAAAACCGATACCCGTTATAGGGAATTTAGCGGCTAATACGGCACTGCCGCAGCCACCTAGTACTAACCAAAAAGTCCCTAAGAATTCAGCTAATAACTTCTTTAGCATTTAGAATCTCCCTATAATAGCTACATGGAGTATAGCATTGGCAGAAAAATTTTCCACGGAGCTAATTAGTTAAAAGGGTTTTTACACATGTTTTGATGAATTAATTATAAACTTACCAACATTGTTTTGAAGCGCCGGTATTCGTTTTTTCTCCCAATTGGTTTAACATGAAACAATAACATTCTGGATCCGAAAAAGTAGCTGTTGCAAACAATAGGTAGGTGTTATTCGTGCTGTTTAAAGATAATTGATAGAATTTTTTATCAGTAATGGCTTTTATATGTAATTTACCGAGACTAGCGCCCAAATAGCTATTATTATTTTCCAGATAATAACGTTCCATACGGTTTGCAAGATCCATTAAAGCGATTTTAGCTTCTGTGCGATGGACTTTTATAAGTACGTGCGTATAAATTGGGTAAGTAATATTTGCTAAAATACCAATAATAACTAATACAATGAGTAATTCAAATAAACTAAATCCATGTGCTGTATTTATCATAATAGATTCCTTGCCTAACTTTTTTTATGTTTTAAGATAAAAATAAAACATAAACGGACGTTTAGGCAAGTCATCTTAATCTACCGTATAAAATCGGAAATGGTATTTAATGAAACCCATGCGAAAGAATGCCAAGATTGGCGCTAATTTGTTGTGCGAATGCAGCGCCCACGCGATCCGAAAGTTGTTGTAGTAAGCCGGGTTTTACGGTGTAGTCAATGATATTTTTATTCTTAATCAAATCATGTGATAAGGAATTTAAATCAGCAAAACCGTCTATTAATCCTAATGATAAAGCCTCTTGTCCGGTCCAGGCTAAACCAGAAAATAATTCGGGATCGTCTTTTAAGCGATTTCCCCGACCTTGTTTGACCGCCTCAATAAATTGTTGATGGACACTCGCTAGCATACGTTCAGCAATTAGTTTTTCATCGGCTTTTTCCGGTGAAAAAGGGTCTAAAAAGCCTTTATGTGCTCCGGCAGTTAATAAGCGGCGTGTAACCCCCACTTTTTTTAGGGTATCGACAAAGCCAAAGCCATCCATTAAAACACCAATTGAGCCGACTAAACTGGCAGGACTCGCATAGATGTCGTCACTCGCCGAGGCAATATAATAGGCAGCCGATGCGCAGAGATCATCACATACCGCATACAATTTAATAGCCGGATATTTATGGCGTAGGTAACGAATCTCATTATAGATCTGAGCGGCTTGAACTGGACTTCCACCTGGGCTATTGATTCGTAAGATTACGCTGCGTGTATTTTTGTCTTCGAAGGCGTTTTGTAGGCCTTCAATAACGTTGTCAGCGTCAGCCGATGTACTAGCATCGATAATCCCGCGAATATCAATTAGACCGATATGCGCCTTAGCCCTCGAGGCAGTAGGTAGATTCGCTGTCGTAGGCCATAAAACTACCAAAAAGCATAAAATAGCGATAAAAGATAAAAATTTAAAGAAAATACCCCAGCGTCTTTTACGACGTTGTTCCTTTAGTGTACTAAAAAGTAATTTTTCTAAAGTTTTTCGTTCCCACTGAGGGTCACCTAATAATTCTTCTGTCATAAAGACCTCTATATTAATAAGCTAAATTTGTTTTATGATGGAAATACGCCTAGTTTACCTTTTTTTTACTAGCTGAGTAAGAATAATACATTTTATAATGGAATTAACTTGATTTTCTTTAATTAGACTAAACTATTTATAAAACATAAATGCTAGATTATGCTTAGCAGAGGGTATTATGAGCCTTAATAAATTAACCAGTCAATTTCAAACCGCCTTGACAGAATCACAGTCGCTTGCGATAGGAAGAGATAATCCATTTATTGAACCAGTTCACTTGATGCATGCCTTGTTATTACAAGAAAATGGCACAGTAAGGCCCTTGCTAACTAAAGCCAATGTTAATTTGAGCCAATTAACTAAAAGCTTGGATGAAGCGATCGAACGTTTGCCAGTGGTTCAATCGGCAACTCCCGGTGAGATTTACCCTTCGAATGATCTGGCACGTTTGCTTAATGTTACTGATAAGCTCGCGCAACAACGAAATGATGAATATTTATCAAGTGAGTTATTTGTACTAGCGGCGGTGGACGACAAAGCTACTTTAGGTGAGTTATTGCGAAAAGCCGGCGCCAAAAAGGCATCGATTGAGCGATCTATAAAAGATATTCGAGGTGGAGAAGGGGTGAGTGATCCTGGCGCGGAAGGGCGTCGCCAAGCTTTGAAAAAATATACGATTGATTTAACGGCGCAAGTGGCGCAAGGCAAGCTGGATCCTGTTATAGGCCGTGACGATGTCATTCGGCGAACAATTCAAGTCTTACAAAGACGAACTAAAAATAATCCCGTCCTTATTGGTGAACCGGGTGTGGGTAAAACAGCCGTAGTAGAAGGGCTTGCACAACGTATTGTGAATCATGAAGTCCCCGAAGGCCTAAAAAATAAGCGTTTACTTGCTTTAGACATGGGCGCATTAATTGCAGGGGCAAAATATCGCGGTGAATTTGAGGAACGCTTAAAATCAGTATTAAATGATCTGGCCAAGCAAGAGGGGCAAATTATTTTATTTATTGATGAGCTGCATACGATGGTTGGCGCTGGAAAAGCAGAGGGTGCAATGGATGCAGGGAATATGTTAAAACCTGCTTTAGCAAGAGGGCAGTTGCATTGTATAGGCGCAACGACATTAGATGAATATCGAAACTATATTGAAAAAGATGCCGCATTAGAACGGCGTTTCCAAAAGATTGTAGTCGATGAGCCAAGCGTTGAAGATACCGTAGCAATTTTACGAGGATTAAAACAACGTTATGAAATTCATCACGGTGTGGAAATTATGGATTCAGCAATCCTTGCCGCGGCCACTTTGTCACATCGTTATATTTCCGATAGAAATTTACCCGATAAAGCAATAGATTTGATTGATGAGGCCGCTAGTCGTATCCGAATTGAGATTGATTCTAAGCCAGAAAAGTTGGATCGTTTAGACAGACGTTTAATTCAATTGAAGATAGAACGAGAAGCTTTAAAAAAGGAAACCGATGAACCTTCTAAAGAACGATTGAAAAATTTAGAAAACGAAATTAGTGATTTGGCCAAGAAGTATGCTGACTTAAATGAAGTTTGGAAAGCTGAAAAAGCAACCTTGCAAGGCGAGCAAAAAATAAAAAGTGATCTTGAAAAAGCACAATTCGAGCTAGAAAAGGCGCGGCGATCGGGTGATTTAAATCGGATGTCAGAATTACAATATGGTCATATCCCTGTTTTAGAAAAAAAATTACAAGCTGTGCGTAAAATGGAAAAAAAAGAAACACATTTAGTCCGCAATAGAGTCAGTGAAAAAGAAATTGCCGAGATTGTTTCACAATGGACGGGTATCCCGGTTACTAAAATGTTAGAAGGAGAACGTGAAAAATTACTACATATGGAAAAGGCTTTGCACCAGCGTGTTGTTGGTCAAGATGAAGCAATTACGGTGGTGGCTAATGCGATTCGTCGTTCCCGTGCTGGATTATCTGATCCTAATCGGCCGATTGGGTCGTTTATTTTTTCAGGACCGACCGGTGTCGGTAAAACAGAGGTTTGCAAAGCTTTAGCAGGATTTTTATTTGATTCTGAGGAAGCCATGGTGCGACTAGATATGTCTGAATTTATGGAAAAGCATTCTGTCGCCCGCCTAATAGGTGCTCCTCCTGGCTATGTGGGGTATGAAGCAGGGGGTTATCTTACAGAGGCAGTACGCCGTAAACCTTATTCGGTTGTATTACTCGATGAAATTGAAAAAGCGCATGCCGATGTATTTAATATTTTGTTACAAGTTTTAGAGGATGGTCGCTTAACCGATGGGCATGGACGTACAGTAGATTTTCGCAACACGGTTATAGTGATGACATCGAATTTAGGCTCCCAATTAATTCAGGAATTAACCTCAAAAAAAGATTATGCCACTTTAAAAAATACGCTGGTAGAAATTATTTCTAAACATTTTCGTCCAGAATTTGTTAACCGCATTGATGAAATTGTGGTATTTCACGCATTATCAGAAAAACAGATTCATACTATTACGGAGATTCAATTACAGCGCTTACGTGAACGTCTTGGTGAACGAGATTTATTGTTAGAAGTCAGTGCGGCGGCAATTAATCATATTGCGGTATTGGGTTACGATCCCGTTTATGGCGCGAGACCTTTAAAACGGACTATTCAACAAGAATTAGAGAACCCGATCGCACGAGATATGATAGAAGAAAAATTCGTAGCCGGGGACAAAATTTTAGTAGATTATGTCAATGGAAAAATAAAATTAACAGTTAAAAAAGGTAAAGCGGATAAAAGCGCTAAAAATTAAATCTATTGCTAGAATTAATTATTCACTTATTTGTGATGATTGTTGAGGTTTATTTTTACTAAAACGAAACTTTAAAATAGATTAAGCCTTAGATTGCTTGAGCCAACTCGCTTGCGTAGCCTAGATAATTAACAGGCGATAGTCGGAGTAATTCTTGTTTAACGGTTTCAGGAATTTCTAGCGTCTTAATGAATTGATGAAGTATTTTTTGATTAAGTTTTTTTCCTTGTGTTAAGGCTTTTAAGCGTTCATATGGCATTTCTGCACCATGTCGTCGCAACACGGTTTGTATCGCTTCAGCTAATATTTCCCAATGTTGTTCTAAGTCTTGTTTTAATTTAATTTCATCGATAGAAATTTTTTCTAAACCCTGTAGTAAACTTTTATAAGCAATTAAATTATGTGCAAAAGCCGTACCTAAATTACGCAAAAGTGTAGAATCTCTTAAATCTCTTTGCCAACGAGATATTGGCAGGGTATTGGCAAAATGTTGGTATAAACTATTGGCTAAGCTGAAATTACCTTCGGCGTTTTCAAAATCAATAGGGTTTATTTTATGCGGCATAGTAGATGAGCCTACCTCACCTTTTTTAACCCGTTGTTTGAAATAACCCAATGAAGTATAGCCCCAACAATCAGCGGCTAAGCCAATTAATAGGGTATTAATTCGTTTTAAACTGTCACAATATTCAGCAATATAGTCGTGAGGCTCAATTTGTGTCGTGTAAGCATTCCAGTTCAAACCTAAGCTTAAAACAAATTCTTGCCCTAGTTTGGGCCAGTTAATTTCAGGATAAGCGATACGATGGGCATTGTAATTACCAACGGCGCCATTAAATTTTCCCAGTATCGCAACTTGAGCTAATAATTTTTGCTGAACAATTAAGCGTTGAGTGAAATTAGCTAATTCTTTTCCCATCGTGGTGGGTATAGCGGCTTGTCCATGTGTGCGACCCAGCATAGCACAGGAGGCATATTGCTGCGCTAATTTTTTTAAATGGTTTATTAGTTGTTGAATAGAAGGAAGTAGGTGCTTTTGGCGTACTTCCTTGAGCATTAAAGCATACGCTAAATTATTAATGTCTTCAGAGGTACAGCCAAAATGAATAAATTCAGAAATAGGTTTTAACTCTGAATTTGCAGCTAATTTTTCTTTCAAAAAATATTCAACGGCCTTGATATCATGATGAGTGGTTTTTTCTAAAGCCTTGATTTGTTGCGCATCCGCTAAATTAAAATTTTCTATAATCTGATTTAATTGTTGTTGCGCGCTTATCGAAAACGCAGGGACCTCTTTAATAGCCGGGTGATTAGCTAGAGTTTGTAACCAGCGAATTTCAACTAAAACTCTAAAATAAAATAAGCCATACTCACTACACAGTGGGCGTAGCACTTTGGTTTTGTCGGAATAACGCCCATCAATAGGAGATATTGCGGTTAAAGAATTGAGTTGCACATCGGCCTCGACAAAGGTTGGTTTACAGTTCTTCAGACTCTTTTGGACCATACTCTTCTGATCTATCATGTCGTTTTTCTTTTATCTTTTGTTTGTGTTTATTAATTTGGTATTCAATTTTATCAACTAATTCATCAATGGTTTGGTATAGATTCTCGTTACTGGCGCTGGCATAAAATTCTGTACCATGCGCATGAACAAGTACTTTGGCGACTTGGTCTAGGTTCTCTAGGCTTAAAGTGACATGAATCGTTGTGGTCTTGTGGGTTATACGTTCTAAGCGTTTAAATTTATCCAATATATATTCCTTTAATGCATCAGTAACTTTTATCCCATCATCTGTAATAGTAATTTGCATTAGACCCTCTTTCTTTATAATCGATTACCATTGATATTTTTTCTTAAGAGCCTTTAATTATACCTTAGGCGGGATCTTTTAAGTAGAGAGCGGTAGCTTGCCACGCTGGAATTCTTTATTTTTACCAATGACGACAATGAGTTTTTAGCGAAAGACTGACTGAGGAGACAGCGTTTATTTTTTATCAAATTAGTGATCAAAAATTAAACAATATGTAAAGGGCTTAGCTGCCAGATGTATACTACAAATCAAATTCATGACCCAAATAAACCTCGCGGACGCGTTGATTATTCAGCACTTCTTGAGGTGTTCCGACGTAGATAGTTTCACCTTCGCTCACTATATAGGCGCGTTTGCAAATAGTTAGCGTTTCCCGAACATTATGATCGGTAATTAATACCCCAATGCCGCGACGACTCAAATGAATAATCATGCGTTTGATATCGACGACGGAAATAGGGTCAATTCCTGCAAATGGCTCGTCTAATAGCATAAATTTAGGTTCCATCGCTAAAGCACGCGCAATTTCTACACGCCGGCGTTCCCCACCGGATAAGCTAATACCTAAGGTATCGCGAATATGTGTAATATGAAATTCGTGCAGTAAATTTTCTAGATGTTGTTTACGTTGTTCTTTGGAAAGATCCTTGCGTAATTGGAGGATAGCCAAAATATTATCGGCAACCGATAATTTACGGAATATGGAAGGCTCTTGCGGTAAATAGCCAATACCTGCTTTAGCACGGGCGTGCATAGGTAGATGAGTGATATTGTGGTTATCCAGTAAAATCTTACCTTGTGCACTATCTATTAAGCCCACAATTAAATAAAAACTGGTTGTTTTTCCCGCACCATTAGGACCTAATAAACCGACAACTTCACCCGTTTCTAGTTCTAGCGAGACGTTTTTAACAACAACGCGAGAATGATAGCGTTTTGCTAAATTGATAGCGTGTAGTTTACTCATGAGTGTATAGATTGTAATGGAGCTAGCAAAATTTGCGTACGCCCTTCTTTTGAGATCGAAGAACCCACCGTTTTCTTTTTAAAGTCATAATTAATTTTTGGACCTTTGACATGGTTTTGACCTTGGACTATCTCGGCATTACCGACCGCTTCTAAGTAATCTTGTAGAGGATAATAATAGATAGTATTTCCAGTCGCAATTAACTGAGGACGATTAGGGAATATAACAGCGCGATAACGCGCAGGATTGCCCGTGGCAACTACTTTTACAATGTGACCTTTTTTGTCCGAATAGCTTTTCGCATAGTCTGCGGTTAGAATTCGCGTGCCTTGTGTTAATTTAATATGTCCTTGGTAAATCCCTAGCTTGGTCTCATTATTGTATAACAGCGTATCCGACTCAAAATAGATAGTCTGTTCCAGGCTTTGTTGATCTGCATAAGCAGGGAGATAAATATTAGCAAATAGTAATAGGGTGAGTAATCGTAAATTTTTAGTTGCTTTAAGCTGTTTTCGTTTCAAGTGAGCTTGAATAGGCATCTTAAACCCCATTTACTTTTTAGCAGATTTGAGTTGCCCTTTTACTTGCGATAAAAGTCGAATAGTTTTGGTATTGAAATCAGCGTGTAATCCCATGGCGTGTATCTCTTGACTTATCTGGGTAATAACGACAGGCGCCGATGTTTGCGCGGTTTTTTCTTTAAGGTGGATATCTAAAGTAGATGTCGTTAAGGTTGATAGAGGCGCATTGTTTGATCCTTGTTTTTGTTTAAGTTTAACATTATCCCAAAGTCTTAAAAGGTCTTTACTTTCTTCCAGTTTGCCATAACGTGATGAAAGTTGCCATAATTCTCTATTGTTTAAAAATAAAGTAAATAAAGGGGTGGAAAGAGAAATACTATCATCTAAAGGATAGTGGACAGATAAGGGCGTGTCTAATTGATCATAAAGATCCCCTTTTTGATCCGTGTGGTAAATAACGACCTGAGTTGCATAGGCATCGGGTTGGTGTCCCGTTGTAAAAGGGCTGACAGGACGAGTTAATTGTAACCAGGTATACCAGGTGCCTAATAAAATAAATGAAGTAAGGATAAGATTAATGACGAGTGTTTTAGAAAACATACTATTTTGAGCGCGTTAACTTAAATGATTTGAGCTAGTTTAAAAAAACCTACTTGATTCCCTGGCTCAGAATATCATGGATATGGATGATCCCAAGAGGTTTTTCTTCGTCTACAACAATCAAAGTAGTTATCTTGCTCGCTTCCATTTTCTCTAAGGCCTCAGCGGCTAGCTGATCTTTATGGATGGTTTTGCAGTGAGAAGTCATTACTTGGTCAACCAGTGTGGTTTGTAGATTTAAGCCTTGATCAATGGCTCTTCTGAGATCACCGTCGGTGAAAACACCGAGAAGACGTTCATTTTTATCAATAATGACTGCCATTCCTAGACGTTTTTGTGAGATCTCGAATAATGTTTGAATTAAAGGTGTCCCGGATATCACCTTGGGAATGGCGGAGCCAGTATGCATAATATCAGCAACTTTTAATAACAAACGCCGTCCTAATTGACCTTTGGGGTGAACCTTCGCAAAATCATCACGGGTAAAGTCACGCCTATTAAGGAGAGATACCGCAATCGCATCACCCATGACTAACACGGCTGTACTACTTGAGGTAGGCGCTAATCCCAAAGGGCAGGCTTCTTGTTTAATGGCTATGTGCAGTGTAACGCTTGCTTGTTGTGCTAAAGTAGAATGGAGATTTCCTGTTATTAAGATGAACGGAATGTTTAATAATTTAAGCGTAGGTAGAATGCTAATTAGCTCATCGGTCTCTCCAGAATGCGAGATAGCTAAAACTACATCTTTGGAATTAATCATGCCTAGATCGCCATGATTGGCTTCGGCGGCATGGATAAAAAAAGCAGGACTCCCTGTACTCGCTAGCGTGGCAGCGATTTTATTCCCGATGTGACCCGATTTTCCAATGCCAATTACAATGATATGACCTTGGCAATTAAAAAGTAGTTCGCAGGCGCGCTCAAAATTTGCGTCAATCTTATCTAATAAGCCCAGAATAGTATGGCCTTCAATCTCAATTACTTTACGCGCTGATTCGGAAAATCTCTTAGTCTTCATAGAGTTTGATCATAAAATTGAGTTAGGATTAGCACACAAAGTATTTAATTTGGATTTTCTAAGCTTAACATGCCTGTATTATTTGCATAGGCAAATAATTCAGCGTAACGCCCCCAGTCAATAACGGTACGAAGTACCCGCTCGGCTTCTTTTTCACTCAAGAAATCCTCTAATTCATTAAGAAATCGATCTCTAGAAGCACGTTGGCCTGCTGTACGTCTTTCTTCTAAGACCTGACGAATATGTTTAGCTAAAGGTACATAGCGTAATAAATGCGCCGCAAATATTTTTTTTCGTTCTAAAATATCGGCATTTGCGAATAATCTACCGGCCTCTGTTAAGATCAATTCGCCCTGATTGACATGGGCAAAACCTAATATATCTAATACTTCAGTTAATGGAAATAAATCATCAACATCTAAATGTAGTGATTCTGTAAGTTCAGGTAGGCTAATATGACCTTGATATTCGGATTGATCTAAGGTTTCTAGCAAACCCGTTAATTCAGCGACATCCGCATCAGGGAGACGATAACCGATATCAGTAATACGCGGTAATTGTTCTTTGAGACGTAGCTTTTTACGCTCATCCATTTGACGAGTAATCAAAGAATATATTTCGTCAACGTATTGTCGAAATTTAATATCTTGTTCAGTGCGTGGATACGCTAAATCAATTGCTAATTCTGCTCGGATAGTGCCCGGATCACTATCAAAGACGATAACACGATTGGCGAGTAATACCGCCTCTTCAATATTGTGCGTTACAAATAAAATGCCTCGAGTGCCGGTTTGTTTGGCTTCCCATAGATCCAGCAAATCACTTTTAAGGTTATCGGCTGTAAGTACGTCGAGGGCAGAAAAAGGCTCATCCATTAATAGGACATCTGGATTTATGACTAATGCACGTGCAAAACCGACGCGTTGGCGCATCCCGCCGGATAATTCTTTCGGATAAGCGGATTCAAAGCCATCGAGTCCTATGATATCGATCGCTTTTAATGCGCGAGTTCTACGTTCATCGCGAGGAACACGTAACGCTTCTAGGCCCAATTCAACATTTTCTAACACGGTTAACCAAGGAAGTAGTGCAAAGTTTTGAAAAACCATCGCCATGCCTTGCACAGGGCCTTGCACAGCCTGGTCTCGATAAGTGACGCTGCCATTACTCGGATTGGTAAGGCCTGAAATAATTCGTAATAGGGTAGATTTTCCTGAACCTGATTTTCCTAATAAAGCGACAATCTCATCTTCATAGAGTTGAAAATTGACTTTATCTAAGACTAATAATTCTTGTTGTTCGGCTTTTTTAAATGATTTGCTAATATCTTTTACAGTAAAAATGGGTTTTTTATTCATGATAGCTTGCCCTCTTCTGATTAATCCAATCGATATCGCGATTGAGATAGATTGTATAATGGACGCCAAACTAAGTGATTCATAACTAATACAAATGCACTCATCATGGCCATCCCAAGTGCTACACGCGGGAAATCACCGGCCGCTGTCGATTCGGCAATATAAGACCCCAACCCTGTTGCGGTGAGTGTGGTAGAGCCCCAACTGATTACCTCGGTTAGAATAGTGATATTCCATCCCCCGCCGATGGCCGTAATGGTCCCTGTGATCCAATGAGGAAAAATTCCGGGTAAAATTAAACGACGCCACCATTGCCAACCTTTGACACCAAAATTACTACTAGCCTCTTTAAGATCTTCCGGTAAGGCCGCAGTACCGGCAATAATATTGAATAAAATATACCACTGTGTGCCTAATAATAATAAAGGGGTTGACCAAATCTCAATATTTAATCGATATCTTAAAATCAGGATAACAGCGACTGGAAATAAAACGTTTGCTGGAAATGCTGCTAAAAACTGAGCAATAGGTTGTACCCATTCTGCAATACGCCGGTTTAATCCAATGAAAACCCCAATAGGAATCCAAATGATACTCGCTACCAAAATAATGGTGACAATTCTTAATGCCGTTATAAAGCCTAAAAGCAGGACGTGAAGTAGTTCATGGGATGAGATATGTTTGAATATAAAATGTAGTAGTAGCCAAATTGATCCGGTTACCAACACAGTAATGCTGGTATACCAGATAAGATCGACCAATCTATTCGGCGCTGGTTTTTTAGAGAAAGTTTCTTGTTTTATTCCGTTTGTGAAGGAAATATTGACAATCGCGTCACCTAATATTCCCAAAAAATGACTTAAATACTTTAAAATATAGGTTCGTTGTAGTAATACGGTAATCCATGATCGAGACACATATTCTTGGCTGATTTGTTCGAATGTAAATTTTTTTGACCAATTTAATAAAGGCCTAAAAAAGAGTTGGTCATAAAGTAAAATGACAATTAGCATCGTAAGGATGGTGTAGATTACTCCCGACATACTGGCCTGACTGATAGCGAGGCTAAGATAAGAGCCTACGCCGGGTAAGACGATAGTTTGGTTATGCACTGAAATGCTTTCAGAGGCAATTAAAAAAATCCAGCTACCCGACATAGACATCATCATATTCCATAACAAACCCGGCATACTAAAAGGGACATCCAGACGCCAAAAACGTTGCCAGGCCGATAAATGAAACATATCAGCCGCTTCTTTTAATTCCGTAGGGACAGAGCAAAGACTTTGATAAAAACTAAGCGTAATATTCCAAACTTGCGCGGTAAAAACTGCAAAAATAGCTGCGGCCTCAGGGCCCAGACGACTACCCTGAAATAAAGCGATAAAGCCTACTATAGTAATAGATAGCAAGCCAATAACAGGGACAGACTGAAGTATATCAATACACGGGATAATAATACGGGCAGCACGTTTGTTTTTTGCCGCTAAAGTTCCCACTGTAAATGTGAATAACAGAGAAAATGCCATGGCCGTAAATAAACGTAATACAGTAAACAAAGCATATTTAGGTAGTTGATGTGGGTCTAAAGAAAGCGCTGATCCTTGCCCGACTTGATAGGGGGCGGCCATTTGTTTGCCCGCCCATACAAATGCAGCAAGCATGCCGAGCACGATAACAAAAGCGACTAAATCCCAAGTATTGGGAAGAATCTTAAAGGGATTCCTGAAAGAAAATCGATTGTAAAATGTTGACATGGACCTACCCCCCGCATTTAGATTGGGGGAGGTAGATATTTGCCCCCTCTTGTTTCATAGACTAGGGGGAGGCATATATTTACCCCCTGAATTTCAGCGGGAGCCTAGTTGCATTTTTTTATTTTGTCAATATTAAAGTAAAATATAGCCTTAGCGTTTACAAACAATGCGATAAATCCAAGCTAAAATACCTAAGGTAGATAGTACGCCAAAAAAATTGGCCAGTAGTGTGAAGTGCCTTGGCATAAGACGCAAGACATCCGTAGATTCTGCTAAGGTAAAAGGGATCGCTAAAACGACACCCATTAAACAAGCGCCTGCAACTAAGCCGCAAGCTAAGGTGAGCCCACGTTGCCTTGCGGTGTTATCAGCTGATTTTTCGGTTTGTAAGGGATGTTGTTTATAGAGCGTTCTTTCAACGAAATAGGAGGCAAGCCCTCCCAAGATTAACCCAGATGAAGTATCAAGTGGAAGGTAAATTCCTATGCCGACGGCTAGTACCGGCAAACGCATCCCACGTCGTTGTAATAGCCTGTCGGTAAGGATGCAAAGGATAGCTACAACAAAACCAATGCTAATTAAATTCCACGGTAAATTATGTTTGAATGCCCCGGTAACTAAGCTCGCCATAAGTGTGGCTTGTGGTGCAGATAGCATTTGTGCGGGATCCATCTGGCGTCCCGGAGGAGAAATTCCAGCTATTCCGTAAGCGTTAAAGAGTAATTCTAGTGTAGGGGCTAACATCAAAGCAGAAACCGTTACGCCTAATATTAATATAAGCTGTTGTTTCCAAGGGGTTGCGCCCACAATTTGCCCCGCTTTTAGATCTTGTATCGTATCGTTCGTAATCGCACAACTACTACTTACCAGGGTTCCAATGATAATGGCGAGGCCTTCCCCCTCTAATAAATGTTTCATATCGTGGGTAAACCCCGGGGCCCAACTAAAAATAGCTAACAAGGTAAGAGAGGCAAATAATAAGACAGAAAGGGAAACGCCTGAAATAGGGCTTTGACTGCTTCCAATGAGTCCTGCAAAATAACCACATAATGATGAGAAAAAGAAGCCAGTGATTAGAATAAAGACGATGCCGATGAGTAAAGTAATTATTTGAATATTACGGGTTAATCCTAAAGCCGGGTGACTAATAAAATTAAATAAAATATATCCTAGTGGAATGATTAAAATGCCTAATAAAGCTAAAGTGTAATGAATAGGGATATCGCGTTCATGCTTAGGTAATGAAGCATAACCGCTTTTTTGGATGGTTCTTAATGAAATAAAAGACGAATGGACTCCTTTAATAATAGGTTTAATAAGTAGTACCATTGTCCATAGCCCACCTACCAGCATGGTGCCAACCCCAATTGGGCGGATGCTCGATTGCCAAATAATGACGGCTAAATTACTAGCAGACTGGCTCGAGTTTAATATCATAGGATGTAAATAACTGAAAATCGGAATACCGATGACCCATCCAATGGCGACACCAAGTAAAGTACTCAGTGCTACGCCAATTCCTACGATATAACCAGCCGCTAATAAAGCCGGTTCAAAACCAAAGGTGAATCCAAAAATAAGTTTGTTATCTACTTTAAACCATAGCGGAAAATTATTGGCTATGATTTGAAAGCCAGATTGAAAAAGTGCAACAAGGCTGCCTAAGACACCCCCTTGAACTAATTCTTTAAGATTTCCTTCTGTGTCTTCTTGGCTTATTTTGAGAACTTGGCCTATTGCA